>NZ_JAGGQR010000027.1:0-236309 GCF_018613205.1 Bacillus sp. ISL-46
CTATCTCGGAGCACTGTATAGACGTACAGCATCACGAAAAGGGAAGAAAAAAGCTGGAATAGTAGTAGCCCATGCGATGTTAAGAATCGCTTATTATCTATTAACCCGTAAAGAAATGTATGTAGATTTAGGCGAAGACTACTTCGATAAACAAAGACAGCAATCTATTGTTCGGCATTCCTTAAGAAGACTTGAAAGTTTTGGTTATATCGTATCAATTAAAGAACCAGAAGCATCCTAATCCAACTCATTTATTAACAATAGATCAATGAATTGTCGCTCTCTTCCTTTTTTAAAAAATGAATGAGCTGCGTCTTCTTTAGTATTGCCTTTTTCCAATGTTATAGAAGTGAATTTTCATAGTAGTTTTAGTGCAAATCTTCACAATTTTTCAAATATCTAGCCGAGGATTTCCTTGTCTTTTTTGTTGCAGAAAAATGCCACGATTGTAGAATTTATTAAGATATGCTAGGTGTAAAGCGGAAAAAATGACTTGGTGAGTGAGCGACTTTTCTTGGAAAGTTAACGACCGACAAGCGTTGACTTTGTACGAAGTGCCGTTGCAGCTGGCCGATTGAATGAGACGAGGGAAACCTCGTCTTTTTTTTATTTGTCCGAAATTAAATTCTTCCGTGACATATTATTGAAGGTCTGCGCGACTTTATATATTTACGCGTTTTATAAAGTAAAGGGATACTTTGCGAAAAACTGCGCAGCTTTGTTTGCTCGCTCCTATTATTTTATAGAAAGTTCTTTTTTGCTGTCCGAAAATAGTTTCTTACGAGGCATGAAGGGTAGAAAGGTGCGCAGTTATCTTAGTTCGTGCGACATACGTATTGAAAAGGCCGCGCGACTATTCTTTCTTATCCTTATTTTAAGGTAAGAGCTTTTTTTACTGTCCGAAAATGCCTTCTAAAACGTCAAATGGGATGTAAGGTTTTTTCCGCGGCCAATCCGCGTTCACATAAATAAAATTAACGGAGGGGATGCGAAATGGAAAGGAAGGTATTTAACAAAACGACGCCAACGGAAGGAGGTAAGCACTTTATACCGTTGCCTAGCGATGCCAGACACTATATTCACCACGATAGAATTAACGCTGACAAACTATTTCTATATGCGTTAATTATCGATTATTACAATCTGCAAGAAGGTTTCGCTTTTCCGTCGCTCGAAACACTGTCGGTCAAATACGGGAAGGTTCCGGATACTACGAGCAAACACTTAGATGATTTAAAGGAAGTCGGGCTTATTAATTTTCCTCCTGAAAAAGGATACTATGTGCCGCTTATTCCATTGACCGATGATGACTTTTTTACTGCGTTTCCGGACGCCTGGGGAAATTACAAAGAGGCAATACAGAGATGCGATAATCGAAGGAAAGCCGCTGCAGAACGAATGCGGAAATGGAGGCAGGAAAATGGTTACACGGATTAACATGGTAATGTTCACCTAATCAACAAGGGTAACAAGCGTGTCATCTAGGTGTTAACTAGATATAAATAACGAGACTTAAAGAACGAGATTTAAAAAGATTGCGTCTCATTACATTAGACGCCACGATTCAGTGAATGCGTATATGGTATTATTCGCTGATATTCTTTTCTAAAAGAAAACAAGAGATAAGTGTTCACCTAATTGAGCGTGTAACATTAATTCAGGCATGAACTGCCAAAAGGGGATAACGACTGATGGAAAAACGGGAAGGAGCAACATTGCAAGTAAAGAAACGCTTAAATCGAATTAAAGTAAAAGTAAACGCTAAGTTCTCCGATATAGATTGGCTGATGGCTGAAACGGACGACATTATCGAGGAATTTATGAGAAACGGGGGCTATCATCCAATTATGGAAATCCCAAACCAATTGTCGTTAATGAGCGCGTTACTAGCCAAGACACACGAAAATATCGAACGAATGAACATTTCGCAACGATCACGGGAAGAATGGGCGGAGATTGAGCTGCAATTTATTCCGTCAAAACCTCTTGATATTCCGGACTGCTATAAAGTTTGCGGATGTTGGAACTGTAACCAGCTATTCAAACGAAGGGGTAAAACGAAATATTGCTCCGAAAAATGTCGTCAGGAGCAGATGGACGCCAATGATCGGTTTGAAAAAACGGGAACATACCTAGCGCTTTACCGCGATAAGTACCGACCGAAAAGAGACGAGACAGCCGAACGGATGAGGAAAGAAAAAGAAGTCCATCTGACCGAAAAAATGGCGAAAAAGGTTCCTACAATCGACTATGGAATCAACGGAAAAATTAAGCCGAAATATAAGGTTATTTGAAAAAGGGATAAAATCCGAATGTATGAGGGCAAATAACAAGTTGGACAGTTGTTATTACCCTTATCGCACTAGTCAAAACGACTGGTGCATTTTTTATGGCCAAAAAGCCGTTTTTATTGGGTTCAATTGAAATTTATTGAAAGGGGCTGAATTGACTTGAACGGAAAAACTTTGCAAATCTTACGCTATCGCTCGGACTTATCAATTAAAGAAATGTCCGAAAAACTCAGAATTAGTGAATCTTTATTAACAAAGATAGAAGCTGGCATTAGTCCAATTTCAACTAGAGTAAAAACACGAATATTAACCGCTTGCGAAGTTGATGAAGGATTATTCGAAATTGTGAACAAGATGCGATTATTCGACGGGGAGCTGAACTAGATGAAATACGAAATTATTAATGTCCACCATTACAATTGCAACAATTTTGAAGGCACAAGAGAAGCGAAACTGTACGAAAACGGCATGCTTGTATACCTGTCGGAGCCAGAATACGAAGAAGAGGATGAGGAACAGTGTGTGACGAGTTAGACCCAATTGAACTGTTTTTTCATCAAGTAATTGAATTTGTGGAAAGTTATACAGTTTTTCGCAACTACAAGAAGATGGATGAGGAAAAGAAAACGAAGTACATCGAGAAATTAACGCTCTTAATCCTATTTGAGGCGTCTCCAAGAAAAAATTTCGACATAAGCATGGAGACAATCCGATTGGTCGTCCGTGACATCCTGGAAAAGAAAGCGGCGGAGGTAACAGACGATGAATAAACTTCAACGATTTATTTCCTCCAATTGTGCGACCTATGACGGTGACGGTAAATGTTTTCTCGAAACTGGCGCCAATTGCGATCGGACCTGCGTTTACTTTCGTGAGCATGGAGGCCGTTGCTCTTACGCAGAAAATTGCGTCATTCCTGGCGACCATAAAGTCGAGGTGCTTTATTGGTCGGAGCGAGGTGTTACCATGTCAGGCAATTATTGCGATAGTTGTCAGCAGCCTTACGAACGAAAAAGCAATCGACAGCGATATTGTAAGAAATGCGGAGAGTTTGCCGAGAAAGAAAATGGGCGTCAAAGAGACCGTGAATACAAGGAGAGAAAACGACGGTTTAAGGACTAAAATACGTGTTTTAAGCGCCTAATTAGCCGATTAATTGATCAACAATTAGAAGTATTGAAGCAAAACAAAAATAAGTTAATTGGCATAGGAATTGGAGCACCGGGTCCTGTAAATGTTCAGAACGGATCGATTGAAGTGGCTGTAAATTTAGGCTGGGACAACTTCCCTTTACGAGACATTTTAAAACAGGAAACCTCCTTGCCTGTAGTTGTTGAGAATGATGCAAATTTGGCAGCAATCGGTGAAATGTGGAAAGGTGCGGGTAATGGTGCTAAAAACCTGATATTTATAACCTTAGGAACTGGTGTTGGAGGCGGCATTATCGTCAATGGCAAGATCGTTCACGGTGAAAATGGAGCTGGTGGGGAAATAGGTCATATTACATCCATCCCAAGAGACGGCTTTCTTTGTAATTGTGGGAAAAAGGGATGCTTAGAAACGGTAGCATCTGCTACAGGAATTGTCCGTCTGGCTTTAGAAGAGCTCACTCATACTGAAGAATTTAGTAAATTAAAAGATTATTATACTAAACATCAAACGGTTACTTCGAAGCAAATTTTTGATGCAGTAAATGAAGGTGATCAAACGGCAAAACGTATTATTCACCAAGTAACATTCCATTTAGGATTATCACTGGCAAATTTAGCTAACAGCTTAAATCCGAAAAAAATTGTTATTGGTGGCGGCGTTTCGAATGCGGGCGATAGCTTGATGATACCTTTGAAAGAGCAATTTGCTCAATTTGCTTTTCCAAAAGTTGCTCAAGGTGTGGAACTAGTTGTTGCAACATTAGGTAATGATGCTGGTGTACTTGGCGGAGCCTGGCTGGCGAAAGAAACACTTTCAACAAAAAATGGTGGTGAATTGTTTGAAATCAAAGGAAGAAACTCTTGAAAATTTAAAAAAAGAATTGCTTCGAATTGGTTCAACTACTCAAAGGGATTATGATTTGTTGAAGAAAAAAGGGCAAGTGTATAGTACAACGATTTGCCGTAGGTTAAAACTATGTTGGCCTGAAGTTATCAAACAGACAGGTCTAAATATCTAAACAGGAAGAAAGATGCGGAGGTCTACCCATGAATAAATTAAAAGTTGGGATCATTGGTTGTGGGGCAATTGCCTTACAGAAACATCTGCCGGCCTTAATAAAGTTAAGTGATAAGGTAGAAGTAGTTGCATTTTGTAGTGGAAATGAAGAAAGTGCACGTAATGCTGCAGAAAAATTCAGTAAAAATGCAAGGATTTACACAGATTACCGAGAGTTAGTGGCAGATAGCAATATAGATGTAGTCCATGTGTGTACGCCTAATGCATTGCATGCTCCTATTACAGTTGCAGCTCTCGATGCAGGTAAGCATGTCATGTGTGAAAAACCGATGGCTACTAGCTCAAAGGAAGCAAAAGAAATGCTAGATGCTGCAAAGCGATCAGGAAAAAAATTAACTATTGCTTATCAAAATCGGTTTAGAGTAGATTCGCTATTATTAAAACAGGCTTGTGATAGAGGAGATTTAGGAGAAATCTATGTAGCAAAAGCTCATGCTGTTCGACGTCGTGGTGTTCCAACATGGGGAGCATTCATGAATAAAGAATTACAGGGAGGAGGGCCGTTAATCGATATCGGAACACATGCGCTTGATTTGACATTCTGGTGTATGAATAACTATGAAGTTGATACGGTTACGGGAGTTACTTTTAACAAATTAAAAAACCAAAATCAAGCAAATCTATTCGGACCATGGGATCCGAATAGATTCGACGTAGAAGAATCTGCTTTTGCTTTTATAAAAATGAAAAACGGAGCAACCATTTATTTAGAGACGGCTTGGTTACTGAATACTTTAGATGAGCGCGAAGCAATGACCACTTTGTCAGGAACTAAAGGCGGAGCAGAAATGAGGAGAAACAAATTAACAAATAAACACGAATTAGTCTTTAACGGTGAAATGTATGGGCAGCTTATTGAGACGAAATTACAAAATGCCGCAGAGATTTCTTACCACTCACCAAATGAAGAATCAGATGCGGATCGTGAACTTGGTCAATGGATTAATGCGATTCTTGAAGACAAGGAACCGGTTGTCACTCCTGAACAAGCATACCAGGTTACAAGAATACTTGAGGCTATTTATGAATCTGCAGCAACAAGCAAAACGATTGAATTCACGAATGAAGAAGAAGTTCTCACAACATAAAGGTATTAAATAAGAATTGAATCAAAAAACTAGAATCAAAAGTATAAATTAAAAAATATTCGTTAAAAGGAAAAAGGAAAGGCTGCCCGAAAAGGTCGTTAATTATAGACCTTTTTAGACAGTCTTTTTTTTATCTACGAGAATGCTATTACGAGAGTGTTCTATATGTCAGGAAAAAATGTTAACCATTTAAAAAGGGACAACATTTTTGTTGGAAATCTTACTCGGATAGCAAGATGTTATAGTTTTTTTAGTGCTACAACAATATATTGAATTTTTGAATTGATAATTAAAATTTCTCCCTATTAATTTTTTATGCTAAGTCTTCTTTATTTCTTGTGATGTTTATTTTGCCTTTCCTTCTGGTTTTTTGAAATCTCCATGATAAATCCGATTTTTAACCTGTTCATTTTTCAAATGAATAACGTCAAATAGCAATATATTGTAGTTTTTTTATCAAATCAACACGATAGTTAATAGTATTACCACTATGACAATAGTATATTTAAATTGTCAGGTTACTTAAAAACAATAGTGAAACTGACAACAAAAGATTAACCTATTTATCAAAGATGCTACTGCGTGTATCATCTTGGCAGCATTAGTAAGCGTTTTGGTATAGGGTAAGTGGATTAATTTAATATACAACATAAAACATCTAACCCCGATAGAGGAGGATTTTAAAAATGGCTAAAACAAAAGTAAATAATATTCTTGAGATTGATATTCCATTGAATGAACGTCCTAACAACGAACCATTAAGAGTGTTAACGGAAGAGGAATTTAAATTTTGGAAAGAAAACGGATACGTAGTCGTTCCTAATGTTGTTCCAAAAGAGTATATAGATCGAACTGTTAACCTTATTTGGGATTTTGAAGAAAAAGATCCTACTGATCCTTCTACCTGGTACAGAGCACCACTTCGTGAGCATCTAATGCCAGAACTCCGTGGAGCTGGAATGGTGGAGTTATATAATCATCAATACTTCTGGGACAATCGTTCCTATCAAAAAGTATACGATGCGTTTGTAGATATTTGGGGAACAGAAAAATTATGGACAAGTATTGACAGATGTAACATGAGCTTCCCTAATAAACCAGGAACTTTTGAATTTGAAGGATTTATCCACTGGGATGGTGATACTTCATTAGATCCGCTTCCAGTAAATGTTCAGGGTATTCTTTTCTTAACAGATACGGATGTAGAAAATGGTGGATTGAATGTCATTCCTGAGTTATTTAAAGATTTTCCTGAGTGGGTAAAAACTCAACCTGCAGATAGAGATCCTTATCACCCAGATTATACAGGCTATACACCAACACCTGTAACTTTGAAAGCGGGAGACTTGTTAATTTTCCATGTCATGCAACCACATGGTTTACGTAAAAATGTTTCGAATACACCAAATATTCATCAATACATTTCTATGTTCCCGGCACAGGAACACAATGAAGAATTAAAACAATGGAGAATTACACAAATGAGAGATAGAGAGATTCCAGAGGGAATTGCATTCCTGGGAGATCCTCGAAATTGGGAGAAAGAAAAATACCAACGAGCTGAACTTACTGAATTAGGTGAGAAATTATTGGGACTTAAAAAATGGTAAATTGGATTTCAAGATATATAAGCTAGAATATACCGATTCTGTAGAATCATAACAGAATCGGTATAAAAATATATTTTTGTTAGAAACAGCAATGCTAGGTTTTTCTTAAGTGGGAAAGGTTTTTTAAAAACAAAAAAGAAAACGCTTTACTACGGGGAGTAAAACTAGAGACAAGTGGAGGTAATGAAAATGCTGATTAAAATGACAGAATTTTTTAAGAATTTACCAAGTAAAACTTGTACAAATTGTGGTAAGAAAATAGAAGAACAATATGAATCTTATGTCAACACGTGTGATAATTGTTCAAAATCGTTTACTTTTGAGATGGTGTCAAAAAAGGAAGATTCGGTATTTTCAGTAGAGTGTCTTAATTCAAAAAGAATGAAATGCACAATGAGTTGTTTTCACAAGCAGGAAAGAGAGGCTAAGGCATCTGCATCCTGCCACATGAAAAATGAATACAGAGTCCATTGATCGATTTACTGCTGTACACAGTTCAGATAAGTTTTTAGTGGTAAAACCCTGGTAATTTTATTAATAGGAGTGAAAAATTTGCAACGTAATTCATATATAATTACACGTCTCTCAGCAATGATGTTTTTTCAATACTTTACCCTAGGTACATGGTTGGCTACTTTGGGTTATATTCTTAGTCAACATGGACTATCTTCTATAATTGGTACTGCGTACTCGATTGGTGGTATTGCAGCTATTATTTCTCCGATTTTCATAGGTATGATTTCGGACCGATTCTTTCCATCTCAAAAAATGTTAGGGATTGTTAATATTATTGGAGGTATCTTGTTATGGTTTCTTCCGGCACAAATCTATTCAAATAATGGAACCGCTTTTTTATGGCTAATGTTTCTTTATATGTTGTGTTTTAATCCAACTTATTCCTTAACGAATAATATAAGTTTTCATAATGTTCAAAACCCTGTTAAAGCCTTTCCATTTATACGTGTATGCGGAACTCTTGGGTTTATCGTTGCAAGCGTTTTAATTGGAAGCCTTGGTTTTTCAGGTAGCCCAGTTGCTCTACAAATCGGTGCTGTTATGTCAATTCTGCTTGGCCTATACAGTTTTACCTTGCCAAACACTCCGGCGTCTGGTAAAGGGAAACCGTTATCACTAAGAGACATATTTTTTCTTGATGCACTGCAATTGTTAAAAAATCGTTACTATTTAGTATTTATATTATGTACAACAGTGCTTTTTCTAGATCATGCAACATACATGTCTTTTACCTCAGTATTTCTTGGTGATACTGGAGTGAAAGATGTTTCATCCGTTATGACAATTGGTCAAATATCTGAAGTGATATTTATGTTATTACTTCCTTTTTTTTATCGCAAATTAGGATTCAAATGGATGTTTTTAGTTGGCATGCTCGCATGGGTATTACGGATGTCGTTATTTGCGTTTGGTGCACCTGAAGGAATCGTACCATTAATGTATATTGGTGTTGCCTTACACGGATTATGTTGGGACTTTTTCTTTGTTTCAGGATACCTTTATACTGATGAAGTGGCAGATGAAAAAATAAAGGGTCAAGCGCAAGGATTAATTATTATGTTTACTCAGGGTATTGGTATGTTTGTAGGATCCTATTTTGCTGGAAATCTCTTTAATCAAACAGTCACGGAAACTGGAACCGCTTCTCTTGCTCAATGGCAAGCTTTCTGGACTTATCCGGCAGTAGTTGCGGCAATCGTCGCAGTAGTATTCTTCTTCCTCTTTAAGGATAAAAGACAATCTTCCGTAAATGGTGAGCTAAATAATGAACCAGAGCGTTTAGGGGCTTGACACAATCTAAATTTAAATATTTTGAAAAAGGACTTAAACTCAATCATTAAGAGACTTAATGAAATCCCTGTCTTATCAATACTTTCATAATTAAACTGTTATAATCATAAAGTATATCCATCATTGACAAAGTTGAGGTCGGGGGTTCGAACCCCTCACAGGTCATTCATAAAGAGCCTTGGTAACCATTGTGTTATCAAGGTTTTTTCTATATAACAGGAAATTTAGTTTAGTAATACAAATGATTTGGTGGCAAATTCTATTACCTCTAAAATTCAACATAATTTTTGCAGTTTACGTGCAAAAAAACAAGGATAGTGCCAATAAATTTTGCATATTGTTTCCGCAAATAGTGAACAAATAGGTGTTTTTAATATTGGCACGGTAATTGCAAGTTTATAAGTGAAAATTAGAGATTTTCCTGTTAAAAGAAGTAGATACGTTTAAAATCATCTAAGGGGGCTTAACAATGAAAACAGGTACGGATCGTGTAAAAAGAGGTATGGCTGAAATGCAAAAGGGCGGCGTCATTATGGATGTTGTGAATGCTGAGCAAGCAAAAATAGCAGAGGAAGCAGGAGCGGTAGCTGTAATGGCATTGGAGCGCGTTCCTTCTGATATCCGTGCAAGTGGCGGAGTAGCAAGAATGGCAGATCCACGAATTACTGAAGAAGTTATGAATGCGGTTTCTATTCCAGTTATGGCAAAAGCACGTATCGGACACATCGTAGAAGCCCGAGTACTTGAAGCAATGGGTGTTGATTATATTGATGAGAGTGAAGTTTTAACACCAGCAGATGAAGAGTACCATCTAAATAAAAATGATTACACTGTTCCATTTGTTTGTGGTTGCCGTGATCTTGGCGAAGCAGCACGCCGTATAGGTGAAGGTGCATCCATGCTTCGTACAAAAGGAGAGCCGGGAACTGGTAATATCGTAGAAGCTGTTCGTCATATCCGTAAGGTAAATGCACAAGTACGTAAAGTCGCTACAATGAGTGAAGATGAATTGATGACAGAGGCTAAACTACTTGGAGCTCCCTATGAACTTCTTCTAGAGATTAAGCGTCTCGGACGTCTACCTGTAGTAAACTTTGCAGCTGGTGGAGTAGCAACGCCTGCTGATGCTGCACTTATGATGCAATTAGGTGCTGATGGAGTATTTGTTGGTTCTGGAATCTTCAAATCTGATAACCCAGCAAAATTCGCTAGAGCTATCGTGGAAGCAACAACCCACTATAAGGAATATAAACTAATTGCAGAGATTTCAAAAAATCTTGGAATTGCAATGAAAGGTATTGAGATTTCAACTCTGTCTCCTGAAGCGCGAATGCAGGAACGTGGTTGGTAAAAATTTCAAATCTTTCTAGAAGGTTTTAACATACAGGGGAGAATAATCTATTTATTGTGTATAGGTCTAAAAAATAGTCGTAAGCTCTTTCTTGTTAGTGAAAGCGCTTTAACATTTTTGAAAATTTAAAATATTCACATTGACATTGTTTATTCTGACCCGTATACTCGTGTTAGAAACATGTTCAGTGGATTTTTGAAAGGTGGATTATAGCATGCAAACACTGGAAACAGTGATTGTTACAGGATATGCAAAAGCTCCACAGGGAACTTCCATGTATGAAATGTATAAGCATGCGGGAATTGTTCTCGAAGTGAATCTGAAAGATCATAAGATTATCGGAGCTGAATTCACATTCGTAACTGAACTAACTAAAAATTATTTTCAAAAACTGCTGATAGGCTACTGTCTTGAAGACGGTGTCGAGCAGTTGATTAAACGAATTCAAAGTTTTTATTTTGCTCCATCCCAGCAAGCGATCATTGTGGCTCTACAAGCTGCAGTTCAACGTTACTGGGATAATGTGAAGCAAATGAATACATAACGTTTGGTTATAATAAAGTGGGAAGATGACCTCTTCCCATGGTCTTATTAAAACCGGGCAAACATGAACTCTTTGTAAGGAATGTTCGTTGGAACGACATTCTTTATAGAGATTTATGTTTTGCTCGGTTTTTTATTTTACCGAACTGTTACACTCACAAAAGTCGAAGGAGAGGCAGGGATAAAAAAACATGAGCAAGCTGATTACATGCGAAGAAGCTGTAAAAAAGGTTAAAAGCGGCTCTCGAATTATGGTAGGTGGATTTGGACTTGTAGGAAGTCCGCTTAGTTTAATAGCCGCTTTGGCGCAATCGAAAGTGAAAGACTTAGAGATTATTAGTAATAACCTTGGTGAACCAGGCAGAGGTCTTGGAGTTTTGGTACGGAAAAAGCAAGTGAAAAAAGCGATAGGCTCGTATTTTACAAGCAACCCGGAGGTGGTTAAGGCTTATCAGGATAAGGAAATGGAAGTGGAGCTTCTCCCTCAAGGAACGATGTCTGAAGCCATTCGAGCGGGTGGTGCGGGACTCGGAGGGTTTTATACACCGGTCAGCGTAGGAACAAAAATCGCCGAAAACAAAGAAGAGCGTACCCTTAACGGTAAAAAATTTGTGTTCCAAGAGCCGCTTAAAGCCAATTTTGCATTAATTAAAGCGAAAAAAGCGGATCAATTAGGAAATCTCATCTACAACAAATCGGCAAGAAACTTTAATCCGATGATGGCAACAGCAGCGGATGTGGTTATTGCCGAGGTGGACGAGATTGTGGAGGTAGGCCAAATTTCTCCTGAAGAAATTGTGACCCCTCATTTATACGTTGATTATATCGTTGTGAAGGGCGTGAACTAGCTTGAACATGAAACAATACATTGCTGCAAGAGCAGCAAAGGAATTGAAGGATGGGGATATCGTCAATTTGGGGATAGGGATTCCAACGCTGGTGGCTGATTATATTCCATCAGATGTTAAAGTTTTTTTACACTCGGAAAACGGAATTCTTGGAGTAGGTCCTACGCCTGATCAAGAGCATATAGACCAAAATCTTGTCAATGCAGGGAAACTGCCTGTCACAGTATTGGAAGGATCATCCTTTTTTGATAGTGCTTCCTCTTTTGCAATGATTCGCGGAGGACATGTAAGTGTATCCATTCTTGGCGTGTTGCAAATTGATGCAATTGGGCGGATCGCCAATTGGGCCGTCCCAGGAAAAAGTGTTCTTGGTGTAGGCGGGGCGATGGATTTATTGGAAGGCTCCAAAAAGGTAATCGTAACATCAATGCATACGTCTAACCAGGGTGAGTCAAAAATTGTCAAGGAATTAACCTATCCGATCACATCGGAACGAAAAGTGGATTTAATTATTACCGATTTGGCTGTGTTCGCTGTAAAGGAAGATGGACTTCATCTTATGGAGCTGTCCCCTGGAATTTCCCTTGAGGAAGTTCAACAGAAAACGGACGCACCCTTCCAAATTGCTGAATCTTTCAATAAAGGCAAAGAGGTGACTGTGTAGTGGTTGTAATCGTAAATGCATTTCGGACTGCTATCGGAAGCTTCGGCGGATCACTGGCAGATACGCCTCCGGAAGTGCTCGTATCCCTCATCATGAAAAATAATCTTTCTGCTTCCGGTTACGGTGCCAATATTGTCGATGAAGTCATCGTCGGACAAACAAAGCAGAGTGCGCATGCTCCGAATATTGCAAGAGTCGCGGCATTACAGGCCCATTTTCCAGAATCAATTCCTGCTTATACTGTTCATCGTCAGTGCGGTTCGGGTATGCAGGCTGTCATTAACGGGGCGATGTCCATTTTGACTGGTCAGGCGGACGTCGTTTTAGCAGGAGGCGTCGAAAACATGTCACAAGCGCCTCATTATACGGTTGGCACTCGATTCGGCCTTAAGATGGGAGATATGACGCTGTATGATTCAAATACGGAGAGTCAGCCAAAATCGCAGCCAGAGGAGATATACGGCCGTTTCACGATGGGGCAAACAGCTGAGTGGCTGGCTGAAAAATATAACATTAGCCGCAGTGAACAAGACGAATTTGCTTTCAAGAGTCAGCAGAAAACGAAACGTGCAATTGAAATGGGCCATTTTGAAGAAGAAATCATTCCTGTACCGGTGAAGGAAGGAAAAAAGGGGATCAGACACTTTGCGATAGATGAGTACCCAAGATTGACGGACATTGAAAAGTTAGGAGCTTTGCGTTCTGTATTTCAAAAGGATGGTACGGTAACTGCCGGAAACTCATCCGGAAGAAATGATGGAGCCTCGATGCTGCTGTTGATGTCGGAAGAAAAAGCGAAACAACTTGGAGTGGTCCCGATGGCAAGGATTCGTTCCTTTGCTGCAGCGGGTGTATCACCAAAAGAAATGGGAATTGGTCCGGTTCCTGCATCCCAAATTGCATTGAAAAAAGCGGGTCTTCGTTTGGAAGATATCGATTTGATTGAATTAAATGAAGCATTCGCCGCTCAAAGTCTTGCTTGTTTAAAAGAATGGGGCATAAAAGGAGACAACGTGAATGTAAACGGAGGGGCGATTGCCTTAGGCCATCCACTTGGGTGCTCCGGTGCAAGAATCATCACTACATTATGTCATGAGCTTGAAAAACAAAAACGGCAATATGGCCTTGCGACGATTTGTGTGGCGGGGGGATTAGGAATGGCAATGGTGGTGGAAAGATGGATGGAATAAAAAAAGACTACGTGTTTCATCGTGATTTAAAAAAGGAGTACCCGATTATTACCCACGGTGTAGGGGTCTATCTTATAGATGAGAACGGGAAAAAATATTTGGATGCTTGCTCGGGAGCGGTTGCAGCCAACTTGGGCCATGGGATTACTTCTATAGGAGAGGCCATGGCAGAACAAGCAAAAAAAGCAGCTTTCGTCCATACAATGCGCTTCGAGACGAAAGCGTTACATGAATTGGCTGAAACAATCGGAAAAATGGCCCCGGACCATTTAAATAAAGTGTATTTTACAACCGGAGGCTCCGAAGCAAATGAAAGTGCTTTGAAGCTGGCGAGGCAATATCATAGGGACGCAGGCAGACCCCAAAAACACATGGTGATTGGTCGATGGCAATCGTATCACGGTAACACCATCGGTTCTTTATCAGCAGGAGGAGACGTTAAAAGAAGGCATGCATACACTCCTAATCTTTTAAACTATGCCCATGTCTATTCTCCGTACTGCCACCGATGTCCATACGATCGTCAAAAAGCTGATTGTCTCTCCAAACAAAACTGGACGTGTGTAACGGATATTGAAAGAACCATTTTAGAGCTTGGTCCTGAGAACGTGTCGGCATTTATCGCCGAACCGATTGTCGGAAGCCAGCAAGGTGCTGTTCCACCGCCGCTTGGGTATTTTGAGAAAGTTCGAGAGCTGTGTGACCGTTACGAAATCGTCTTAATTATCGATGAAGTGATGACTGGGTTCGGCCGTACTGGTACCAACTTTGCGACAGAACAGATTGGAATCGAACCTGATATCATCACATTTGGAAAAGGGGTTTCAGCAGGATATGCTCCGCTTGCCGGTATGATCGTTCATGATCGGTTAATCGATGGGCTCATTCAAAACAGTGACGGGAAATTTATTCACGGTTACACATATAGTGGGCATCCTGTGGCTGTAGCAGCCGGTCTTGCTGCATTAGACGTATATGAGCGAGATATGGTGCTGGAAAACGTCAAAAAACAAGGGACCTACCTTTTCAACCGTCTTATGGAGCTGAAGCAAAAACATTCTTATATATCTGATGTTCGGGGCAGAGGGCTTTTAATCGGTATGGAGCTTGTGAAAGATCGTGAGCAGGATCTGTTGTTCGATCCATCTGAAAAAGCTGCTGAAAGATTGAATGGAATTGCGATGGAACTCGGTGCGGTTTTTTATCCCGGTTCCGGTTCAATTGACGGCACCATGGGGGAGCACTTTATCATCAGTCCTCCTTTAAATGTCACGAAAATAGAAATTGATGAAATTGTGAGAATACTAGATGAATCATTATCGATATTCGAGGGCCAATTTAGAAAGGATGAGGCATATGAAATTACAAAGTAAAACAAACGAAATTCAAGAAAAAGCACGAAAGCATTTATCACCGGTCATGACAAGGGTAACGGAGCTTGTCATTGAAAAAGCGCATGGTGCCAAATTTTGGACGACAGACGGAAAGGAATATATCGATTTTGTTTCAGGAGTGGCCGTCAATGCAGTCGGGCATACGAACGAAAAAATGGTGGAAGCCATTAAAAAGCAAGCTGAAAATTTGATTCATCTTGGATTGAACTATGGTTATTATGAAACGGCAGTGAATTTGGCGGAAAAGCTTGCTCAAATCACACCAGGAAATCTAGACACTGTCTTTTTCTCCAATTCGGGAGCTGAAGCTATTGACGGTGCACTTAAACTAGCAAAGGCAGCCACAGGGAGACCCGCCATCATTGCTTTTGAAGGATCGTTTCATGGCCGTACATTAGGAGCAACAGCCATTACGGCATCAAGCTCTAAATACCGCCGTTATTATGAACCAATTTTAGGTGAGGTGTATCACGTTCCATATCCGTATCCCAGCCAGCTGAAAAACATTAGAGAAGAAGAAGCTGAAGAGTATTGCTTGAATCAGCTTCAAAAATTGTTCGATCTACGCGTGGATCCTTCACGTGTGGCGGCTATCATCATTGAACCGGTAATGGGTGAAGGCGGCTATTATCCGGCACCGCCAAGCTTTTTGCAGGAGTTAAGAAAGATTACAGAGGAACACGGCATTTTGCTTATCTTTGACGAAGTACAAACAGGATTTGGCCGTACAGGCAAAATGTTCGCGGCAGAGCATGCGAATGTGACTCCTGATATTTTAGTACTGGCAAAAGCCCTTTCCGGCGGAATGCCTCTTGGTGCCATTGTAGCAAGTCGTGAGCTTCATGAAAAATGGCCGACGGCAGGTCATGGTTCGACATTTGGAGGAAATCCAGTTTCTTGTGCTGCGGCATTGGCAAACATTGAGGTCATTGAGGAAGAGAAGTTAGTAGAACGGAGTGCTAAACTCGGTGCCGAGATTGTCGGCCGACTTCATAACTCGGTAGGACATTTACCGGGCATTGTTGAAGTTCGAGGAGTCGGCATGATGATTGGTATCGAATTCGATTCGGAATCTGCTGCTTTCTTTGTACCGAAAATTAAATCGAAAGCACTGGAAAATGGATTGCTTATTATGAACTGCGGTGTAAGCGGGCAAACGATCCGATTAATGCTGCCTCTTAATATTCAAGAAGATGTGCTAGATATAGGATTAACGATTTTAGAAGATGTGATAACAGAAACTATATCCGGAAATTAATTTTCGATTCCTCGGAATACCACGAAAAAGGAGGTCAAGTTTATGTCTAGTCAAATCAAAACAGAAATTCTTCAGGGAAATCTTTATATAAATGGTAAATGGGTAAATGCCCCCGATCAGTCCTACTTTGAAAGCTTAAATCCGGCAACGGGGGAACTTGTCGGCGTATGTGCGGCCGCCACAACAGAGCAAGTGGATGAGGCTGTCGCAAAAGCGAATGACGCGTATTCACAATGGAAGAACACTCCCATTCCAGAACGAGCGGCTTATTTAACGAAAGCAGCCCAATTGTTTGAAATACGAAAAGAGGAACTTGCTAGTGTGATGACAATGGAGATGGGAAAAGTGCTGCCAGAGTCATTAGGCGAAGTTGGAGTGGTCATCGCAACTGCTCAATATATGGCAGGTGAGGGACGACGCCTCTTTGGAGAAACGGTCCCTGCCGGCTTCCCAGACCGGAACGTAAGAATGGTTCGTGAACCTCTTGGAGTTGCGGCGTGCATTACCCCCTGGAACTTCCCGGTTGCGCTTGCTTCCTATAAAATCTTTTCAGCTCTGATTTCTGGTAATACCGTCGTATGGAAGCCTGCTTCAGAGGTTGCGCTATCGGCAAAGATATTTGTGGAAGTGTTAGATGAAGCCGGATTTCCAGCAGGAGTTGTGAACTTAATTACCGGTTCAGGAAGAACAGTCGGGCAATCACTCGCAGAGCATTCTGATGTTAAAATTATTTCGTTTACGGGCTCAACTGAAGTCGGACAAAAGCTGGCTGAAATGAGCAGTAAAACATTAAAACGTATTTCATTGGAATTGGGTGGAAAAAATGCAGTGGTCGTCCTGAAGGATGCGGACTTGGACAAGGCGGCAGACGGAATCGTAAAATCAGCGTTTACGACAACTGGTCAGCGCTGTACAGCGGCAAGTCGAGTAATCGTCGAGCGTCCAGTAAAGGAACTGCTTATACAAAAAGTAGTAGACTTAACAAAGTCTATGAAAATAGGAAATGGACTTGAAGAAGGGAAACAAGTGGGCCCTCTCGTAAATGAAGAACAGCTTCATACAGTCGAAAAATATGTAAAAACAGCGATTGAAGAAGGTGGGAAAATTGTGTCAGGTGGGCAGCGTGTCAAAGAATTGGGCGGTTTTTATTATGAGCCGACAATCATTGAGAATGTGAAACCGAATGATACCATTGCACAGGAAGAAATATTTGGCCCTGTTCTTGCCATCATTGAAGTAGATTCATATGAGGAAGCAGTGGAGGTAAATAACGGGACGATTTATGGGCTATCAACTTCTATTTATACTGAGAGTCTTCATTATGCGAACCGTGCTGCAAAGGAAGCAGTAAGCGGACTTGTCTATATTAATAATGGAACGTCCAATGCCGAGATGGGAGTGGCATTTGGGGGTATGAAAATGTCCGGTAACGGTCACCGTGAAGTTTCCCATCATGCATTTGATGTCATGACAGAGTGGAAGTCAATCTATACGAACTATTGAAACGCCTATGTCAAATATAAAGGGGGGAGAACATGAGAAAACATCGTATCGGTATTGCATTCTTTTACCATGAATCCCACAGTTTCAGCCCGATGAAAACTGAAATCGAACAGTTTCGAAATGAAGGCTACTTTATCGGCGATGAAATTTATGATGCCTATATTGGTACGAAAACGGAAGTGGGCGGGTTTTTGGATGTATTGAAACAAGAAAAGGATGTAGAAATCGTACCGCTGCTATGTGCGGCTGCGATTCCCTCGGGGTTGGTATCAACAGAAGCGTACTCCATTATCGAAAAACAAATGCTGGAGTCCATCCAGCAGGCGGGAAGGCTGGACGGTTTATTGCTGGCACTACATGGGGCAATGGTCGTGGAGGACCTCTTTGACCCAGAAGAGCATTTACTAGGAAAAATTCGTGAGCTGATCGGACCTAGTGTCCCGATTGCGACAACACTGGATATGCACGCCAATTTAAGTGAAAAAATGATTCATTACACACCACTTCATTTTGGATTTAAAACATATCCACATGTTGATATGTATGAACAAGGCATTCATGCATCCATTGCTTTATTGAAGCAATTAAAGGAAGGTGTGCATTATTATGCTTCTTTTGAAAAATTGCCAATGATGCCCCCCTCTATCAATATGAGAACTGCAGAAGGGCCGATGTACAGAATGATAGAGTGGGCGAAACAAGCCGAAGAGGAAGAAGGGATTTATAATGTGTCCGTATTTGGTGGCTTTCCTTACTCGGATATTCCCTGGGTCGGTGCAAGTGTACTTGTTGTTTCGCTCGATCAGCAAAAAGGTAAAGAGACTGCCCAAAAGATGGCTTCCTTGTTCTGGAGTGTAAGAGAAGAATTTATCATGGATTTGCCTGGTGTGAAAGAAGGACTCGATTTGGCAATGTCGATTGAAGATGACAAACCGGTCGTGCTGGCGGATATCTCAGATAATCCGTTAAGTTGTGGAAGCGGGGATACAACAGAGCTGCTTCGGGAGATGGTGAAGATGAACATTCCTAACACGCTGTTTGGAGGACTCTACGATCCAGAATCTATTGAGGCTTGCCGCAAGAAGGGAGCCGGAAATAAGGTATTGTTGTCACTTGGAGGGAAAGTATCGCCTGAATTTGGGGAGCCCGTGCAGGTCGAAGCAACGGTAGTGGCCTTATCAGACGGTGTATTTCACAATTCTGGGCCGTTCAATCAGCATTTAAGAGTTGATTTAAAGGGGGCGGCTCACATTCGCGTTGGCAAGATGGATATCCTCCTCATTGGAAGGCCGATGTCAGCGAATGATCCGGAAATGTTTCGTCATATTGGCCTTGAGCCGCAGGCAAAGAGAATTCTTGGGTTAAAGGCTAAAAATCATTTTCGGGCAGCGTTTGAGCCGATTGTTGGCCGTATCATTTATGTGGATGCACCTGGTATTGCATCCAATCGTTTAACAACTTTTACGTATCGTTACATTCCAAAGCCAATTTGGCCGCTGGATGATATCCAATATGAAGTAGAACGGAGGGGGACAGAAAAATGGAAACATTGAACAAAACCTATTATGTCGAAGTACCAGCTTCATTGAATCCAGAACAGCTAAAAATGATGATGGAGCTTGAACAAGATGCGTTTCCGGGATTAGGAGCAGTAGATGAACAAGCCCTTGTCCCGCTTACACGCTACGGGAAACTCATTCAATACCGGCAGCAAAATGATCCAAGGCCGATTGCGATTTGCGAAGTGATGAGAGCTTACGATGATATTCATAAAGCCTACATTTTTGGGTTTTATGTCCGCTCCGACCAGCAAGGGAAAGGAATCGGGAAATTATTTTTACAGGAAATTTATCCGATTCTAAAGCAAGATGGTTTTCGTAAGGTTTGCTTAACGGTCAGTACTAAAAACAAGGCAGCCGTCAAGTTATATGAAAAATTAGGGTTTGTCATAAAAGAGACGAGATTCGATGAATTTGGTGAAGGGGAAAATCGCTATTATATGGAATACCTCATTTCTTAATATAGTAATGATCAGAGGAAAATTCATCAAAAATGGTCAATAAAAAATAGGCTAATTTTAGGAGGAGTTTATGATGAGAAACAATTTATTCAAACCGAAAAGACATTGGAAAGAAATCGAGCTTTGGAAGGATGTAACGGATGAGCAATGGAATGATTGGGTTTGGCAATTGACGAATACTATCAAAAATTTAGAAGACTTAAAGAAAGTAGTTAACTTAACACCAGAGGAAGAAGAAGGGGTTTTAATCTCAACAAAAACAATCCCATTAAACATCACGCCATATTATGCATCGCTTATGGATCCGGATGATTCAAGATGTCCGGTTCGAATGCAGTCTGTTCCGATTTCTGCGGAATTGCATAAAACAAGATATGATTTAGAAGATCCCCTTCACGAAGATGAAGATTCACCAGTACCTGGGTTAACACATCGTTATCCGGATCGCGTGTTGTTCCTAGTCACAAACCAATGCTCCATGTACTGCCGTTACTGCACAAGAAGACGCTTCTCCGGACAAATCGGAATGGGCGTACCAAAGAAACAGTTAGACACAGCTATTAATTATATCGCATCTAACCCACAAATTCGAGATGTGTTAATTTCCGGAGGAGACGGGCTCCTTATTAATGACAATATTTTAGAATATATTTTAAAGAATTTACGTGAGATTCCGCATGTAGAAATTATTCGTATCGGTACAAGAGCACCTGTCGTATTCCCACAGCGTATTACCGAAAATCTTTGTAATATCTTGAAAAAGTATCATCCAGTTTGGTTGAATACACATTTCAATACATCTATTGAAATTACGGAAGAATCGAAGCGTGCATGTGAAATGCTTGCAAATGTTGGTGTACCTGTTGGTAACCAGGCGGTTATTTTAGCAGGCATTAACGACAGTGTACCGATCATGAAACAGCTTATGCATGACCTTGTTAAAATTCGCGTTCGTCCATATTATATTTACCAATGTGATTTATCAGAAGGGATTGGCCATTTCCGTGCACCAATCAGCAAAGGATTGGAAATTATGGAAGGACTTCGCGGCCATACATCGGGTTATGCTGTTCCGACATTTATTGTTGATGCACCGGGTGGAGGTGGTAAAATTCCATTGCAGCCGAACTATATCATTTCTCAAAGTTCTAATAAAGTCGTATTACGTAACTTTGAAGGTGTCATTACATCTTATCCAGAACCAACAAATTATCAGTCAGGCAGTGCAGAGGATTACTACAAAAAGGTATATCCTGAAGTGTTTGAAAAGTTTGAAAGTAATGGTGTTCTATCCATTATTGATGATACGAAATTTAACCTTACACCTGAAGGATTAAAACGGCTAGATCGCCGCAAAACGTATAAGGAAAATACTGAGCATAGCTCTTTAAAGGATAAACGTGACAAACGTGACGAGTTAAAAGAGAAAAAATTCCAATCACAAATGAAGAAATATGAAACAGTTGGAGCAAAGGAGGAATAATTTTGATTTGTCAATGGTGCGAATCTGACACAGCACGTGAAACGAGCAACAAAGTGTATTGGGAACTTCCAGATGGAACAAATGCGATCGAAATTAAGGACACACCATCCATTCATTGCTTGGAATGCGGTATGACCTATCAAACAGATCATACAGTGAAAGAAATTGAGGATCATCTATTTTTAATTGATTGCTCAAAGCTCGAAAAAAGTATGACGTATGAAACACTTATGGCCGCTCCACGCTTATTGAAGCGAAACTACTTTGATTTTTCGAAATAATTAGCCTAGCCATCTCTCATTTTTCAATAGTAAGTGGGAGATGGCATATGTTTTCTAAAAAGTTAGATAGATGCTAATAGATGAAGAATTAAGGAGGACAAGAATGGAAGCAATCAACAACTATAATAATGACCAAAATAATCAGAAACATCAGAATAATAAGGAAAGTAAAGAGCATATTAAACGCAATCTAAAGGCACGTCACATGACGATGATTGCTATTGGAGGGTCAATCGGGACAGGGTTATTTTTAGCGACAGGGGCGTCCATTCAATCAGCTGGACCTGGTGGAGCATTAATAGCTTATGGGGCTATCGGCATCATGGTCTACTTTTTAATGACAAGTCTCGGAGAAATGGCGACCTTAATGCCGGTTTCGGGATCATTTTCAACATATGGGAGTCGTTTTGTCGATCCGGCATTTGGTTTTGCGCTTGGTTGGAATTATTGGTTCAACTGGGCTATTACACTGGCGGTTGAAATAGCTGCATCAGCAATTATTATGAAGTTCTGGTTTCCGGATGTACCAAGCATCGTTTGGAGTGCACTGTTTTTAGGCTTAATCTTTTTATTGAATGCATTGTCGGTTAAAAGTTACGGAGAATCCGAGTATTGGTTCTCCTTAATAAAAGTAGTGACAATCATTGTTTTCATTGGAGTCGGTTTGCTCACCATTTTCGGTATTCTGGGCGGACAGTTTATCGGGTTTAAAAACTTTACTATAGGAGATGCTCCGGTTAATGGCGGCCTTTTGTCCATTTTAAGTATTTTTTTCATTGCAGGTTTTTCCTTTCAAGGAACGGAACTCGTGGGGATTGCTGCAGGAGAAAGTGAAGAGCCGGAGAAAAACGTTCCAAAGGCGATTCGACAAGTATTTTGGCGTATTCTTCTATTCTATATCGTTGCTATTGCTGTCATTGGCCTTATCATTCCATATACAAGTCCAAACCTGTTAGGCAGGGATGTCGATAGCATCGCTGTCAGCCCTTTTACCCTTGTATTTAAGAAAGTAGGCATTGCATTTGCAGCATCTGTTATGAATGCGGTCATTTTGACATCGGTTTTATCGGCAGGGAGTTCCGGTTTATATGCATCGACACGCATGCTTTGGTCCATGGCAAAAGACGGTCAGGCGCCTAAATTTTTACAAAATGTAAATGATCGCGGGATTCCGATGAATGCCCTTGTTATGACGACGATTATCGGAGGCTTTGCCTTTTTAACGTCCATTTTTGGAGATCAAGTGTATACATGGTTATTAAATGCGTCAGGCTTAACTGGATTTATTGCTTGGCTAGGAATTGCAGTCAGCCATTATCGTTTTAGAAAAGCATATATGGCCCAGGGCAGGGACATGAATGATTTGAAATTTAAAGCGAAATGGTTCCCGCTTGGTCCGATTCTCGCTTTTGCGATGTGTGTCTTTGTCATTTTCGGCCAAAATTATCAAGCTTTTTTAGCAAGTGAGATTGATTGGTATGGAGTAGCCGTATCGTATATTGGTTTACCGATCTTTCTGGCATTATGGCTCGGGTATAAACTCGTTCATAAATCGAAGGTCGTTCCACTAAAGGAATGTTCTTTTGATGAGATGTCATCAAAATAGAAGGTTTAGAGGACGGTATAAATTCTATAAGGTGAATTAAAATGGAATAGTTATGGCACCTGCCAAAAAGCACAAGCTAAACCTAGCTAGTGCTTTTTGACTAATAGAGAACTCGCCATAAATAGAAGGTTGCATAGGATTCCCAATTTGCCCACGGGATTGATAATGCAAGGATTTCTTCTTTGGTCGGCTTTCTATCCATATTTAGTAGCGTTTTTATCGCATTAATTAGACCGACATCATCGATAGGGAAGGCAGTCGGAAAACGAAGGCAGCGCATCAGCACATAATTGGCTGTCCATGGGCCGATCCCGCGTATTTTAATTAAGCTTTTTTCGACCTCTTTAAAATGACCGGCTTCCATTAATTTTTCCTTGGATAATTCGCCGCTCGCCATTAATTTGGCAATTCCAATAATATATTCACTCTTTTTGACGGTCATTTTTATATCTGCGAGATCCTTTGGTGTGAGTTGTGCAATTCGTTCATAGGACGGGAATATCCAATAATTTTTGCCGTCCCATTCGATGGATTCACCAAATTTTTCAACGAATTGTCTTTTTAATGTGTAAGCGAATCCTAAGTTAATTTGCTGGCCTAAGACCCCCCAGCAAAGAGCTTCAAACAAATCGGGAATGCCGATAAGGCGTAATCCATAAAAGTCTTTTACGGGCATTTTAAGTAAGGGATCAGCTTTGGCAATTTCATAAAAGGGAGTTAAATCGTTATCGAGGTCAAACCATTCTCGAATATAATGGACTACCTTATTAGGATCGCGCGGTTTACCTTTTAAAAAGTGTACAACCATTTGGTTTTTCTCGTTTACTTTTATTTGTACAAGTGTTTGAATTTCGCCACTTGCGATGACTCTTGTAATGTTATCATTTTCAATTTCATACATACATTCATTTTTATTCCGCTGCAGGTATCCAAAGTTTGCTTTCATATCAAACGCTTCAGGCAATGGAATGACAATATCTTCATTAATTTCGTTAATTTCTTCCCCCAGTGTGTTGGACAATTTATCCTACCCTCCTTTTTCTATATTCTATTATTATCACAAAAGTAAAAAAAATCATTTATTTATCTTGCTGTTACGTTCAAAATTTTTTTATTATTCATGTAATTAAGTGTATATTGATTATGTAGTAATGTTAATCGCTGAATGAAAGAGTATCTAATTCTGCATGTGAGGAATCTTAGATGAAACCAACTGTTCCCTTGAAGAAATTTGTCAGCACGCAGACTTCATTTGCTTAATGGCACCACTAACACCAAAGACAGTTAAGCTAATTGGAGAAAAGGAATTTAAACTAATGAAGAAATCCGCCATTTTTGTTAATGGTTCGCGTGGAGCAACTGTGGATGAAGATGCCTTGGTTCAGGCCCTTCAAAATGGGGATATCTTAGCTGCAGGTTTAGACGTCTTCGCACAGGAACCAGTAAGTCCAGATCACCCACTTTTATCAATGGATAATGTAGTCACCCTGCCGCATATTGGGTCAGCTACCTACGAAACTCGTTTGAAAATGGCCAAACTTGCAGCGGAAAATCTAGTCCTTGGATTGCAGGGTAAACAGCCGCTTTCATTAATTAATCACGATGTTTTAACCGAGGTTCGCTAAAAAAACAGACGTGAAGAATCTTCTTAAACAAAGGATTCTCCACGCCTGTTTTTTTAATCTACGATTAAAACATAGAGTATGGAGTTTTTGTAGAAAGGACAAGAGAATAATACTAGAAGTTCCAAATGGAAATATCCAACAGCCATTTCCAGGTGCCTGACACCGGATTTTGTGAGATAATCGAAATGTAGTATGATAGAATTATCTTTGGTTTGTTTGGAAGACTTCTTAGGAGAGGATATTAGATGACCAATAATGAGATACCTTCTCTACAGAAGGATGGGAAAGTTACGATATTGAATCAACGAAATACATCTAACATAATGACTGATCTAAAGTTACTTTTTAAAGCAAATGTATTAATCGCTAATGTTTTGCCTGTCTTTGCAGGATTCTGGTTAGCCTTACATTTTACCAATACTTCTTTTACAGCACATCTGGATCTATTTTTCTTAACAATTTTCGGAAGTACAATGGTAATGGCCGGGGCCCTCGCGCTCAATAACTGGTACGATGTTGATATTGACACTGTAATGGATCGAACAAAGGGTCGTCCAACAGTAACGGGGAATATTTCTTTGAACGCAGTTTTAACAATAGGTATTGCTCTAAGTGTATTAGGTCAAATCCTTTTACTCTTTACGACTGTTGAAGCGGCGATATACTCCTTTGTCGGATGGTTTACTTATGTTTTTTTATATACCATGTGGTCAAAACGGCGTTATACAATTAATACAGTAATTGGAAGTATTTCCGGTGCCGTTACACCTTTAATAGGATGGACAGCCATCGCACCTGGTTTTCAAAGAGTCCCAATGATCTTGTTTCTTATCTTGTTTATTTTTCAAATGCCGCATACCTTTGCGATTGCCGTAAAGAAATATAAAGAATATAAAGCAGCTGGAGTAGCCATGCTTCCCGTTGTTCGCGGATTGGCTGTGACTAAACGGCAAATGGTGATCTATATTGCTAGCTTATTTCCATTACCATTTTTATTAACGATGCTTGGAACTACATTTATGGTGATTGCTACATTGCTTAACGTTGGATGGTTGGTTGTGAGTATCAGCGGATTTTTTACTAAAGATGATTTAAAATGGGCACATGTGAATTTTCTATATTCCGTTAATTATATAACTATATTGTTTCTCTTGATGGTAATTGTTACATTGCCGGTATTTAGTTAGTCGAGATCAAATGAAACTCAAACTATAGATAAGTGAAGGCTGTTCCGAGAGTATGCAAGTTATTTGCAAACTATTGGAGCAGCTTTTTTGTGTTTGAAAAAGGCAGTTCCTTTTGGGTGTTCACGAAAAAAGCTGAGCAAATGTGATACAGTTCACTTCGATGATAATCATTCCCATCTATTATTAAGGTATGAAATATAAGGGGGTTGATTTTCAGTGGGGGACACAAAAGTTAACAACAAAAAAAAGCATGGTGAAGGGCAAGAGGCACCATTAAAAGGAACATGGATTTCTGTAGGAGTGGTTGGGGTCGTAATTCTCGCTACGTATTTAATATTATATGGCCTTTATATGGCTAGAGTATAGGAGGGGATGACAGATATGAAAATGCATCTTGATGAAAAAATATGGCTTACCTTGAGTTTCGGTATGATCATGATATTCATGCTTATTACTGGCTATCAAGCATTTGCCTTGGAAATGGGACCGCCGAGTAATAATGAACTTATTGATCCACAAAAGGTAGACCAAACAGCGCCATTCAATAAACCGGGTATTACAAAGATTGGCGAAAATGAATATGAAGTAGTTATGACATTACAAGCTTTCAGTTTTAATCCAGGTAATATCGAAGTCCCTGCTGGATCGACAGTGCATTTTACATTAACCTCAAAAGATGTTGTCCATGGATTTGAAGTTGCAGGTACAAACCTAAATGCAATGGTCATGCCAGGACATATTCAAAAAATCACTCAAAAGTTTAATAAAGCGGGAACGTATTTAGTCTTATGTAATGAATATTGCGGTGCCGGTCACCAAATGATGAGTACAACGATTACGATTAAATAAAGGGGGCAAGCAAAATGCAAACAGCAAAATCACAGACATTTAAAGATAAAGCAGGTAAAGTGATGGGAATCAGCAAGGAAGATGCCCAATTAACGAAATCATATATATTTGTAGCATTTATAGCATTACTTCTTGGCGGAATTCTTGGCCTTGTGCAGGGACTGAACCGTGCAGGAATTCTGGAATTACCATCATGGATTAACTATTATCAAGTTCTGACAGCACATGGTTTACTATTAGTTGTTGTATTAACTGCTTTCTTTACGATTGGTTATTTTTATGCCAGTCTTTCACATACTTTAGGGGGGATTCTTCCAAAAGTAAGAAAGATCGCATGGATTGGCTTTGGATTGAAGATTGTCGGGTTTGTTTTAGCATTAATTCCAATCATTTTGGGTGATGCATCTGTAATGTATACTTTCTATCCGCCAATGGCAGCTGCACCAATGTTTTATATTGGTTTAGCATTAATTGTGGTTGGTGTTTGGATGTGTGCTTTCGGTGCCTTTATCCAAGTTGCGAATTGGAGAAAGAATAACAAAGGACAGCATGTACCAATCCTTGCTTACTTTGCTACTGGAGTATTTGTCCTATTATTTTTCGGTTCCATGCCTGTAGCGATAGAAGTAATCGTTATGATTATTCCTTGGTCAATTGGCTGGGTCGAAACAATCAATGTTATGGTGGCACGTACCCTATTTTGGGCCTTTGGACATACGTTAGTTAATATTTGGTATTTAACTGCTGTTTCCGCATGGTATGTCATTGTACCTAAAATTATTGGTGGAAAATGCTGGAGTGATACGTTAACTCGTGTCGTTATTATTGGCTTAGTAGTTATGAATATTACAGGTGGATTCCATCACCAAATTGTTGACCCAGGAATTGATCCAGCCGTTAAATTTATGCACGTATTTATGAGTTTGGCGATTGGATTCCCGTCCTTAATGACAGCATTCGCCATGTTTGCCGTTTTTGAACGTACAGCAAGAAAACAAGGTGGAAAAGGCTTAATCGGATGGTATAAAAAAATGCCATGGGGCGATGTTCGTTTCCTAGCTCCAATGATTGCGATGATTGCCTTTATACCTGCTAGTGCTGGTGGAATTGCTCAAAGCACTAACCAATTGGATCAGGTCGTTCATAATACGATGTGGATTGTTGGACATTTTCACTTAACGCTTGGCATGTCCGTAGTGATGACGTTCTTTGGCATTAGTTATTGGTTAGTTCCATATATTTCAAAACGTGTATTAACACCGCAAATAAATAAACTAGGTGTGATCCAAACTTGGATTTGGACAATCGGAATGATCTTTATGTCAGGGGCTATGCATTGGGTTGGATTACTTGGTTCCCCGCGTAGAACTTCTTTTACAACTTATGGAGACAATGCAACAGCATTAAGCTGGAGCTCATATTTAATGTGCTTAGCTGTTGGCGGTACCTTATTAATTATCGGTGTTATTCTTCAAGTGTATGCAGTAATGAATATGATGTTTTTTGCACCAAAGGGAGAAACAGAATTTCCTATCGCTGAGGAAGAAGATAATGCAACTAAAACTCCATAATGGACAGAGCGTTGGGGCCTTTGGATTGTAATAATGCTATTAGTTGTTGCAATGGCCTATGTCATCCCATTAACTGAATTTATCGTTAATGCACCTCCGGGATCACCACCATTCAAAACTTGGTAATATAATATTAATTAAAAAAGAGATAGCTCGTGTTTGGGCTATCTCTTTATACTTAATTTAGTCATATATTTGCAAAATCAATAATTTGGGAAGTGATCTTCGTGATCAAAAATCGGCATAATACATTTGCGTGTTTGCTTGTTATCTTATTTGGGTGTGCGTTGTTCTATATAGGAACCGATGGATTCCGAGCATTTACGTCAGAAACGGCACGGGTCAATAAACTAATTGGCGATAAGCCCAAATTCCCAGAAGTAAGCTTTGAGGATAGTAAAGGGCGGAATTATTCTATTTCTGAGTTTAAGGGTAAGTATGTATTTATTACCTTTCTTTATACGTCTTGTACAACAGTTTGCCCGCAATTAGAAATGAACATGTCTAAGGTTTACGATAAGATACCAAGCAAATATATGGGCAAAGATATTGAATTTTTAAGCATAAGTTTTGATCCTGTCAGGGATGATCCAGGTACATTAGAAAAGTACCGGGGCTATTTTAATAGTGATGGAGAAACATGGAGGATGGCAAGAATACCAAATCAAGCTGAATTAGATTCGTTGTTAAAAGAATTTGGTGTTATTGTTATTCCTGACGGAAATGGAAGTTTTGCACATAATTCAGCTTTTTATTTGGTGGATAAAAATGGCAGTCTGCTTGATGTCTTAGACTATAAAAAGATTGATGAAGCAGCTAATAAGCTTGTAGGCATTCTTAAGAAGGAAGCGGGGGAGTAATCTTGAAGCAATCAATCTATGGCTTATTGTTACTTCTTGCCTTAATACTTCCTCCTGTTGCAAATTTTATGGAATCAGTCATGGTTATTCACATGCATATGCAAATGCCTTTGTTAATTTTTACAGGATTTCTAATAGCACGATTTTTTCAACTGCGATTCCCTCACTTTTTTGAAAAATGGAATGGCAATGGTGTACCAGGAATTTTGTTGTTTGTTATCATAGTTGTTTACTGGACGCTGCCTCGTTCAATGGATGAAGCATTGAATGAACAAAGCATGGAACTATTTAAATTTGTCAGTTTACCATTTTTAGCTGGTATAGCTCTAAGGGATAGCTGGAAAAAACTTCGCTCAATTGAGAAGGACATTACTTTTTACCTTTTTGTAATCTTGTTTTTTGGAATGGGCTGGTTGTACATTGACTCACCTGTGCAATTATGTAATAACTACCTTGTAATCGAGCAAATCACGCTTGGCTGGGGATTTTTGACGATGGCAATCTGCATGGTAATTTATAAGGTTTATATCGCTTTTGTTGATCCATCGAAATATGAATAATTAAATACAGATGAGCCTAATCCTTTATGGATTAGGCTCTATTTTGTGAAAAGGCTAAAATACGTATGTAATTTGGTACTTTTTACAAATGATAACTGTTGGAAAAGGAAAATTTTTTGAAATTGAAATATACTATAAGGGAAGGGACGTGATGTTTTGAAAAAAGGTTATATGGTGATTGGAATAATTGTAGCAGTGATTGTTATTTTTGGTGCAATGTTAATTTCCAGCTATAACTCTTTTGTCAATTTAGAGGAAAATGTGGACCAGTCCTATTCTCAAATTGAAAACCAACTGCAAAGAAGGCTGGATTTAATTCCGAACTTAGTAAATACAGTGAAGGGTTTTGCTTCGCATGAAAAAGAAGTGATTGCATCAATCTCAGATGCACGTGCAAAACTAGCCGGTGCGAATACGCCGCAGGCACAAGCCACAGCCAACGCAGAACTTTCAGGTGCGTTAAGCCGTCTACTTGTAGTCGTAGAAAATTATCCCGATCTTAAAGCAAATCAGCAGTTTACCCAATTGATGGATGAACTTGCAGGAACAGAAAACAGAATAGCTGTCGCACGTAAAGATTATAATGATCAAGTAGCGGAGTACAATAAAAAAGTAAAAAGATTCCCTGGGGCAATTATTGCAGGCATAACTGGGTTTGAAGAAAAAGAATATTTTAAAGCGGACCCTAGTGCCAAAGAGGCTCCAAAAGTTGACTTTGGGGACGATCAATAATGAAAATAAAACGGATCTTCAGCCTTTTGTTGGTGTTTATCACTTTTTTTCTTTGTGCTGTGAATGCACAAGCTGAGGATGTCCAAATTCCGGCACCTGTTGGAGACATTTACGTACAGGATTTTGCCAATGTATTAAACGAAACAGAAAGAGCAGAATTAATCAATTTAGGCAGGAACATTGAAGACCAAACAACGGCACAAATTGCAGTTTTGACAGTAGAAACAATAGGAGACCAAACGATAGAAGAGTTTGCAAATGAAGCTTTTCGACAATATGGAATCGGAAATAAACAGGAAAACAACGGTGTATTGCTCGTCTTGTCTATGCAAGAACGCAAAGTAAGGATCGAAGTAGGCTATGGATTGGAAGGCAGAATTCCGGATGGAAAAGCAGGTCGAATTCTTGATGGATATGCCATTCCATTTTTAAAAAATCAACAGCCAAATCTAGCAATTGTTGAAACCTATAAAGCTCTAACAAAAGAAGTCCTCGCTGAGTATGGCAATGAAGGAGACGTTAGTAAGCAGACACAGGCAACCGGTGAAAAAGGATTTGGTATTCCCGGTTGGTTAATGGTCATTGTTATTATTGGCGTTGTGTTTTTAGATTTTAAGTTTTTTGGAGGAACGCTCACCTACCTTCTCTTATCTATAATCTCCAGAGGTGGAGGTAGAGGAGGCGGTGGTAGTGGTGGTTCTAGAGGGGGCGGAGGAGGTTCATCCGGTGGCGGTGGTGCAGGCCGAGGATGGTGATACCCTTGCCAGAAAATCGAAAAACTGTTAGGAGGCCTTTCTCCTAACAGTTTTTTATATTCTATTAATTTTTATTAATAAATTCTTATGGTTCGTCAGTTATCGTTGCCATTTTTCGAGCCCTTAGAAACTTTATTACATTTAAAACAATCGTTTTTACTACGGCATAGAACGGTACTGCCAACACCATCCCTAAGATTCCAGCTAAATTTCCTGCAGCGAGTAAAACAATAATAATTGTCGCTGGATGGGTATCCAATGATTTTCCAAGGATGAGCGGAGATAAGACATTGCCTTCAACCTGCTGAGCGATAACGATAATCACGATAACCAATAAGGCTTTGGTAGGTGAATCAAAAAGAGCAACAATCACAGCAGGGGCACCGCCGAGAATTGGCCCGACATAAGGAATTATATTGGTAAACGCTACAATTAAGGCCATAACTAGCGCAAATGGCAAATCAATAATCAAGTATCCAACAAAAGCAAGAGTTCCTACTGACAGGGCTACAATGACTTGTCCCTGAATATAGGAGGAAAGTGTTTCACCAGTCTCTTTCAACATAATCAACCCGGCATCTCTATATGTTGCAGGAAGGAATTTAGCGAGGGCCTTAGGGAACTTATGTCCATCCTTAAACATGTAGAATAATAAAAAAGGAACGGTGGCTAAAATGACCGCAATATTAGCAAACACACCGAGTATATTTGTAATGCCACCGGTAACCCTATCCGGTAAGGTGTTTGCGTAGGCAATCAGTTTTTGTTTACCTGTTTCCAAAAGGTCATTTTGCTCTTTCATGATCCATTTGAATTCAGAACTGCGTGATAGCTTATCAAAATACTGCAAGGTCTTGTTAGCATAATCAGGAAGTGCATTCGCAAGGGCGGTGAATTGCTCTGTGATGGCAGGGACCAAGCTCCCAATCGCTAATACAAGAATGCCAATAAACACGATATAAATGATGAGGATGGCAAGAATTCTTGGCACTTTTTGACGCTGAAGAAAATTAACGATTGGATTTAGTAAGAAAAATAGAAATCCGGTAATAAGAATTGGGAAAAAAAGAGTAGAGAAAAAGATCCCAATCGGCATGAATAAAAATGAAATCTTTGTTGAGACAAAGATGATGGTTAAAATTAATAGGATCTGGATTAACCCATATTGGAATTTTCTTTTTGACATTATGTACCCCTTTTTCTTTTATTATAGCTAAAATTATATCAAAAACATGGAACAGAAGACAAATTCTAGAATTTTTCATGGTGTCAGGCACCACTCAAAAAAAATGAAACTTTCGCCTCATTTTATCGTATACTTAATAGGAATATTTTACATATGTGGAATAGGGGTGTTAAACATGGAATTGCAAAAAGAAGTAAATACTTTGAATGAGAATCCGAAGTTATTAGGAATGTTTACAAGTCCAGGTATGCAGTTTGAGAGGATTAAGCAAAGCCCGAAAATATGGGTACCGCTTATTATTATTAGTTTTCTCTATGTGATCGGAATGTCCTTTATGGCACTATCTTTGGATGCGGATACTTTAATTGAACAGGGAGTGCCAAAAGACCAGATAGATTTGGTGTTAACCATTACAAAAGTAACCGTTATGGTAACAGGTATCATTACGCCTATTTTTGGTGTGCTAATCAGCAGTGTGATCCAATTAGCGATTGCAAAAATTGCTAGTTCAACGGTTTCTTTTAAACAATTATTTTCTATGAATACTTATATCATGATAATCGGTGCGGCAGGTCTAATTTTAAATATGGCAATTAGCTTTGCAATCGGTGGAAATCCAGAAATATATATTACTAGTTTAGCAGGGCTGCTGGATCAAGAAAAAGCAGGTGTCTTAGGTTCTATCGAGGTATTTGGGATTTGGTCAGTTATATTAACTGCACTTGGACTGAATAAAACAGCACAATTTTCTAAAGGGCTTGCATGGACGATTGCAATCATATTCTTCCTAATTAGTATTGGCTTTGGATTGATAGGAACTCTATTGCAAGGAGCACCGAATTTATAATGAAAAAGAAAACTTGGATTGCGCTAGGTGTAATTAGTTTGGTCATCATTATGATTTCTGTCAGTGTCTACCGGCAAGTTTTTGCAAAAGGACCTTCCGTTAAAACCGCAGAAATCAGCCAAGAGGAGATCTCCTCACTTTTGATGATTCCCGGTACCGTGAAACTTCCAGAGGAACAACTTGTGTATGCAACTCCTGATAAAGGGGAGATCAAGGAACTGCTAGTAAAAGAAGGACAAATAGTAAAGAAAGGCACTGTCTTGGCCAAATTGCAGAACGCTCAGTTAGAGCTTGAAATTGAGCAAAATAAATTATCGATCCAATCAGCTAACCTAAAAATAAGCCAAATAGATAAAAAAATAGAACAGCTAGAAGAGAAAGAAAAGACCTTGAGTGAGCAGGCTGGAGTAGGTAAAAAAGAAGCTAAAAAACAGCTTGCTCCTGAATTTGAACAGCTTGAGATGGAAAAAGAGTTAGCGAACATAGAACTAAAACAAACAGAGGTTCAAAAAGACCTGATTAGCAAACGCCAGGGTGACTTAGAGATTAAGAGTACAATGGATGGAATCGTTTTAGCAGCAAAAAAGCCAGTATCATCTTCGATCGAAGCAGCAAACGAGCCTATTATACATATTGGTAAGTTAGAAGGAATGACTGCATCGGGCCTTTTGTCTGAATACGATACACTAAAAGTTAGTGGTGGACAAAAAGTGATTATCCGATCTGATGCAGTACCTGGAAAAGAGTGGCAGGGTGTAATTACCAAGACTGCTATTTTGCCAGAGCAGAACCCAACTAGTTTGCAAAATGGCACCCAGGCTGTACAGTATCCCGTAACTGTAAAAATTTCCGGTGATACAAAAACGTTAAAACCAGGTTTCCAAGTCATTATGGTGATTGAAACGGACAAAAAGACAGCAATGGTTCTGCCGCTCGATGCATTATTTGATGATGGAGATAAGCCATATGTGTATCTTGTAAAGGATGGCAAGGCTAATAAGGAGAATGTCAAAACAGGCATCACATCAGGAAAGAAAATTGAAATCCTTGAAGGTGTATCAAAAGGAGACCAAGTCATCATTAATGGACCTGACAATATTAAGGATGGGTTGGAAGTGACAATCAAATGATCCGGCTAGAATCCATCACAAGATCGTTTTTGCTTGGAAAAGAGAGCGTTCATGTCTTAAACGGTATCAGTCTCACGATTCGTGAAGGTGAATTTGCTGCCATTATGGGTCCATCAGGTTCTGGGAAATCAACCTTAATGAATATTCTCGGCTGTTTGGATAAACCGACTGAGGGAGAGTATTACCTTGGCGGGGAAAATGTATCGCATTATCATGACAAAGAATTGGCGAGAGTTAGAAATCAATCGATTGGCTTTGTCTTTCAACAGTTCCATTTGCTACCGCGCTTATCAGCTTTAAAAAATGTCGAACTGCCAATGATTTATGCTGGAATCTCAAAAAAAGAGCGACAGGCCCGTGCTGAAGAGGCACTAATAAAAGTAGGTCTTTCGGATCGAATGAACCATCTTCCCAATTCCCTATCTGGGGGACAAAAGCAACGTGTAGCTATTGCGAGAGCAATTGTCAATAAACCAAAGTTGATATTAGCGGATGAGCCCACGGGTGCTCTTGATTCGAAGACAAGCAAGGACATTATGGAACAATTTAAGGAACTTAATGAGGAAGGTGTAACCATTATCGTCGTTACCCATGAATCAGAAGTGGCGGAATACGCGAACCGAACGATTATGGTTAGAGATGGAATGATTCAATCTCCTTCTATGGGTGTTGGGGGGCCGGCCCTATGAGTTTTATGGAAAATCTTTTTATGGCTTTAAGCTCACTTAAAGCCCATAAGATGCGAAGTATTCTAACGATGCTTGGAATTATTATTGGTGTGGGTGCTGTCATAATCGTGGTAGCAATCGGACAGGGCGGAGAGGCGATGCTTAAATCACAGATTACTGGTCCAGGGAATACTATTGAGATATTTTATCAGCCTTCTGATGAAGAAATGCGTGCAAACCCTAATGTATTTCAGCAAGCTCCATTCAAACAGGAAGATATCAGGGCGCTTGAACAAATTCCGGAAATTAATCGTGTGGTTGCATCAAGCACAAAATTGTCTACTTTTCGATTTCAAAAGGAAACAGGAGATGTGTCTACCACCGGTATAAATCAAGCTTATATCCATTTAAATGAGTTGAAAGTAGCAGAGGGAAGAAATTTTTCAGCTTCTGATTTTCTGGGCGGGCGCCGTGTGGGGTTAGTCAGTAACAAATTGCAGGAGGAATTATTTAAAGGGAAAAATCCCGTCGGAGATATTGTTACGGTAGCCAATCAACCAATTGAAATCATTGGGGTTTTAGAAAAACCAACCGGCCTTTTTTCCTTTGGTTCAATGGAAGTTTATCTACCTTTCCAAACATGGAAAACTATTTACGGAAGCAGCGATTTTAATCAAGTAACCCTTCAAGCAGAGTCTGCTGAGCAATTGCAGCTTGCAGGTAAAAAGGCTGCTAAGCTTTTAAATAATCTGCATAATACGGAAAAGTCTTATCAGGTTATCAATATGGAGGAAATCGCTCAAGGAGTAGGGCAAATTACAAAAATCATGACCTTAATTATCGGGAGTATTGCCGGTATCTCTTTATTTGTTGGCGGGATAGGTGTAATGAATATCATGCTTGTTTCGGTGACAGAAAGAACAAGGGAAATAGGAATCCGCATGGCATTAGGCGCAACTCGAGGCCAAGTATTGACCCAATTTTTAATAGAATCGATGACACTAACCTTTATTGGCGGCATCCTTGGAATATTACTAGGCTGGGGAACGTCAACTATAGTGAGTTTCTTTGCTGGCTGGCCATCCTTGGTGTCTTGGCAAGTAGTGTTAGGCGGCGTGTTGTTTTCGATGGTAATTGGTGTTGTGTTTGGACTGCTTCCAGCAAATAAAGCTTCCAAACTTGATCCGATTGACTCATTGAGATATGAGTAAAGTATTTTTTAAGTAATCTAAAAAGTCTACACGCTGTGTAGGCTTTTTCTATTTATTGCTAAATAGTTAAATGTTTGCAGAAAATGGACTGTATGATAGAATAATTATAGGAATATTCAGTTAATATAATTAAATTTTGTCTGAGTTAGAATAATAAATTAGAAGGAGTCGAGCAGAGCATGGAGAAAGTGAGTGTAGAGAATAAAGGATATTTTGGAGAGTTCGGCGGAAGTTTTGTACCAGAGGATTTACAACTAGTAATGAACGAATTAGAGGAGCAATTTTTCCGTTATAAAGATGACCCGGAATTTATTGAGGAATTCAAATATTACCTAAAAGAATATGTAGGCAGAGAGAATCCGTTAACATTAGCTGAAAATTTAACCAAGCAAAATCAAGGGGCAAAAATTTATCTGAAACGAGAAGATTTGAATCATACAGGGGCACACAAAATTAATAATGCAATTGGTCAGATTCTTTTAGCAAAACGAATGGGTGCAAAGCGAATTATTGCTGAAACGGGAGCAGGCCAGCACGGTGTGGCAACTGCAACCGCATGTGCAATGTTTGGGATGGAATGTATTATTTATATGGGTAAACTGGATACGGAACGCCAAGCGCTCAACGTCTTTCGAATGGAATTATTAGGAGCCAAAGTTGTACCTGTTGATAAAGGGCAGGGCCGCTTAAAGGATGCCGTCGATGAAGCCTTGGGCGACTTGGTGCAAAACTATAAAAATACCTTCTATTTATTAGGTTCGGCCGTGGGTCCTCATCCTTATCCAACAATGGTCAAACACTTCCAAGCAATTATCAGCGAAGAATCGAAACGTCAAATTCTTGAAAAAGAAGGCAGGCTTCCAACAGCTGTAATTGCCTGTGCAGGAGGCGGGAGCAATGCCATTGGTGCCTTTGCCCATTATATTGACGAAAATGATGTGCGCTTAATTGGAGTTGAACCAGCTGAGGCACCGACGATGACTGAAGGGGTCCCAGCTGTGATCCATGGCTTTAGATGTTTAACGTTACTTGATGAGAAGGGCGAGCCTAAACCAACGTATTCGATTGCTGCAGGACTTGATTATCCTGGTGTCGGTCCTGAGCACAGCCATTTGAAAACCAGCGGGCGGGCCGAATATGTAACCGTAACCGGGCAAGAAGCACTCGAGGCGTTTCAGGTATTAAGCAAGACTGAAGGCATTATTCCTGCGTTAGAAAGTTCTCATGCTGTAGCATACGCCATTAAGTTGGCAAAAGAATTGGCAAACGACGATGTGCTGATTGTTAACTTATCAGGCCGTGGCGATAAAGATGTGGAGCAAGTATTTAAGATGTTAAAATAATTTAACAGCATTAAAATATTGACCTAAAAAAGAGTCGTTAGTAACAAATGTGAATTTGTTGCAGCGGCTCTTTTTTTATTCATTTGAGCTATAAAGAATTTTTCTCTATAAATTGAATATAATTTAAGAACACATGTGACCGCACTTTGGATTCATAAGGGGACAAGTATGTATAGGAAAAAAATAAAATTCTATATTGATTTTAGCAGGTCAGGTGGATTCCCTTTTTATCAGCGGTTTTTTTTTATTTTCTTGGGGGCATCTCTGGTCGCTATTTCCTTGCAATTATTTTTGGTAGAAAATCATATTATTGACGGGGGGATTATTGGAATAAGCATCCTTCTTTCACATATTACAAGTGAAGAAATAGGATTGTTTTTGTTGATATTAAATACTCCTTTTTCCTAATTGCTTATCGATTTCTGGGTAGAAGATTTCTCATGCTAAGCCTATTTGCTATTCTTGTCCTATCAATTGAAACCTATTTATTAGAACCGTTTCCTGTCATAACTGATAGCCCGATCGTGGTGATTGTCCTTGGAGGTATTAGTTTAGGACTCGGAGTTGGAATAACCATTCGGTTTGGGGGATGTTTTGATGGGACAGAGGTTTTGGCCATTTTGTTTAGTAAACGTTCCTCTTTTTCAATAGGGCAAATTATTCTGTTATTTAATATATTCATCTTTGGAAGTTCGATTTTCATATTTGGTCCTAAAGAGGCATTTTACTCTATAGCAACCTTTCTCATAGCCTATAAGACTATTGATATTTCTATTCAGGCTCATTAATTTAAAAGTTTTTCCTTGGTGTTAGAAAGTGCAGTAAACCGTTTCTGTGTCAAACCAGCCTTTACTTTTTATGGAAAGGTTTTTAGCTACTCGGAAACAAAAATGGTGGTCGATCATAGAGAATTGGAAAACCTTATCTTACCATACCAAAATGCCCGGTCACCTATGTGACCGGGCATTTTGTAGGTAACTAGAGAGCTATTGTTTCTTTAAAAATTCTAGCACTCTTTAATTCACTAAGTCATTGGCTTCGGTTACATAGATATGACCTGCACCTTGTATAGTCAAAAATTCAGCATTCGGAATTTTCTCTGCTAATGTTACCCCATTTTGGTATGGGACCAATTTATCTTCGTCCCCATGGATCACCAATGTAGGAACCTTGATTTGGTCAATCTCGCTGTAAGTATCATGGGCTAAGCAGGCCTGGAGCTGAAGTATATATGCATAGGGAAGAACAGGTATTTCTATTCTTTTTTGGATGTCCTCTGCAACTAATTCCCGCTGATTTTCGATAAATGCTTGACTGTAAAGGATTGGAGCCGTGGCCCATGCCATTTCTTCTGGTGTTGCAATAGAGGAGCCCCTTGAAAGCATTAACATCGAGACATCGGCACTAGGTTGTACATGATTTACTCCGCCTGAGGTTGTACAACCTAGAACAATCGAACGGATCCGTGTGGGATACATAAGTGCTAATCTTTGTGCAATCATCCCACCCATTGATATGCCATATACATGGGCTGAGTCAACACCGGCAGCATCCAAGACACACCTTGCATCTTCTGCCATTTTCTCGATGGAGTAGGGAGTATCTGGTTTGTCGCTAAGACCTGTACCGCGATTATCAAAAATAATTACCTTAAAATGCTCGCTTAAAGTAGGTAGAGTTCTAAACCAAGATTTTGAATTTAGTGACAACCCCATAATTAATAGTAAGGGTTCACCCTCACCATGAATCTCATAATAAAGATTAATTCCATTCCCGTTGGTTATTGGCATTCTAAAAAACTCCTCCTTTCCATAGATAACGGTAAATTATATGATAATGTGCAATAGTAAAGAACATAGAAGAGGGGAGGAATCATCCTCCCCTTAACTTACTTTTGATTGTTTTTTTCAAAAAATTGCGAAGAATCCTGTTAAAGGCATCCTTTTGCTCTAACTTTGCAATATGACCAGTATTCCTTATAATGACAAATTCAGAGTGTCGAATTTTTTTATGCATTAAAAGCTGCATCCATACAGGAATTACTGAATCATATTGCGACCCCATGATTAACGTAGGGACTTTAATTTTAGGAAGTAAATTTAAATTATTGACTTCTAGACAGGCTTTAACTGATTTAAGAAAGACTTCATGGTTTGGTTTGTAAAATTTTTGAAAGTCTTCATAAATTTTTCCTTTCCATGAATTAAGTGAAATACGTGCAGCTATGTCTTTTGGAAGACTAGGATTAATTGAAAGTGAACGAACTCTCCGATAGTTTGATAGATATTTTTTCATTAGTAATGTACTCACCATGTCCATGTAAATCAGGAATAATCAAGTCATACTGATCCGCAAATTCAAACTGATTGTTCCAGCCCTCCTTTACCTCCCCAAGACCATGAATAAAGACCAAAGGTTCACCTTCACCAAAACGTAAGTAAGGAATTTTAGAGCAACTAATAGACACCTCACTCAAATTTCACCATTTGGACAATGTTGGAATAAAAAAATATTCCGACAATTTTCGCTATATTTTTAGTAATTGCAAAAATAGCTAGATAACTAATGCTTGGTATTCTAGAGGCTCGTCTTTGGTCTTTTGAGGAAATGTGGATTTTTGTTGAATTTTGTCGAGGGTGCGAGGTTTACAAGTTTTCATTTAACTACAATAATCGTAACTATATTAATATTTTAATTAAGGATAATGACGAAAGCTTCGATGAATTTGCAGCCTTATTTATACGGAATATTTATTATTTGACATTAAATCATCCTAAGGAGGCAACGTATCTAATGGTTTATCAGCAAAAACCGTGGTTAAAAATTTATGACCCAAGTCTTGACGAGCATGTAAATATTGAACACAAATCACTTTACGATTTTTTACAAGGTTCAGTAAACCTTTATAACGAAAAGCCTGCATTCACCTTTTATGGCAAGGTTTGGTCCTTCAACGATACAAAAGTGATTACAGATCAATTTGCGTCTGCCTTACATCGAACTGGATTTGCTAAAGGTGATCGTTTATCTATTATGCTTCCAAATTCCCCGCATTACATATTCACGCTTTTTGGCACTTTTTGTCTTGGTGGAATCGCTGTTCAAGTTAATCCAATGTATGTAGAAAGAGAAATTGAACATGTATTAAATGATTCTGGCTCAGAATACATAGTCGTACTAGATGCATTTTATCCAAAGATTAAAGCGATTCAATCAACTACATCTTTAAAAAAGGTAATCGTTGTCAGTTTCGGTGGAGCTAGAATAGACCTTGCTGAAGGCGATCATTATTTTGATGAATTCCTGCATAAGAAAGTAAATATTCCAGAGGTTGAGATTAATCATAATGAGGACGTAGCACTTTTACAATACACAGGAGGAACGACTGGTGTTTCTAAAGGTGTTATGCTTACTCATTACAATATTCTAGCCAATGTCACCCAAGTTTGTGATTTTAGCTATCGACCATGTAAAAATTTACCTGATGATTTGAAGATGATTACGGTTCTGCCAATGTTCCATGTTTATGGACTCTCTAGCATTGCGCTATGTGGTATTAGGGAAGGGGCAAATCAAATCGTTTTACCTCGCTTTGATTCTAAAGAAATCATGGAAACAGTAAAGCGTGAAAAACCATTTCAAATGTCAGCTGTTCCAACCATGTATACTGCATTAAACAGTCAATTAGGTTTAGAAGAAAGCGGATTTAATGATTTATACTACATAAGCTGTGGTGGAGCACCGCTGCCCGTTGAAACTGTAAAAGCCTTCGAGAAGAAAACAGGTGCAATGCTTTATAATGGCTATGGTCTTTCCGAGTCAGCTCCAACAGCCATTTTTAGTCCACCATTCGTCCCGAGGAAATATGGAAGTGTTGGAATTCCTATCCAAAGTACGGTCGCAAGAATAGTTCTTGAAACGGATGACGGATATGTCAATGCACCAGTTGGAGAAGAAGGGGAATTAATTATCCAAGGTCCGCAGGTGATGAAAGGCTATTGGAACCGCCCAGAAGAAACAGCCAAAGTATTAAAGGATGGCTGGCTGTTTACAGGTGATATCGCAAAAATGGATGAAGACGGCTATTTTTATATTGTAGACCGGAAGAAGGATATGATTATTGCGAGCGGATACAATGTTTATCCTAGTGAAATCGAGGAAGTGCTTCATCATCTAGAAGCTATCGAAGAGGTGCTTGTCATTGGTGTCCCAGATTTATACTGCGGTGAAACCGTAAAGGCATTTGTCAAATTGAAAGAAGGATATACTATTTCTGCTGAGGAAATCAAACAATTTGGTAAGGAAAACCTTGCCCCTTATAAGGCACCAAAACTAGTAGAAATACTTGAGGAGCTTCCAAAGTCATCTGTCGGAAAACTCCTTAGAAGAGTATTAAGAGATCAAGAGAAATCAGGGGTTAAAGCTTAATAGAGAGGAAAAAAATCGATGAATAATCAAGAACTTTTCAGTTTAAAAGGGAAAACGGCTATTATCACTGGCGGCGGAAGAGGCTTAGGACAGCAAATCGCAGTCGCATATGCGGAAGCAGGAGCAAATGTGGTGGTTTGTTCGCGTAATCTTGATGCCTGTCAGCAATTTAGTGAAGCCCTCAAAGAAAAGGGGGTTCGTACGCTTGCATTAAAATGTGATGTATCCATTCCAAACGATATCCAACTTGTCGTCGACGAAACCATGAAGGAATTTGGACGGATTGATATTTTGGTTAATAACAGTGGTACCAGTTGGGGAGCACCTGCATTAGAGATGCCTGCCGATAAATGGGATAAGGTAATGGATATTAACCTTAAGGCGGTGTTCCTATTTTCTCAAGCCGTTGGAAAAATAATGGTGGAGCAAAAGGCTGGTAAGATTATCAACATTGCATCAATTGCTGGCATGGGCGGTCAAGATCCATTAGTAATGGATGCGATTGGTTATGCTGCAAGCAAAGGCGCTGTCATTACATTAACAAAGGATTTAGCCGTTAAATTAGCACCATTTAATGTTCATGTGAATGCAATTGCCCCTGGATTTTTCCCGACTAAAATGGCTAAAGCCATCTTGGACTATTCAGGTGAAAAAATACTTGAGAGAACACCAGCAGGCCGTTTTGGTTCTGATGATGATATGAAAGGACCTGCACTTTTCTTAGCTTCGGATGCTTCTAACTATGTGTATGGTCATGTACTTGTCGTTGACGGGGGCACGACTGCCAGTGTACAGTAAAAGGTAGATACTGACTGGTAGTTAAGAGGGGTATAAATGAAGTACACCCATCAAGAAATGGATGCTTTTTATAAAAAGCTTGAAAAAAAATGGAATGAACAAATCCATGCCCGTACCAACAAACGGAGCTTTACTTTAGCTTTTGGGAGGGCATTGGAAGTACATGTGAAACAGATAAGAATTCACAAAAGGTTAACAACTAGGTGGTTAAAGCATTTAGACCTTCCGAATAAGGATGAAATAAGTGCAATTTCTGTAAGAATCGTAGATTATGAGGAAAAATTAGATTTTTTTGATGATGCGATCTACGATATTAAACAAAGCCAGTTGAAGAACAATACCCAGTTAAGAATGGTTCGGAAGTCATGTGAAGCCCTACTATCCGTTTTAGAAATGGAAGTAAAGGATATCCACGACTGCAAGATAAAAAGCCTAGAATCAGAGCTTTTAGAATTAAAACAATTATTTTTTACAAATCATTTAAATTTGGAGGAGAATAACAATGACGAAAAAAACTGAAACTGTACTAGAAGTTGAAAACCAAGAAACTGTGGTAGATGGGGAAAAGGATTTAACAAGTCTAGACCTTGTATGGAAACTTGGCTTTAATGAATTGGATGCCTGGGCAGAGCGCTTTAACAAACAGGATGAACTTTTCTTAGAGGCTGTAAAGAACTATGTGGAAAAGCTTAAACAGAATCAGGAAAATGCTATCACGATTGCTGCTCAATTTGGCATGGAACTTAAAGGGTGGGAGAAAGCAGCACGCGAAGAATTGCTTGTGACCACAACTTCACTACAGAACTTTTTTCCAGTGAAATCCTATGAAGAAATTAACCAAGTAGTAGATGACATTCAAAATAAAACTGCAAATCTATTATTAACACCTACTCAAGCGTTAATAACTGGTCAATTGGAAGCACTAGATAAATATGTGGAAACAGTTGAACAATATATTGCTTATCGAAAAAATGGCAGAGAAAAATATATTGAGAGTGTAAAGAAAACTAGCAATGTTTTATTTGAAAATCAAAAAGTATTTGTGAACATGTTAACTAAACAAGTCAAAACAGCGATGCTGCCATTTCAAAATTATATGAAGGACGTAACCGAGCAACCTAAATAATAACAATATAGGAGTGTAAGTAATGTCAGGTAAAAAACCTTACGATCCATATGAATCCCTTCATAAGTTAAGTTTATTGTGGGAAAAACAGATTAATGATTTTATCTATCTGTTGACTGATAACAAAGATTTCGTGAAAACGTCCAAATTTGGGACTGAAATTAATTCCCGTTTTCTTGAGGAATTAAAAAAGAATCAAGAAGCACTTGCTAGTGTACTAAATTTGCCTACTAAAAATGATGTCTCTAATGTTGCTACTTTAACGATCCAAGCAGAAGAGAAAATTGGAGCACTTGAGGAACAAATTTGGGAACTTCAAGATTCCATGAAGACGCAAAGCAAAGAGATTGAGAGTGTTGTAGAAATTTCCAAAGAAATTATTAAACTGACAAAGCAGCTTAAAATGGAATTAGTAAAAACGAAAAAAGAGCAGATAGACACAAAAGAATTACATGCCGAACTTCAAGAAATGAAGTTTGAAATCATGAAATTAACAAATTTTAAAGAAGAATTTGAGACTTTAAAGGGTCTTATTCTTAAAGGCACAAGTACGGAACAAGAGTTAACTGGATCAGGCTCATCCAAATAAAAATGAAACGGTGGTATGACATTGTCAACTGAAACACCATTAATGGGGTTCATTCCCGAATTGGATTATCAGAAAGAAATGGAACGTTGGGCTAATGTCTATAAGATTTTAAGTGAACCTGAGCCTAAGACAGGTCAGACTCCAAGAACTGAAGTATGGAAAAAAAATAAATCAGTTTTATGGTATTATCCTCCAAAACAGAAGAAGTATGAGATTCCTTTGTTTTTCGTGTATTCGTTATTTAATAAACCCTACATTTTAGATATAGACCCAAAGACAAGTGTAATTAAGAACCTAACCGACATGGGCTATGATGTGTATTTATTGGATTGGGGTACACCAGGCTATGAAGATAAAAAAATCGGTCTTGACACCTATATCGAGAAATATTTAAAAACAGCGGTGAAACGGGCTGTTCGCCATTCTGGAGTAGAAGAAATTACATTAATTGGCTACTGTTTAGGCGGGACGATTGCCGCAATCTATGCATCGATTGCGGAAGAACCAATAAAAAATTTAATTGTTGCAACCGTACCAATTGATTTCTCTACATTTATCGGACAAGATAAATGGGCTGAGGGCCTCAAAGAGGGAGATTTTAACATTGATCATTTCCTTGATGTTTATGGGGTGGTCCCGCCTAAATATGTTGAAATGATGTTTAGAGCGGTTGGATCACCTATTTATTTTACTAACTATACGATGCTTTTAAATCGAGCCCACGATCAGCGGTATGTTGATAAGTGGCGTCGAATGAATAAGTGGACTCTTGATCAGGTTCCTTTTACTGGGGAGGCTTATAAACAATTGGGTAATGACCTAATTAGGGATAACAAGCTGGTTAAAGGGGAATTAGTAGTTGGAAACAAAAAGGCAGATTTGCGGAATATTGATGCCAATCTATTCGTTATCTCTGGATCTAGAGACAATTTAGTTCTAGAAGAACAAAGTAAGCCAATTATGGATTTAGTATCTAGTAAGGATAAAACGTATCTTTGCGTTGAATCAGGCCATGTCGGACTAGCGTTATCTGGCTTATTTGCAGGAATTGTTGATCAATGGGCATCCAGTCGCTCAAATCCGCTTTCAAAATGATTGTGTAATAAAGTTTGGTACAAGGAAATATATAATAAATATAGGCAATGAAGTAGAGGAAGGAGAATCCTTCCTCTCTAACTTGCCGTTTTATGTTTGTTCAAAAATGTCCGAAGAACTTCGTTAAATTCATCTTTTGCCTCTAACTTAACAATATGGCCAGTATTTCTGAAAATAACAAATTCTGAATGGCGAATTTGTTTATGCATCATGCATTGAATCCATATAGGGGTTACGGTATCATACTGCCCGCCAATAATTAAGGTTGGAACTTTTATCTTAGGGAGTAAAGTTAAATTATTTACTTTTAGACATGCCTCCATTGCTTTAAAGAAAAATTCTTTGTTAGGCTTGTAAAATTTTGAAAAGTTTTCGAAATTTTCCTTTGACCAAGAATAGAGGCAGACCTTTGCTGAACTTTCTGTTATAGCCTCAAGAGCTTTATTTTCTGCGCGTAATTTCCTGAGTTTTATAAATAGTTTGCCCAGTTCTCTTGGAGCATAATGTAAAGTGCTTACCAGCATTAGGGAACGGCACATTTCTGGCGCTTGACGATATATTTCTTGCGCTACCACTCCACCCATAGAAAGTCCACATATGTGCGCGCTTTCAAATCCAAGCCCTTTCACTAGACTAATTACATCACGAGCAAAGCTTTCTATCGATATCTCCCCAGGTGAAGTATACTCTCCATGTCCGCGTAAATCAGGGATAATTAAGTCAAACTGGTTCGCAAATTCAAACTGATGTGACCATCCCTCCTTCACCTCACCAAGACCGTGAATAAAGACTAACGGCTCACCTGCACCAAGACGCAAATAAGGAATTCCGGAGCAACTTTTGAATATTTCACTCATCATTCATTCCTCCTAGTTGTTTTATAATAACCTTTATGCCCAATATTGGAACGGAGTAAACGGGTATAATATTCTGATTATCTTATTATATAAATATTAATGGAAAAGTATTACATATGGGTGTAAAACACATATATAGGTACAGGTAGTCTCCTTATCCTTTAAAGTGAGAAAACAAGTGGAAGGAATGCAGATGGTAACTAAAATGAAAAAATGTTGTCAGGTTTAAAGGAGTAAAGTTTTTAGCTAAAATGAATGCTGTAAGGGAGAAAAACTAAGCTGCTTTGAGTTATGATAGATAAGAGGATTTTAAGTGAAAATGAGGTTTCGTTCATGATAAAAAAATATATGAAATTTCAAAAAAATAATGGTATTGCACCGTATATTTGGACAATTCTTGGTATATTACCGTTTTACTTTATTTTTCAATCACCTTCCACAATTGAAATTGTTGTAGGAATTTTACTCACGCTGCTATTCTTTATCTTTTACCGAATTGCGTTTATTTCAAAAGGCTGGCCGGTTTATCTATGGACGTTGATCTTGATCGGTATTTCGATCACTGCGAACAGCCTATTCAATTATGTTTATTTTGCATTTTTCCTTGCCTACTTTATCGGCAATATTAAAGATAGGATTGCCTTTTTGACCTTGTATTTTATTCATTTGTTTAGTACATCGGTATCAATTAACTTCAGTATCGTCATGCATGAAAAATTATTTCTACAGCAATTGCCTTTTGTAATCATCATTTGGATTAGTGTGATCCTTCTCCCGTTTAGCATCCATAACCGGAAGGAGAGAGGGCAGCTTGAAGAAAAGCTAGTGGATGCGAATAAACGGATTTCGGAACTAGTCAAAATAGAAGAGCGCCAGCGGATTGCCCGGGACCTTCATGATACACTCGGTCAAAAGCTTTCACTCATTGGATTGAAGTCAGATTTGGCACGAAAGTTAATCTTGAAAGATCCTGATCAGGCACGGAATGAATTGAAGGATGTTCAGCAAACAGCTCGGACGGCATTAAGTGAAGTTAGAAAAATGGTTTCTTCGATGCGTGGGATCCGCTTGAAGGACGAAATCCTCCGTGTTGAACAAATCCTAAACGCTGCCCAAATAAATTTTGTGCGTGAAGGGGATTTTACACCATCAAATGTCTCGCTGTTAACGGAGAATATTTTAAGCATGTGTTTGAAAGAGGCCGTAAATAATGTCGTTAAACATAGTGAAGCTAAGTCATGTTCCATATCGATGGAACAAACGATGAAGGAATTGGTAATAAGAGTTCAGGATGATGGTATCTTTAAGGGAGAGAAGGAAAAGTTAGCAGCAGGTCATGGGCTGATTGGCATGAAAGAACGGCTGGAATTTATTAATGGAAGTCTAGATATTTTGACAAAAGAGGGAACAACGTTAATCATAAGTGTACCTAATGATGTCAAACCTGGTTTGGATAAGGAGGATAAAAAATGATTAAAATCGTGATAGCTGAAGACCAGCAAATGCTTTTAGGAGCCTTTGGTTCATTACTAAATTTAGAAGATGATATGGAAGTTGTTGGAAAGGCCTCAAACGGAGAAGAGGCCGTTGCGCTGGTGAAAAAGTTTCAACCTGATGTCTGTATTATGGATATTGAAATGCCTGGCAAGAGCGGACTGGAGGCGGCTGAAGAGTTGAAGGGTCTTGGCTGTAAAGTTATCATTTTAACCACCTTTGCCCGGACCGGTTACTTCCAACGGGCATTAAAAGCTGGTGTGAGCGGCTATTTGTTGAAGGATAGTCCTAGTGAAGAGTTGGCTAACTCCATCCGAAGTGTGATGTCAGGAAAACGAATTTATGCGCCAGAATTAATGGACGATGTATATGGAGAAGAAAACCCGTTAACTGACCGGGAAAAAGAGGTGCTAGAGCTTGTAGCTGACGGAAAAAATACGAAAGAAATCGCGGAAGAACTTAGCATCAAAACAGGAACTGTCAGAAATTACATCTCGATCATCCTCGACAAACTTGAGGTTAAAAATAGAATCGAAGCAATTACTCAATCTAAAGAAAAGGGCTGGTTCAAATAAAAAGTGTTTTTACGGTGTCAGGCACCGTTAAAACACTTTTTTTTTTCGCATGATCTAAGTAGGTCAGACACTCTATTAAGATTGCAAATAAGTTTTATTTTTTTGAAAAGTGTAGTTTACTATAATAGAAAGTAAATAAAGGAAGTTTATTACAGAAAGGGATTGATTTTTTGATGGGAGAATCAATAAAAGATGAGATAGATGGCAGCAAGGTAATGCCCCGCTCCCAACGGTTATGGATGGCTGGTATCCTCGGTACGTTAGCAGCATTCGGTCCCTTGTCGATTGATATGTATTTACCTGCTCTTCCTGAGTTAGCAAAAGATTTTCACTCAAATCCGTCACTGGTTCAATTTAGTTTAACCTTTTTCTTGCTGGGATTAGCTTTTGGTCAGCTGTTTTCTGGTCCACTTAGTGATGTTTATGGGCGCCGTAAGCCGTTGCTTATCGGATTAATCACTTATTTTGTTGTTTCACTATTATGTGTGTTTAGTCCCTCGATTTGGACATTTATTATTTTACGATTAATTCAAGGGCTCGCAGGTTCCGCTGGAATTGTTATTTCACGGGCGGTTGTTCGGGATTTATATTCAGGTTCAGAATTAACCAAATTCTTTGCGTTGCTTGCATTGGTTAATGGCCTCGCTCCGATTCTAGCACCTGTTGTGGGTGCACAGTTCTTAAAAATTGTACCTTGGCAAGGTATATTTATCGTCTTAAGTATAATCGGATTGCTGATGTCCATTGTTGTATTTTTTTGGCTTCCAGAAACACATCCTGAAGAAAAAAGGGCTGCAGGAGGGTTGAAAAATACGTTTATTACCTTTAAAAACCTCATTTTAGATCGCAGTTTCATGGGATATGCTTAGTACAAGGACTTGTTTTTGCTGCTATGTTTGCGTATATTTCAGGCTCACCTTTTGTGGTGCAGAATATATATGGTGGCTCTGCCCAAATGTTTAGTTTGATCTTTGCTATAAATGGGATTGGAATCATGATTGCTAGTCAAACGACAGGAAGATTGGCTGGTCGAATACACGAGTCAAAGCTGTTCGTTTTTGGAATCGGGATGTCTTTTTTTGGTGGAATTATACTACTGCTTCTTTTGATTTTACATGCTGACTTACTAATTGTCTTACTGCCACTATTCTTTGTGGTAACCAGTGTCGGGGTGGTTAATACGGCAGGATTTTCCCTTGCTATGCAAAAACAAGGGAAGTCTGCAGGCAGTGCATCTGCTCTTTTAGGAGTCATGTCTCTTTCCTTTGGAGGAATTGTTGCTCCCCTTGTGGGATTAGGAGGAGAACATACAGCGATACCAATGGGAATTGTCATCGCTTGTGCTGGTGGGGGAGCGGTCCTTTTATACATGTTTCTTGTACATAACAGAAACCAAACAAATTGAGGTTACAAGGGTAAGTAAATTTCGGCTTCAAATTCTACTGTAAAAACGGCAGCTACGCTTCAGCTGCCGTTTTGTAATTATCAATAAAGCCTTTAATATATTCAAATACTTCCAAAGGGCGCTCTTCTGGAAGGGCATGACCAGTATCTTTTAACACAATCAACTCAGAGTTGGTTAGGTCTTTATTTAGCTTTTCTCCTACATTAAGCGGCATCGATTTATCATGATCCCCCCAAAGTAATAAACAAGGTGTTTTGATTTGGTTTAGGATCTCAACGGGCAAGTCTCCCTCACGGTCACGAATCATTCTTGTAAGCGCGACGAAAATCTCATCTTCTAAAAAAGGCTGTAAGTACCCATTTATCATTTCTTCGTTGATAATGGCATGGTTAAATAGTGCGTCTTGAAGATTCTTTTTTACACCAGTCCGTGCAAACCAATATTTTACGAAGAGATGGAAATAGGGAAGGTAGCTAGTCAAGATTAAGGGCAATTTAGAGCGTTTAAGATAAGCTGAACTGCAGAGTAGAATGGCTGTGTCTGCTAGCTCTGGCATCATATGAAGGATATTTAATACAATTTGCCCACCCATGGAATGACCAATAAAGGTCATTTTTTTTAACCCCAAAGACTCCGTAAGTTTTATGACAGTTTGGGCTAAATTCTTGTAGGAATAGACATAACGGTTACATTTCGCACTTTTCCCAAATGGGGGAAGATCAACGGATAGTACCTGGTAGTCTTTCTTCAATAATGAGATCAAATGGCGAAATGTGAAGGTGGAAGAAAGGAAACCATGTAATAATATAAACGTTTTTTCCGATGTTTGATTTGGATAAAATTCATAATATACATTAATGTTATTAACTGGTCGATAACCTGATAAGACTGTTTGTTCCATCTAAATCCCTCACCTGCTCCGTCAATAAAATAGATGAGTATAATGTTCCCCAAAAATCGATACATACACAAAAAAATCTGCAGATAGCAAAACAGCCCAAACATAGTTCTAAAATAAAAATTTTCAAAAAGTTAGTACAAAAAACCTATACAAATCTGATAATATTTAAAATAAATGGATATTTTTGGTGTGCGTCCATCCGTCGTGGACAAATGGGGAAAGTGTCTTTTTGCGGTGCCTGACACCAGCTTTTTGTGATTTTGATCATTTGGTAAAAATTTTTTTTAGATTTTTGAAATAAAGTGTTTGAATTTTTAGAAAACTCCTTGTATAATTAGAAAAAACGTAAGGAGTTGATTTCCATGGAAAAGAAATTACTTAATTCACCACAACATTCGGATGAGAATACAGATGCTGTAGTTGCTGAGATGTTTCTAAACAATGCCCTGCTAGAGTTTAAGAGGGAGAAAATCCGCAAGGAAATCGACCACACATTACAACATGGGGATAAAGAATTATTCCTAAGGTTAACAGAAGAGCTAAAGAAAATTTCTTAAATCATTTACTAACTAATCCTATTACTATTAAAAAAGAAGCCCTATCCAACCATTGGATGGGCTTCTTTCTGTTCTCAGCTCAGCTATTGTCGTCATCGGCCTTGTTATCGTCATCACCGCTGTGTCTGTTCTGATGAGCACCGTCATCGGCAGTTGTAATATCACCACTGTTATTATCATCAGCTTTTACTTTTATCACTGTTTGACCATGTTCTGTTTTAATTTCTACCTTTTTCCCATTAACTTTTGATCCTATCTTTTTGTCATCCTGATGAATCGAGTCATCCATTCGAGTATCCTTTTTTGAAGCTCCCACAGCCACTGCTCCACCCAAAATAAGTAACCATTAAGGACTGAATAAAAGTTCTCTCTCCATGTGTGTCAGTTACCAATTCTTCAGTGGTGCCTGACACCCATTTCAAGTATGATATAAAAAGAAAAACAATTAGGGGTGGAATGTTTGCATCAACTTCATTTGTACAGTAAAAAAATTCCTTATTCTTATTCAAGATTTTTCAGTCAGTTTCGTGTACTTGCTGAGAATAGCACCCATCATGTGCTATTGGAAAGTGGGCGTGGCGGGCGTTACAGTATTGCTGCGTTCCAGCCTGAAACGATTATCAAAGGTAAGAATCGTATACTTGAAATTCACAATGAAAAGGGTTCTGAGAGGTTGGAAGGAAATCCGCTTCATTTATTGAAGGAATGGATGAGCCAGTATCATGTTGATAAAATAGAAGGTCTACCGAGTTTCCTCGGCGGTGCGATTGGTTACATAAGCTATGATCATGCTCGTAACATAGAAAAACTGCCTGAGATAGCAAAAGATGATTTAGAAATGCCGGAAATTTACTTTTTCATAGTAAAGGAATGGTTTATTTACGATCATGAACAAGACCTATTATGGCTGTTGATAGTGGCTGAAAACGATCAGAATATTGATAATCGGTTAGCATTTTGGGAACAACGCTGGCTTCATGAATCATCATCTAATCCACCTCATAAAGCAGATAAGATTGACTTGGATCAATTAGAGGTTTCGATGACAGAAGATGAATTTAAACAGGCAGTAACAAAAGTACAACAATATATTTCACAAGGTGATGTGTTCCAGGTGAACCTAGCAGTCCGCCAATCAAAACCGATTGAAGTTGAGGCACTTAAAGTGTATGAACAATTAAGATACTTAAATCCATCTCCATATATGGCCTATCTTCATACACCAGACTTTCAGCTTGTAAGTGGATCACCAGAACTGCTTGTTAAAAAAAATGGACAAGAAGTAAGCACCCGACCCATCGCCGGCACTCGTTCAAGAGGTAAGAACCACGAAGAAGATATCAAACTGGCCAATGAATTAATTGAAAACGAAAAGGAACGAGCGGAACATGTAATGCTAGTGGATTTAGAACGGAATGATCTTGGAAGGGTATGTAAGTACGGAACAGTTGAGGTCAATGAATTTATGGTCATTGAAAAATACTCACATGTGATGCACATCGTCTCCAATGTAAGGGGGGAATTGGCGGAAGACAAATCTAGCATTGATATTATAGATGCTGTTTTCCCCGGTGGAACCATTACAGGCGCGCCTAAGGTTCGAACAATGGAGATAATAGAAGAGCTTGAGCCTGTCCAACGGGGAATTTATACGGGATCACTCGGTTGGATTGATTTTAGTGGTGATCTAGAATTAAACATTATCATCCGAACCATGCTCATTAAAGATGGAATGGCACATGTTCAAGCTGGTGCCGGGATTGTTATTGATTCTAATCCAAAGCATGAATACAAAGAATCTATGAAAAAGGCTGCTGCATTATGGAAGGCAAAAGAAATGGCAGAGGAGTAAGCAAAAATGATTTTTATGATAGATAATTATGATTCCTTTACCTTTAACTTAGTGCAATATTTAGGTGCACTTGGAGAAGAATTAGTGGTCAAGCGAAATAATCAAACGTCAATTGCCGAGATTTCAGAACTACAGCCTGAATTCTTAATGGTTTCTCCAGGGCCATGTAGTCCAAATGAAGCGGGAATAAGCTTGGATGCAATAAAAGCATTTGCAGGGAAAATCCCGATATTTGGTGTGTGTCTAGGTCAGCAAGCAATTGCCCAAGCTTTTAATGGAGAGGTTATTCGAGCAGAAAGACTCATGCACGGGAAAACATCCGATATGTATCATGATGGAAAGACGATTTTTCAAGGTTTACCGAACCCTTTTCCAGCGACACGATACCACTCATTGATTGTCAAAAGAGAGACTCTTCCAGATTGTTTTGAGATTTCTGCATGGACAAAAGACGGGGAAATTATGGCGATTCGTCATAAGGAATTACCAATTGAAGGAGTTCAGTTTCACCCCGAATCTATTTTGACTACTTCGGGAAAAGATCTTTTGCGCAACTTCGTCCATCATTATAAAAATATTGTAATGCAAAAGGGTCATTAAGTATGGTGATTTATTTAAACGGACAATTTTTAAAAAAAGAAGATGCGATGATTTCCCCGTTGGATCATGGTTTTTTATATGGAATGGGATTATTTGAAACATTTCGAGTATATGAAGGGTTTCCCTTTTTATTAGATGATCATCTAGCACGTCTAAATCAAGGTTTAGACGTGCTTAACATTAACTACCGATTTCATCGTGAAGAAACGAATAGAATCTTGCAGGATTTACTGAAAATAAACAATTTATCTAATGCCTATATCCGCTTGAATGTCTCAGCCGGAATAGGTGATGTTGGTTTGCAGGTGGAACCTTACAAGGAACCGAACATCCTTATTTTTCCTAAGCCGTTACCGCTGGCAGGAGAATTATCGGAAAAAAAGGCTGTTTTATTGAAGTTGAGGCGGAACAGTCCAGAAGGAATTGAACGAGTAAAGTCACATCATTTTATGAATAATATTCTGGCAAAAAGAGAGATTGGAACTGCTGCTGATATTGAAGGTATTTTCCGAACTGAGGATGGATACTTGGCTGAAGGGATCGTATCTAATATCTTTTGGGTAAAAGGGAACGTCTTATATACTCCTTCAGTACAAACAGGTATTTTAAATGGGATTACACGGCAGTTTGTTATCGAATTAGCGAAGAAACATAATCTTTGTGTTAAAGAGGGATTGTACTTATTAAAACACGTTCTTGAGGCCGATGAGATGTTTGTGACCAATTCAATACAGGAAATCGTACCAATTACTACATTTGAGGGTCATCAATTACCAGGTAAACAGGGACAAGTAGTTCAACAATTACATCGCGAATATCGCCATTATTGTCAAAGTCTGTGGTCAAGGAATGGTTTAGGGAGTGAATAACTTTGAAAGAAAAAATACTAACAGAAATCAAAAAAATAGAAGAAGAATATGGAGTAAGAATCTGTCTTGCTGTAGAGTCAGGAAGCAGAGCATGGGGCTTCCCATCCAAGGATAGTGATTACGATGTCCGGTTTATTTATGTCCATAAAAAGGACTGGTATTTGAGCATTGATCAAAAGCGAGATGTGATTGAACTGCCAATTAATGATCTCCTTGATATTAATGGCTGGGAATTGCGTAAAGCCCTCCAACTTTTTAGAAAATCAAATCCCCCGCTAATGGAGTGGCTCCATTCGGGGATAGTTTATTATCAGGCTTTTTCGTTAGTAGATAAATTGAAAGCAATTCAAAATCAAGTGTTTTTGCCACAGTCAGCACTCTACCACTACTTAAATATGGCAAAAGGTAATTTTCGTGATTACCTCCGAAGCGATCAAGTGAAAATTAAAAAATACTTTTATGTCCTTCGTCCAGTTTTAGCTTGTATGTGGATTGAAAGATATAATTCAGTACCGCCGATTGAATTTCAGACATTGGTAGAGGAACTCCTTGTTGAGGGGCCACTTAAGAAGGAAATCCTTACCTTGTTAGAAAGGAAAATTAGCGGGGATGAACTAAACCTCGAACCAAAGATTACTTCCATTAATGACTTTTTGGAGAAAGAAATCAACCGGCTTGAAGAATACACCAAAACCCTTAGAGCCTCCAAAGAGGATATGACTCCAATTCTAGATGATTTATTCAGAGAAGTCCTCGATGAGGTTTGGGCTTAAATATTACTGCAAAAAGTTCAACAATTATTCACAAGTTGCTCCTATAAAGATATTGTTAATATTCTTATTTATCATTATTATAGTATCGACAGTGAAAACTTTATTGCATGTGATATATATCAACTACTACACGATTCTAACAACAAGGGGAGTGATGGATTGCAAATAAAAGAAAAAGTCAGCTCATTTCTTTTTATCCTGTCCCTGTTTTTACTTTTATTTCCGTCTATTTCATCAGCACACGCCTATATAAAAAAATCGACACCATTAGAAAATGAGACGGTGGAAAAAGCACCAACCGAAGTAACGATAAAATTTGATGAAACCATCCAGCCTGCCTTTAACTCAATTAAGGTTTTTGATTCAGAAGGAAATCGAGTCGATCAAAAAAATGGACGGATTGATCCAAAGCAACCTTTTATCCTAAAGAGCGGATTAAAGAAGAACCTTCCATATGGATCCTATCGAATAAAGTGGAAGGTGGTTTCAAGCGACGGCCATCCTGTTGAAGGTGTAATTCCTTTTCAAATTGGTGAAAAAGGTCAAGACTCTACCTCCATTGATAATGAAACGAAAGGCTACACCCCTAAAGCGGATCTAATCATTATCCGATGGCTGCAATATCTGAGCAATGCGTTCTATGTCGGGCTCATCTTTTTTTATATGGTTATTGTGCCCAAGGAATTACGGGAAACAGGTTCAGTCGATAAGAAGTTCCGTAAGCTAATAAGCACAGGTTTGATTCTTCTATTTCTTAGTATTCTGTTAAGTCTGCCATTACAGGCAACGCTTGAATCTGGTTATCCTTGGAGTGAAGTGTTTAACTTCTCAATCATCGAAAATATCTTAATGAACACAAATTATGGTCAATTTTGGGTTATTCAAATAGCTCTCCTTATAACTCTTGCCCTGCTCACTTCTTTTATAGGCATGGCCGAGAGCACGAAGCGAGCCATTTTGTGGACTTGCTTTTGTCTTGGGGCAGCCTTGTTATTGACAAAGGCATTGACGAGTCATGCCGCAGCACAACCAAATCAGTTATTAACAATAGCAATGGATTTTCTTCATTTACTTGCTGCATCGATTTGGATCGGAAGTTTAACCGGTTTTGTCTCATTGCTTTCATTACGTAAGAACACAGAGATAAAGCAAAATTATTTGAAAATGATAAAAAGTTTCTCCAAATGGGGACTGATCCTTGTTCTTTTTTTAACTTTAACAGGATTGTTTGCCAGTTTTTTATATATTCCAAACCTTTCAGCACTTATCCAAACGAACTATGGAAAAGTCTTAATGTGGAAACTTATTTTGTTTTTGGTGATGCTGCTCCTTGCAGCTGTGAATTTTATTAAAGGAAAAAGGGGAACCACTAAGGGACTGAAGGCATCTCTAAAGGGTGAGCTTACCTTTGGTTTGTTAATCTTAGTTCTATCCGTTGTTTTAACCAATTTACCAACAGCCATTCAATCTCCGGGACCATTTAAGGAAACTAACATAGTGAACCAAGGCAAGCAAGTGACTTTGGAAGCAACACCTAATATTATTGGAGTGAATTTATTTGAAATTACCTTAAAAGACCGAGAAGGAAAACCAATTAAAGAGATTGAACAAATTCACTTAACCTTTACCATGCTTGAAATGGACATGGGAAAAGAAACCGTTAGTTTAACAAAAACGGCTGAAGGCAAGTATGAAGTGAAGGGGTTGCATTTTAGCATGGCTGGTCATTGGAACGTACATGTCCATGTTCTAACCAAGTCGTTAGAAAGTATCGACACTGATTTCAAAGTTTTAGTGGGAAGTCAATAAAAAACTTATCACTAATTTAATCAGGAATAGCTTCATTGCTTTCATTAGCAGCCTTGGTTATAGCAATCCGTAAAAATAATAAAAAAACAGAAGATGCCATGTGTATCTTCTGTTTTTTTATAAGCTTTTCTTATATAAAGTAATTAAAATTTTGTAATGGCTAATACTTTTATTTGTAAAAAATACTAAATTTTCCCTTAGAACTGTTATAATTCTAAATAAGAAAGAACTATAATAATATTATCGGTCCTTCATATTAGAAGTATTTTGGATATTTATTTGCATCCTTTTGCAAAAAAAGACTGTTCCTAAGGCTTAGGTCTTAGAAGAAAATAAATCTGCAGATTGTTTTCCCTTTTATTTGAATTAATTATGATTAACTTATAGAAAATATTAGGGTTAGAATTTACTATATTTTCCTCCCAATCGAATAGGGGGTTTTAAAAATGAGCAGGAAAGTTTATGTTCTTCTAACGGACACGGGTACAGTTTTAGGGAAAATGATTAAGCTCTATACAAAAAAACCACTTAATCATGCCTCAATTGTGATTGATGAACAATTCAACAAGGTTTATAGTTTTGGGAGAAGAAATCCAAGAAATCCTTTCTTTGCAGGATTTGTGGAAGAAAACGTCCGTGGTGGTCTATTTAGGAATGCCGATTGTGCTATTTATTGCATAACGATTACCGAAAAACAATTTCAAAAAATGATCTGTAAATTAAGGGATATGGAAGACCATAAGGAAGAATACAGGTACAATCTCATTGGGTTAATTGCTGTGATGCTGAATATGGAGATGACCCGTAAAAATGCCTTCTTTTGTTCCCATTTTGTTGCAGCCATTTTGGAAGAATCCGGGATTGATATTAAAAGTCAAAAGCCTCTATCCCTTGTAACTCCCCATGATATAAAAGAGTCGGCACCCTTAGAATTAATTTATGAAGGGAAATTGTCGGCCTTCATCACCGATTCCCATCGAAAATATTATAAAGAGTTTACTCCTGAGAGTGTCGAAGTTATTTAACTGAAATAACGGAAATTAAGTCACCACTTCCAACAGGTGCTTAATTTCCGTTATTTTAAATAACAATACCTTCTTGCGTTTTGCTGTTTTTCCTTTTGACAGTTTCTACTAATGACTTAAATAGCTTAAGAGAATGATGGAAAATAGGACTTTGAATGAATGTATAAAGGAAAGTAGCAATAAATACAGGACCACCTAATAATAAACCGATCATTAATACAATGCTTTCAACTATGATGCGTGCTTGACTTACTGACAACTTTGTTTTATTAGAAATCGAAAGCATGAAGCCATCACGTGGACCAGCGCCAATCCCTGCTGCTACATACATGCCGCCACCAATCCCTGTAATCATGATTCCACTGAGGAGAATGAGGTAATCCAACCATGTGCCAGTTGCTTTTGGGAGAATATCCAACCAGAGAAAAAAGTCCATGATAGGTCCAATACATAGGGCATTTAGGATTGTACCTATGCTAATATAGCTCCGTGCAACAAAAAAGGAAATGAAGATCAGAATTAACCCGCAAATCACTCCCCAAGTACCAATAGTTAAACCAAAATGCTGATATAGGGCGACATTTAGTACTTCCCATGGGTGTAACCCAACATATTTAACCTTAACGGCAATCGCATTTCCCAAGCCGAAAAAAGTTAATCCTGCAAAAAATAAGAAATACTGAAAGAATTTCATCTTCAGTTACCTCCACTTACTTATCGTTTTTCGAATATTTAAACCTTTCATAAGATTCTAAAGGATGAATCAATAATAATCAATTGTTAATTAGAAATATAGAATTGTAATCATTAGACTGATATAATTTGAAATATATTTGAATAGTTGAAATTATTATTTTACAAAATTGTGATTGAGGGGATATCTATGAATCTCGTTGCTTCTGAAAAAGTAAAAAGGATGTCGGCAAGTATTTTCCAAGAAATAGCTAATCGGAAACAAGAGGCTATCAAAGATGGTAAAGATGTAATTGATTTAAGTGTAGGGAGTCCAGATTTTCCACCGCCTTCATTTGTCGTGGAAACATTAAGTGACTACGCTAAAGACCCCAGTAAGTATGGCTACACACTGAAAGGGATACCTGAATTTAATGAGGCAGTTGGTTTTTTTTATAAGCAAAGATATGCTGTTGAACTTAAACCCAGTAGTGAGGTATTGCAGTTGATGGGGTCGCAGGATGGTCTCGCCCATTTGGCTACAGCCTTAATTAATCCAGGTGACTATGTGCTGGTGCCGGATCCAGGGTATCCAATCTATGAGGCTAGCGTAAACATTGCGGGTGGTGTTATCTACCCAATGCCGTTATTAGCAGAAAACAAGTTTCAACCAGAGCTGGATGAAATCCCGTTAGAAGTTTTACATAAAACGAAAATGATGATTATCAGTTATCCTGGGAATCCAGTCACAGCATTAGCGGATAAGGCTTTTTTTGAAAAGGTAGTTGAATTTGCTAAACTTCATGATATTTTGGTTGTTCATGATTTTGCTTATTCTGAGTTGATATTCGATGGGAATCCACAAATAAGTTTCTTGTCGGTTCCCGGTGCAAAAGAGGTTGGAATTGAATTCAATTCGCTTTCAAAGACATTTAATATGGCGGGTTGCCGGATAGGCTATGTTGTTGGCAATGAGCAAGCTATCGATATCTTGGCTTCCTTTAAATCCCATATTGATTATGGAGTTTTTTATCCAATCCAAATGGCAGCTGTGATGGCATTAACTTCAGATTTTTCATTCCTTCAAACACAGGTGAATGAATATGAAATTCGTCGCGATGCGTTGATTTCTGGGCTTGAAAAAAGCGGCTGGCAAGTAACTAAGTCTCCTGCCACCATGTTTGTGTGGGCAAGAATTCCTGCAGGATGGAATTCCCGTGAGTTTGCCTTTGAATTAATTGACCAAGCGGGTGTGGCAGTGATTCCTGGGGATGCGTTTGGAGATCTTGGTGAAGGATATGTCCGAATCGCCATGGTACAACCTCCAGATCGCCTTTCACTGGCGGCAGAACGGATTCATGAATTCCTAATGGGATACTCATTAAAAAAATAATTAAAAAATCCTAACATCTTTAGTATTAGGATTTTTCTAATGAACTGCTACTTGCCTCTTCTATAAACAGAAAATTCCACATATATTTTTTAAAAGGACCTTCTGCACTTTGAAGGTCTTTTACTTTGACGACGAAAGAGGGATACAAATGCTAAGCGATTTACAACATCTAGAATTAGATATCCCGATTGAAGTGATTTGGGACTTTATTCGAGACGAAAATAATTGGGCACCGCTTGTACCAGGTTATATTCAACATGAAAAAATAAATGAACGTCAAATCTGCTGGGAATTTAAGAGTGACCTCGGCGTTATGAAAAAGAAGGTTAGTTTATTGATTGATATTAAAGAGTGGAATGAACCTGCCAGGGTAAGTTTTGAATTAAAAAGGGCAAACGAAAAGTATTTGGGTGAAGGCTACTTTGAAGCAAAAGCATTAAATAGAAATAAAACTCGAGTGACAGGCTTTCTTGAAATCAATGCATCAGGGCCGATGGGCTCCTTAGCAAATTCGCTATTTAAAAAAGCGCTCCAAAAATCGGATGAAGAAGTAGCATCAGTAATCTCTTCAAAGCTAGAAGAATTTCATCGCAGATAAAAATTAAACTTAAGATAAACTTAAGCTATGAATGATAAAGTTAGTCCAAATTCCACTATCTCCAAAGATAGTAGACAGGAGGATTGACTATGAAAGAACCGATTCAAAGCAAAGCCCTAAATGTAATGCTTGTAATTTCAATGGTATGGATGGGGGTTGGAACGTACATACCAACAGCATATGCTGAAACAAATACGTCTCCAGTCCAAGAGGACCAACAAGAAGGCAAACTATCAAAAATAGAGATAGAAGGAATTAAGCTAGACCAGCTGTTTTCAGCAGATTCAAAGGAATATTCTGCCACAGTAAAAAACGAGGTTCAATCGATTAAGTTATTAGTAGAAAGCAGCAATCCAGATTCATCGATTACAATAAATGGGCAGACGGTTATAAGTGGAGTTGTCGGTGCATATTCCCTTCAAACAGGTGAGAATAAATTTATTATTTCCGTGGATAATGGCAGTAACTCAACCAATACCTATACCCTGACTATAATGAGGGAGGAAAATGATAATAATCTCTTGCAAAGTATTAACCTATCAAAAGGGCAGTTATCACCAAACTTTTCTTCTACTGGTACAGACTACAAGGTAGTTGTTCCAAATGACGTTCCTGTGATTACCATTAAACCTACATCTGTTGAAACAACATCAACTATTAAGGTGAATGAAACTTTAGTAACAAAAGATGGCGCTGTAGTAGAACTTCCCGTCGGAGAGTCGGATATTATTATAGCTGTAACAGCTGAAAATGGTGAGAAAAGAATTTATACCTTACACATTACAAGAGCAGCTGCTGAGATTAAAACCAATACCAATACCAATACGAATACCAATACCAATGCCAATTCAAATCAGAATAATAAACCGGGTCTTTCCCAATCAACATTGCAACCAAATAATCTGCCCAATTCTACCCAACCTACATCACAACAGGCGAGTTCTTTGACCGTAGAAAAAACAAGTAAAGCGTTACTTTCCTCACTGTCAGTTTCAGAAGGATCCTGGGATAGCACCTTTACGAGTGATGAGTTTACCTACCATGTAACCGTGTCAAGTGATATGGACGAGGTAACTCTTAACCCGATTGCAAAATCCAGCAATTCAGAAATTTTGATTGAAGGCAGTACTAAGGAAACAATTAAGCTAGAAGACGACTCGAAAACGATTATTTCTATTATCGTAACAAACGAAGATGATCGAAAAACATATGTGCTAGTATTTGATAAAGAATCTTAAAATGAAGAACTTTTATATTTTTTTTTACTTGAAGAAACCTGCATTTGGCAGGTTTTTTTGAATCAGAATAAACTTTATTTTTAAAAAACAGCACTTATTTTCTAACATGATGCAAAAAATTATGTTATATTAATAAATAAAAAATTTACCGAATTTTCGATTAAGGGAAGGTGGCAGTATGACTATAGAATTGAAATTGAATGACAGCAGTCTTCCGTTGCGACAAGACGTGAAATTACTGGCTAACATGCTTGGTGAGATTCTGCTCAATCACGGTGGTACCGAACTACTGGATAAAGTGGAAAAAATACGTTTAATGTGTAAGACATTAAGAGAAAATTTTGATCAAGCTATCTATGATGCATTAAAGGAAGAAATTGCTAGTCTAAGCGCACCTTTAAGGAAACAAGTTATTCGAGCGTTTTCCATGTATTTCCATTTAATTAATGCCGCAGAACAGAATCATCGTATTCGTAGACGGAGGCAGTACCAACTAGAGGATGAAACTATTGTCCAACCCGCCTCAATAGAGAGTGCTATTCTTTCGCTTAAAGAGAACAATATTAAGGAAGATGTCATTCAAGATATCCTTAATACTTTGTCACTTGAACTCGTTATTACAGCCCATCCAACAGAGGCAACTAAGCGTTCAATTCTTGAAATTCAGCAGCGGATTGCTGTTATCCTAAAAAGTCTCGATCATCCGTTATTAACAAGTAGAGAAAGAAAAAAGCTTGAAGAGAGTTTGTTTAATGAAGTTTCAATTCTTTGGCAAACGGATGAATTACGGCAAACTAAGCCTACGGTTTTAGACGAAGTGAGAAACGGACTATATTATTTTGATCAGACCCTTTTCGAGGTTCTTCCTGAAATCCATCAGGAAGTGGCAGATTGTTTAGAGAAGAATTACACTCAAACACAATGGGCAGTTCCAAATTTTCTCCGTTTTGGATCATGGATCGGTGGAGACCGTGATGGGAATCCCAATGTTACACACGATGTTACTTGGGAGACACTAAATAGGCAAAGAAGACTCGTTTTAAAAAAATATAAAAATGTTCTCGTTGATTTAATGAAACGATACAGTCATTCCACTTCAAGAGTGGAGGTAAGTAATGATCTTCTTAAGTTAATTGAACTAGAAGATACCTATTTAACCGATGAGAAAAAATGGCCAATTCAATCGGAAGTGTACCGTCGAGCATTTGCTATCATTATTGAACGAGTAAAACAAGTAGGTAAAACGGACTTGGGCTATAAATCTTCCGATGAATTACTAGAAGACTTATTTATTATTAAAAAAAGTTTGAAACAGCATCATCCAGCAGCACATGAATTAATGACTATTCAAAAGCTGATTCGACAAGTTCAATTGTTTGGTTTTCATTTAGCGACACTAGATATTCGGAATCATAGTGGTGAACATGAAGCAGCCATGACCGAAATATTGCGCAAAGTCAATATCTCTGAAAATTATGCAGAGTTGGCGGAAGAAGAAAAACTAAAAATCCTGCAAAATATCCTAAAGGATCCTCGCCCGCTTCTATTATTAAATGAAGATTATTCGGCGGAAACACAGGAAATGATTAAAGTATTCCAAATGATCAAGAAGGCACACGAAGAATTCGGGAAGCGGTCCATTTCCGTTTATCTTGTGAGCATGACAAAATCCCCAAGTGATTTACTAGAGGTACTTGTTCTTGCTAAAGAGGCTGGGATTTATCGACTGCACGCAGATGGGACCTTAGAAAGTCATTTACATGTGGCTCCATTGCTGGAAACAATTGACGATTTAACCGCTGGGCCAAAAATTATGGAAACACTATTCGAAATGCCTGTCTATCGAAATCATTTGCAAATTATGGGGGATCAGCAGGAAATAATGCTTGGTTACTCGGATGGAAGCAAAGATGGTGGTACATTGACAGCTAACTGGAAACTATATAAAGCTCAAATTGAAATTCATGAAATGGCAAAGAGATACCAGATCGGACTTAAGTTCTTCCATGGACGTGGTGGTTCGTTAGGCCGTGGCGGCGGTCCATTAAATAAAAGTATCCTGTCTCAACCGGCAGAAACAATTGGCGACGGTGTTAAAATTACGGAGCAAGGCGAGGTTTTATCTTCACGCTATTTACTTGAGGATATTGCTTATCGGAGTTTGGAACAGGCTACTTCCACGCTGCTCTTAACGGCAACACATATATCAAAAGAAGCGAAGCAAGGTTTTCAACGTGATCCAAAATGGGTTGAGTCGATTGAAGAAATTTCAAGCTTGGCTTTGACCAAATATCAATCACTTGTATTTGGAGATCCAGATTTCCTTACCTACTTCACGGAAGCGACACCACTAAGAGAGCTCGGAGACTTAAACATTGGCTCAAGGCCAATGAGCAGAAAAAATCAGGGCCGCTTTGAAGATTTAAGGGCAATTCCATGGGTGTTTGCTTGGACTCAAAGCCGTCAATTGCTTCCAGCATGGTACGCAGCAGGTACTGGTTTGGCAGGATTTGCAGCTAATGGAGAACAAAATTTGCAGATGCTTCAGCAAATGTATGAAAAATGGCCGTTCTTCCAATCAACGATTGATAACCTGCAAATGGCATTAATGAAAGCTGATATTACGACAGCCAGAGAATACTTATCCCTTGTGAAAGACCAGACCATTGCAGAACGGATCTTTACTAATATTCTTGAAGAATACGAAACAACAAAAGAAGTTCTCCTTAGAATTACAGGTGATAATGAATTGTTAGATCATACACCAAATATAAAGGAATCGGTATATAGAAGAAATCCATATGTCGATCCGCTAAACTTTTTACAAGTTGAATTAATAAAAGAACTAAGAAATCAAGAAGATCCTAATGAAGAACTTTTAATTGAAGTTTTGCTGACAATTAGTGGGATCTCTGCAGGATTACGAAATACTGGTTGATATTGAAGGACAAGCCATAAACTCTCTCGAAAGAAGAGTTTATGGCTTTTTTCAAATATAAGCGAATGTGATGAAATATCATGTTGCGTAAATTTTGAACACTTAGTGAATTTTTTAAAAATGAATGGTTATTCATTCATTTTCGCGCGCAATTCGACAATTTTCGATTTATCGACCGTGATATATTTTAGCCAGTAAAGAAAAGGGAGTGACCTTAATAGCATTTGAATTATAACAAACCTATATTCAGTCGAATTTCCGAAATGAAATGAATTTGGAGGAGATATTAATTGGCAGTTGAAGAAAGGGCAGTACTAGATAAACAAATGATTACTTCAATAATTGATACATTAGCTAATAACGCTGCGAAGGCGCTCGGTGAATTCCGTTGTTTCAATCAAGAAATGATCGACGAAATCGTCAAACAAATGGCTCTCATCGCACTTCAAAATCATAAGAATCTAGCAAAGTCTGCCGTTAGTGAAACAAGAAGAGGTGTTTATGAAGATAAAGTATTCAAAAACATGTTTGCCACAGAGTTTATTTACAACAATATTCGAGATATGAAAACTGTTGGTGTCATTAGCGAAAACGAAAATGAAGGAATGGTAGAGATTGCCGAGCCAGTTGGTGTCATTGCGGCGGTCATTCCGATTACAAATCCGACGTCCACAGTTATTTTTAAATCATTGATTTCGCTTAAAACAAGGAATCCAATTATTTTTGCTTTTCCGCTATTTGGGCAAAAATGCTGTACTGAGACAGCAAAATTACTTAAGGAGGCCGCTATAAAGGCGGGCGCTCCAGAAAATTGTATTCAATGGATTGAAGTTCCCTCACACGAAGCCTTTCAGGTCTTAATGAAGCATCCGAAGATATCCCTCATCCTAGCAACAGGTGGACCAAATTTAGTAAAGGCGGCTTACAGTTCAGGCAAACCTGCACTTGGAGTTGGCGCTGGAAATGTCCCTTGTTATATTGAAAAAACCGCTAACATCAAACGCGCTGTCAACGACATTATCTTATCAAAAACATTTGATAATGGCATGATCTGTGCTTCTGAACAAGCTCTTATAATCGATCAAGAAATTTATGAAGAAGTAAAGCAAGAAATGATAGCAAATAATTGTTATTTTCTTAATGAAGAAGAGCGATTAATGGTGGAAAAGGTCGCAGTTTTTGAAAAAACCAATTCTATCAATCATTTAATCGTTGGATTGCCCGCCTCGATGATTGCTAAATTGGCTGGAGTAAATGTCCCGAAAAATACCAAGATCCTCATTGCTGAATTAAAGGGAGTAGGTCCGAAATATCCGCTTTCATGTGAAAAACTAAGCCCGCTTCTTGCCTGTTACAAGGTTAATAGTTTTGCAGAAGGCATGCTTATTGCTGAGGAAACATTGGAATACGGTGGACTTGGACACTCAGCTGCGATTCATACAGCTGATCAAACTTTAGTAGATATGTTCGCACTACGGATGAAAGCCGGCCGAATCATGGTCAATACACCATCGACCCATGGGGCAATTGGGGATATTTATAACACATCATTACCGTCATTAACGATCGGATGTGGAACTTATGGGGGGAACTCGGTGTCACAAAATGTTGGAGCACAAAATCTGATAAATATTAAAAAGGTTGCAAAAAGAAGAACGTTTACCCAATGGTTTAAAGTGCCATCACAGATTTTCTTTGAGAAAAATTCAATTCAAACGCTTGCTTCAATCCCAGATATCTCAAAAGCATTTATTGTCACAAGCGGAAGCCCTGTGAAAAATGGCTATGTCGACAAGGTACTTTATTATCTTAAAAAGAATCCAAGTAAAATCCAATTTGAAACATTCTCCGAAATTGAACCAGAACCGGACATTGATACAGTTATGACTGGTGCGGAAAGAATGAGGAAATTTCAGCCGGATTGTATTATTGCCCTTGGTGGTGGTTCAGTAATGGATGCTGCGAAAGCGATGTGGTTATTCTACGAACATCCAGAAACTGATTTTCATAGTTTAACGCAAAAATTCTTTGACCCAAGAAAGAGAGTTGTAAAATTCCCAGCTCTTCGTGGAAAAGCAAAATTTGTTGCGATTCCGACTACTTCTGGAACGGGTTCAGAGGTCACTGCTTTCTCTGTCATATCAGATAATAATGCAAATATTAAATACCCACTTGCAGATTTCCAATTGACACCTGATGTTGCAATTATCGACCCGCAGTTTGTCATGACCGTTCCAAAGCAGGTTACTGCTGATACAGGGATGGATGTCCTGACACATGCAATTGAGTCCTATGTCTCAGTATTGGCGAATGACTATACAGATGGACTTGCATTGAAAGCAATTCAACTTGTCTTTAAGTATTTGCCACTTGCTTATAGGGACGGCAGTGATGAACTAGCTCGCGAAAAAATGCACAATGCATCGACAATTGCAGGGATGGCTTTCGCCAATTCCTTCCTAGGGATAAATCATAGCCTTGCCCATGTATTAGGTGCAGAATTTAATATCCCACACGGACGTGCCAATGCGATTCTTTTGCCGCATGTAATCCGTTACAATGCAGTAAAACCAAATAAATTCATGACCTACCCTAAATATGAAAGTTTTATTGCAGACGAGCGCTATGCTGAAATTGCCAAAATGCTTGGCCTACCTGCAAGTACAACGGAGGAAGGTGTTGAAAGCCTAATTCAGGCAATTATTAAGCTTGCTGAGGACCTGGAAATTCCAATGAGTATCGAAGCAAACGGAGTCAATAAAACAGAATTTGAAAGCAAAGTAACAGCTCTCGCAGAACTTGCCTTCGACGACCAAGACACAATTGCCAATCCAAAACAACCATTTATTAGCGAACTTGCGGAGATATACCATCAGGCATTAAGTGGGATATAAACTTAAAAACCAGACATTTACAAAACTCTTTTTTAAAACAATAAATTAAGTGATTAAGCGGGTGCTTCAATATCACCAGAAAGTCTAATTGAGTTTGCAAAAATCAATCTTGCAACATATAAAGTTCCAAAAGAAATCGAATTTTTAGTATAAAACTTCCGGATTATCGGAAATAAACGTTGAACTAGAAGTGAATTTACTAGGGATTCATTAATATCTCTTGAAAGGATGCGAGTAATGATGACTGACAAAAACGAAATAGATAAAGACCAAGTAAAAGAGACAAAATCAAAGAAGAAAAAACAAGAAATTGAAACCTCTCTTGAAACTGAAACAAAATAGGAGGGAGAAACTGGAGTAGTAGTGTAAATAAGGTACCCCCAACTTGCTAATTAATGCTTTTTCCATTTCACACCACCTTCTTATTTTCAATAGTTTATTACCAAAATAAGAGAAATGTAAACGTTGTTATTCTACTTTTATTCATATTTATTTACTGTGTTGACAAAATATTACCAATAGGTGTAAAATACATATATATATATTGGGTGAGGTGATAAAGATATGGTGAATCAAGACAATCAAACAATTAATCCTTCGAAAAATTTTGTGCTACCATTTATTTTATTGCTTCTTAGCAAGGTTTCTCTTCATGGATATGAACTTAGCCAGAAGCTAGAGGCATTCGGGTTTAAGACACTTGATCAGGGAAATTTATACAGGTTGTTAAGACAACTTGAAAAGGACGAGCTTCTATCATCAGAATGGGATACTACCGGGAGTGGTCCTGCTAAAAGAAGGTACTCCATAACGAATGCCGGGATCACATTCTTAAAGGGATATGCCAATCAACTAGAATCCTACCAATCGTTATTGGATCAATTTTTCAAAATGTATTCCAGTTTCTTTGAGCTCTATTTGCCTTCATTTCATAAGAAGGATTCCATAGAGAAAGTCAATAATAGAAAGAGGAGGAAAGACGATGGCACAGAAGAAGAATGAAACCGTTCTATCTGCAGTAGAAACAATTAATCAAGCAGCAGAGGAATCGGTAGCCGTAGGTTCATTTGTTAACACATTTTGGGATCAATTCGAGCTATCACGTGAACGTGCAGAACAGTTACGGGAAAATGGCGAGGATGCATATATTAATGCATTAAAGGAAGTCATCAAATTTAATAAGCAATTTAGGAAATCCGTTTCAAATTTGTATCAACAGTCGAAAAATACTAACAAGGAAATGGTCTCAGAACTGATGCATCAATTACCATTCGGTAAAGAAGATGTCAAGGACGAGGTGTTACCAATACCCGAAACTGAAGAGCTTAAGAAACAATTTGTAGAGGTTTCAGGACAATTAGAGAACCTCGCTCTTACACCAATTCAGTCTATCTTTCATGTTGTTGAACAAATGGAAGATAATATTGAAAAAAGTGCAGAATCTAGTGTAGCTTATGGACGTGAACGCCGAAATGCCTGGCTCCAAGTAAGGAAGGAATATGTTAAATTTGCAAGAGATTCTCATTTGAATCTTGTTGACAGAAGCAAATCCAGTTTTAAAGAATTCATTAAACCGCAATAATTATTTTTACCTTCTAAGGAGAATTATAAACTTTGAGGATCCACATAGGTAAATTTTATTATATATTAGAACCACAATCTCTTTTCTTTAAGAAACAAGAGATCGTGGTTCTTTTATTTTTGTTGGCACTTTAGAGTTAAGCTAAAAATGAACACTTTGTTAAATCCTTTCCAAAAGTTACCGATGAAATGTTAATGTAATATTATTATTACCTAGTTGACAAATTTAGAAGTTATACTTCTAATTAAGACAAAATAGGATGATACAGGGTTGCTTTATTGGAATTAAGAAGGCAGGGGTGTAAATTGAAAAAGAAGTTATTTGCACTATGTACCACAATTGTTATGGGACTTGGGAGTGTTTTCTCGTTGCCAGTAGTAAACGCAAAGGCAGATAATCCTACAATTAAAAGTATAGAAGAGCAGCGTTCTGGTCTTCAGACAGATATAACAAAAGCAAATCAGGAAATTTCTCAAGTACAAGATGAATTAACAAAATTATCGGAACAAATTAAAAGAGTTGATGAGGCAATTAAAGATAATAATAAAATGATAGTTCAAACAGAAGAAAAAGTAAAAGCAACACAGTCCAAAGTGAAAGTTCTTCAGCAAGAAGTTATGGATATACAAGAGAGAATCGATAAACGGAATGAAATAATAAAAAAACGTGCTCTATCCCTACAAGCAAGTGGTGGCAAGGTTAGTTATATTGACGTCATCCTTGGAGCTTCTAACTTTAGTGACTTCGTGGGTCGACTTGGCGCTGTTTCAACCCTGGTAGAAGCGGACCAAGATCTTGTAACGAATCATATAGAGGACCAAAAAGAAGTTCAAATGAAACAATCCTCCGTAGTAAAAAAGCTAAACGATTTGCAAAACATGAAAACGGAGCTTGTTGGAATGCAAGCACAGATAATAGAACAAAAAGTGCAAAATGATGCACTTAAACAAGAACTAAAACTAAAAGAGCAAGAAAAACTTACTGTAATGGTAGATTTACATATGCAAGATGGTACGCTTGCATCAAAGGAAGCACAAATAAAAAGTGATACCTCTAAGGATGAGAATACCGAACCTGTTAATATTAATGTTTCGATACCAACTACCACAAATGAAGCTCTTAATATTGTCATCCACTCAGGTGATAAGTACATAGGGAACTCTGTTTATGTTTTTGGCGGGGGAAGAAATTCTTATGATGTAGCCAATGGAAGATTTGATTGTTCTGGATTTGTTGCATGGGCGTTCAGACAGGCAGGGATTAAAGTTGGTGCCCATACCGATATTTTGAAAAATACTGGAACCAGAGTATCAATGAGTGAAGTACGACCTGGGGACCTTGTATTCTTTGATACTTATAAAATCGACGGACATGTGGGGATTTATCTTGGTGGAGGTAAATTCATTGGTTCACAAAGCTCGACGGGGATTGCGATTGCAGATTTAACGAGTGGTTACTATAAAAAGAAATTTAATGGACGTGTCATGAGAATCATCAACGACAAACAATAAAAAGAAGCGATGCATCGCTCCTTTTTATTGTTTGCTAATAATTAAATGTTGTAGAGGAAATTGTCGGGTGTGGCGATGTAATTTAGCGGACCACATTTTTGTTTGTGGCGAAAAGTAAATAAATGAAACTATTACATGAATTACGTCGTTATTAATAACGAGGTGTAAAAGTAAAAAAAGATATTGCAAAGTAGTTAGTTAATGAGTAGAATAAATAGGTTGTAAATCATCATGACTTACGATACTGTCGCAATAGGTTAGGAGAAAATCACAATATGGAATTACTTTTGATTATTAAAGCCATTATCCTTGGATTAGTAGAAGGTTTAACAGAATTTGCACCAGTTTCCTCCACAGGTCACATGATTATCGTTGATGATATGTGGTTGCAATCTGAAAAGTTTTTGACACAGCATGGAGCCAACACGTTTAAAATTGTTATTCAACTTGGTTCGATTCTTGCGGTTGTCGTCACCTTTAAGGACCGCTTCATCGATTTATTAGGTCTAGGCCGCTTCAATAAGAAAGTTGTTAACGAGCAAGGCCGTCTTAAATTAACACAAGTTATTGTCGGTTTAATTCCTGCAGGTGTTTTAGGCGTTCTCTTTAATGACTATATTGATGACCACTTATTTTCAACCGCAACGGTTTTAATTGGTTTAGTTATTGGTGCTATATTAATGATTCTTGCAGATTTTATTGGTCCAAAACATCCGAAAACACAAACAGTTGATCAGATTTCCTATGGACAAGCTTTGACTGTTGGTTTATTTCAATGTTTATCCTTATGGCCTGGATTTTCTCGTTCCGGATCAACTATCTCAGGTGGCGTATTACTGGGAATGAGTCACCGTGCTGCAGCGGATTTTACCTTTATCATGGCTGTGCCAATTATGGCAGGTGCAAGTTTACTCTCCCTATTAAAAAACTGGGAATATATGACGATTGATGCCTTGCCATTCTTTATTGCAGGATTTATTAGTGCCTTTATTTTTGCGTTATTCTCCATCCGCTTTTTCTTAAAGCTGATTAACAAAATTAAACTTTTGCCGTTTGCAATTTATCGCATTGTTTTGGCATTAATTCTTTATATTATTTTCTTTTAAATTTTAGCCAGCTTACAAAATGTAAGCTGCTTTTTTTTGTTTCAAACTTTGCAGCCAGTTTTTTGCTTATATTTACCCAAATAAACATAAACGGTTAAGAACCTATCTAGAAATAATTAGTCATTTACCTGTTTTCCGTAAGAAAGTTGCCTATACCACAATTGCTGAATAGAATATTTTAAAATAAGGGATTGTTCAACGGGACGGAAGGAGGGAAAGACATGGAAAAAGGACGGTGCGAGGAGCATTGTTTATGTAATGAAATGGAACAGTTGCTTGATGAACAACAAAGATTATCCTTTGAAGGTTTTCGATTTGTATGCGATAAAATTGGGTTTGATACCATTCCCTTTGTCCTTTCTAATAGTAAATGTCCATTTGAGGTATTGGGGAAAACGAAGAGTGGTCTATTTTTTACTACTCAAGTATTCAGATTAGAAAGTCTTGATTCAAGGCATTGCTGTGCAAAGCTATCGCTGCTTTTGCCTGTAGATATAGATGGTTTTCCAGTAGACCTTTGTGACGAAGTATTTTCATTAATAAAAACGAAAAACTGTATTTTAGTTGATCTATCTTGTTTTTGCAGTATTCAACCTTTATCCCCCAGATTAGTTAATCGGGAACTGCCCATTGTTGAACCGAAATGTTAATAAAAAGAGCAGATTAGGGTCTAATCAGGAAATAAAATATAGCCCCAGACCCTAATCGATTTTCTTAACACAAATCTGGAAAGTCAGTAATAATACCTTCGACATGTAGATTTTTTAAAGTATTTACCTCATACTTTTTTTTCGCTGTCCATATAATCGTTTTTAATCCATGTTGATGAATTCTTTTAATAAGCCTTTTATTAACCATGGTTATTTTAGGATTTACATAAGAAACATAACTTGCAAAAGACCTTAAATCTTTATTTGAAATAATATTTACACCCGAATTCTTTACTAAAACTCCAATCGGGATGGAAGGAAGCAGTTCATGAAAACGTTTAAGTGAACCACGATCAAATGATTGAATAATTATATGATTTTCTCCTGATGTTAAATTTCTTTTGATTAGTTCTTCGGCAGTCTTTTCCACCATTTGCGGATAAAGTGAGGGTTTTTTTAATTCAAGTAAAATACCAATTTTCCCTGCAAACTCATCGAAAAACTCAGAGAGGGAAGGGATCTTCTCACCAGCAAATTTACTATGGAACCAACTTCCTGCATCAAGGTTTTGAATTTCTTTCAAGGAGAGGTCCTTTACCTTCCCTTTCCCATTCGTTGTCCTGTTAACGGTTGAATCATGAATCACGACCAATTCACCGTCTTTTGTCATTTGGACATCGATTTCAAGGTAATCTACACCTAAGTCTACGGCTTTCTTAAAAGATGCAAATGTATTCTCAGGGCAGTATCCAGCTGCACCTCTATGGCCAATTTTCAAGGGAGAGTGTTGTTTATCCTTCAAGCTTAACCGTGTCATCAATCGAAAAGATACCATGAAAACCAGAAACAAAAGGGTTGCGGCATTCCTCAAGTTTGGGACTCCAATCTACATTTATTTGTGAACATGTTATGAAAAACAGTGGCAATTGTCAACTAAATGAAGAGATTTTTATAAAAGTGAATTCACCTAGGTCATACTTTTCTATTTTGATACTTGCTGTTGTTGCTAATAATGGGCTTCTTCTTTTTTTTCAAAACTGGGTAATTTGGATATGTGTCTATCGCACATTTTTATCTATGTGAATAGGATATATGGAAATCAGAAAAGGAGGTAATGTAAATGTCTGGTGCAGCTGGTGGCTACGGCGGCGGATTTGCCCTACTAGTCGTTTTATTTATTTTGTTAATCATTATTGGGGCTTCATGGTGCTACTAAGTTTTCTATTAATATAAAAAGGAGGTCATGAAATGTTTGGATATGGTGGATATGGTGGACATTGTGGTTATGGATATGGTGGTGGCTGCGGTTACGGTGGTGGATTCGCTTTAATCGTAGTATTATTTATCCTCTTGATTATTGTAGGTGCAGCTTGTTTTAGATAAGAATATAAATAGGTGAACCCGCTTGGTTAATCAAGCGGGTTTTCTTGTGCAAATATATTGGCTCGTTTCCATTTACTAAATGCATCTAATTCGCTGGAAATTTTTTTTACGGTAAAGCCAATCAAGGCGGCGTCATCCAATATGCCAAGCCCGATGATGAAATCTGGTACTAAATCAAGTGGTGAAACAAAATAAAGCAGGGTTCCGACAACGGTAAGAATTGTACTGGGAGAGACATTTTTATATTCACCTTTCGAATAAGATTTAACCAGATCAAAAAATAATTGCAATTTTTCCCAAACGTCTCCTAAGTTTTGTTTTTTCTCATTTGCCATTTTTATTGCTTTGTTTAGTAAGCCTTGTGTTTTTTGCTGATCGCCGAGGAAATCTTTAGCTTTGACATTATATTTTTGCTGCTCTTTTTCAAAAATCTTCTTTTTACTTAACAACCTTTCCACTTCCTTTTTTTAAAGACCATCCTTAGTGTTCCACCAAATTAAAAAAACCATGAGATAATAAATCACCAATAAAAACAAAAACCAGGCGCATGAGCACCTGGTTTTCTACTACTATATTAAACAATGTTTTCATTTAAATTAGTCTGCGTTCCCCATACAATATCTTCGATTTCAGAGCCTTCAAGGGTTTCTTTCTTTAATAAAGCCTCGACCAATTGCTGATATTGATTATGATGACTATTAATAAGATTTTCTGCTTTTTCTAATGCTTTTCCAAATAGTTCCTGCATTTTTTCTTCTTTATCTTGTTTATTGAAGGTCAACTGGAACCCTTCTTGAAGCATTCCGGTATCCACCATTTGTTCAATGATTTGTTTTGCCTGCTGCACGTCTCCACCTACACCGATACTGTGTTCACCCAAATGCATTCTTTCGGCTACTCCGCCGGCTAATACCATTGCCACACGCTCTAGTAAGTCACTGGTTGTCGACAAGTGTAGTTCCTTTGGAATGGGTGCAACATAACCCAACGCCTCACCGCGAGGGATAATGGTTGCTTTTCTAACAGAACCTGGCTTCGTTAGCGATGCCACAATGGCATGACCTGCTTCATGGATGGCAACCCTCCGCTTTGTTTCAAGGTCTTGCAATGAACGGGAAGTACTCCCTAAGATGGTTCTATCCAAGGCATAGTCAAGATCATGCTTCTTAATCATATCCTGCCCGTTTCGAACGGCTCTCCTACTTGCCGTTTCAAAAAGGGACTGAAGCTCTGCGCCTGAAAAACCAGAGGTACTTTCTGCTAATTCATCTAATTTTGAAAATACATCTTTAGCAAAAGACTTACCTTTAGCATGAATACCAATGATTTCTCTTCTGCCTTTTGTATCGGGCAGCGGTACATGAAAAGAGAAGTCGATTCTTCCTGGTCGCAGAAAGGCTTCATCAAGCAAGTCTTTTCTATTGGTTGCAGCAATAAATAGAATTCCATCATTTGAATGTCCGCCATCAAGCTGTACAAGTAATTCAGTCAATGTTTTTTCTGCTTCCTCGCCACCATGTGCCTTTCTTTTAGCAGCTAGAGCATCTACTTCATCGATGAAAATAACAGCAGGACTTTGCTTTCTAGCCGTTTTAAACAAGGAACGGACCCGACTGGCCCCTACACCAATGAACATTTCATTAAAAGCTGATCCACTGGCTGTAAAAAATGAAGCATTTAGTTCACGAGCAATTGCTTGTGCAAGTAAGGTTTTACCAGTTCCAGGCGGTCCGTACAACAGTATGCCTTTCGGTGGTTTAATTCCTAATTTTGTTGCTCGTTCCGGTTCTTTAAGGGTAGTAAGTGTTTGTAATATTTCTTCCTTCATTTCGTCTCCGAGACCACCTACATCTTTTAAGCTAATAGAAGGAAGCGCGCGAGAATTGGCGACACTATTTTTCATTGAATTATTTAGTCCAAGGCTGCCCTTTGTTTTTTGAAGAGCGAATGCTGCTCCAGCCAGAAGAAGAATAACACCACCTAAAATCCACTTTCCATATTTACTGCTAGTGGAATAAGAGTATTCAATATTATATTTTCCAACCAGTTTGTCTAACATTTGACTATTGGGAGGAACATGGGAAATAAATTCGCCTTCCCTTGTTTGAATATAAAGGCTCCCATCAGGTTTTTCAATTAGTTTAACTACTTTTCCTTGTTGATCTTGAATGGTTTTCTCAACAGAAGAGAAGGGAATAGCGACTTCATTATTTGTGGTCTGGACGACCCAGATCGTTCCTGCAATAACTAATATAAACGCTGCAATTAGCGGAATAAACTTTGAAACTTTTCGTATACTTTGATTCAATGCCTTCATCTCCTTCAACAGAATACTACTCTATTATAAAGGGATTTCCAGAAAAATGGATGTGGGAATCGTTGGGAAACTCTTGTGTCGTAATGAAAAGACACCTGCACTTTTTTGAATAGGTATGGTGTCTTTTATAAAGATTAGGATAATAGACGTAGATGTGGAATAATTGGCATCAATACACTCTGAGCAATCACACCAATACTTGCACCTATACTCGATGCTTTACTCCATTTAAAAACATGAACTTTTTCGTCTTTTCCTTCATACAAAAATAATAGCTGTTCGCCTTCTTCAGCAATTCCAATTTTTTTATAAGAAATGTTGTTCTCCTTTAAAACAATATCAAAGGCTTTATGCAATAAATTTATGGTCTGCTGATCAATTTTTATAATATTCATTTCCCGTTACCTCCGTTGTGGTTATGTATGAACGGTCCTTAATACAATGATTTCCGCGTACCTCCATTATATTCTTTCTGAACACGGGATTAAAGAAATAATCGTTGCTGATCCATATTGAAATATTGCAAAGTTAGCGTTTCAGAGATAAGATTGAGGTTATGGACAAAAATTTTTATTGTCAAAAGAGAGGAAAACGAAATGGGTAACAATTTTAAAGAAGATGTATTGTCACGCCGGACATTTGCGATTATTTCCCACCCTGATGCCGGTAAAACCACGCTAACTGAAAAATTATTATTATTCGGCGGTGCCATTCGTGATGCGGGCACTGTAAAAGCGAAAAAAACGGGAAAGTTTGCTACAAGTGATTGGATGGAAATTGAAAAGCAGCGGGGAATATCGGTAACCTCCAGTGTAATGCAATTTGACTATGATGGATTCCGTGTCAATATTTTGGATACTCCTGGACACCAGGATTTCAGTGAAGATACGTACCGTACTTTGATGGCTGTAGATAGTGCTGTGATGATCGTGGATGCTGCAAAAGGGATTGAGGCACAAACACTCAAGCTTTTTAAAGTATGCCGGATGCGTGGTATTCCAATTTTTACATTTATGAATAAACTTGATCGCCAAGGCAAGCCGCCACTTGAACTTTTGGCTGAATTAGAAGAGGTTCTCGGCATTGAATCATATCCGATGAACTGGCCGATTGGGATGGGGAAAGAGTTCCTTGGAATTTATGATCGATTTAACAATAGGGTTGAACAGTTCCGTGTCGATGAGGAAGAACGATTTATTCCATTAAATGAAGACGGGGAAATAGCCGGGGACCACCCGCTAAAAACGTCGGGACTTTATGATCAAACACTTGATGAAATCATGTTGCTTAATGAGGCTGGAAATGAATTTTCAGCGGAAAAAGTAGCAGCTGGTAACCTGACACCTGTTTTCTTTGGTAGTGCACTAACTGCCTTTGGTGTCCAAACATTTCTTGAGTCTTACCTAGAGTTTGCTCCGCCCCCAAAGGCGCGTAATTCATCCATTGGGGAAATTGATCCATTAGGGAACCAATTTTCAGGTTTTGTCTTTAAAATTCAAGCAAATATGAATCCTGCACACCGAGACAGGATTGCTTTCGTACGAGTGTGTTCTGGGAAATTTGAGCGAGGAATGACAGTGAATATTCCGCGTTTGAATAAACAAATAAAGCTTTCTCAATCGACATCGTTTATGGCGGAAGAACGAAATACGGTAGATGAGGCAGTTAGTGGAGATATTATAGGCTTATACGATACAGGCACTTACCAAATTGGCGACACACTGACTTCTGGGAAGGATGACTTTCAATATGAAAGACTGCCTCAGTTTACACCAGAACTGTATGTCAGGGTTTCTGCCAAAAACGTGATGAAGCAAAAATCATTTTATAAAGGAATTCAGCAGCTCGTCCAAGAAGGAGCAATTCAGCTTTATAAAACAATTAAAACGGATGACTATTTATTAGGTGCAGTTGGTCAATTGCAGTTTGAGGTTTTTGAGCATCGAATGAGAAATGAGTATAATGCAGAAGTATTGATGGAACGGATGGGGTCGAAAATAGCTCGTTGGGTTGAAGGTGAAACCGTCGATGAAAATTTATCGAGTTCCCGTTCTCTTCTAGTTAAAGACAGATATGACCATTATGTATTTTTGTTTGAAAATGACTTTGCTCTCCGTTGGTTCCAAGAGAAAAATCCAACAGTTAAACTCTATAATCCAATGGATCAGGAGACTTAAGAAAAGTGGCGGGTTTGATACCTGCCCTTTTCTACGGATTAATAAAACAGAAAATTCAGACTAGTTGCTGAGATTGGGTTAGATTTGCCCAATACTACTTGCGCATTCTAAAAAAGAATTAAGGTTTGGAAAAAATATTGAATTTATGTTATTTTTTGACATAGTCTGGATAAGCTAAGTTGAGGTGTTCTTTAGCTTACAAAAATATGCCATGAGAAGCGGGATTGTACAATGAAAAAGATGAGCAAACTCGAAGCTGTTTTATGGAATATTGCTTTTCCTGGTTTTAGTCAATTGTTAATGGGTCAATATATCAAAGGAATATTGTTCGTTGCATTAGAAGTAATGATAAATGCCAATAGTCGCTTTAATACGGCGATTATGTACAGCTTCTTAGGAGAAATTGACAAAGCAGGGGCGGTTCTTAACTATCAATGGCTTATGTTTTATCCATGTGTTTATATGTTTTCCATGTGGGATGGTTATCGTTCTGCCATGCCTGAAGAGGAAAAATACACATTTTTACCATTTGTCTTCGGTGCTTACTTCGTCACTGTGGGTTTAATGCTGTCACCTAAAGTCACGATTCTAAAAGTTCACCCAGGCCCTGTATTTTTACCGATGTTGTTTTTAATTCCTGGGCTGCTGATTGGTTTTTCGTTTAAATTTTTAATGTCATTTAAGCTTCGAAAAAAATGATCGAATAAAAAGCTTCAAATCAGGATATATCTGGTTTGAAGTTTTTTATTGGGAAAAATTTTTTTATTATAACCCCCACAAACGGATTCAGAAGAAACGTAACTATGTAGTAAAAAGAAAAAGGCAATAATCGTCTAAACAATAAACAGGAAATGATAGGCATTCTTTGGGCTATCTTTTTCTAAATGCTTAACCCCATAAAGTCAAATATAACAGTCGTATGTTATAATTGGTCGAATAGAGGTGAGCAAATGCTAAGTTTATTGTTTATGGCCAAAAAGAAAAAAAGAACTTTGGAAGAAACCGTTCTCTTAATTCAACAAGGTGAGCAATACCTACTTGACGAAATTATCAGTGCTTATAAGCCATTTATTGCAAAAACAGTGTCTTCAGTATGTAGACGATATATCTATGAAACCGATGATGAATTTAGCATTGGTCTCATCGCATTTAACGAAGCGATTGAGAAATACTCAACTGAGCGCGGAAGTTCTTTATTGAGTTTTTCCGAAGTCATAATCAAAAGAAGAGTTATTGACTATATCCGTAAACAGTCAAAAAATCAACACCTAAGTTTTGATTTAACCAATGATACCAAAGACGAAGAATCAGCAGGAACAATCATTGTTAACGAACTCTCACTTGATGACTACAATAAAAAGAATGATGATCAATTAAGGAAAGATGAAATCCTTCACTTTCAAAAATTATTAACTACCTTTGATTTAAGTTTCAGTGACTTAGTTGAGAATTCACCTAAGCACTTCGACGCCCGAAAAAATGCAATTTTAATAGCTAAAATGTTAGTAGAAGATCAGGAGTTAAAAGAATTGTTATTTACGAACAAGCGTCTTCCAATTAAGCAATTAGAAAAAATGGTAGATGTCAGCAGAAAGACGATTGAACGAAACAGGAAATATATTATTGCCATTGCACTTATTTTAGCGGGTGATTATATCTTTATGAAAGATTATATAAAGGGGGTGCTTGAAACATGAAAAAGGGAGTTGTAATGGAAATAGATGATGCATTCCTAACGCTTTTAACCCCTGAAGGTGAATTTTTGCATGCCAAGAGACAAAATCAGCCATATGCAATTGGTGAAGAAATACACTTTTTTCCGATTGAAAGTGGTAATACTACGAATCATTTTAATACATTAAAAAATGTTTTTAAATTAAAACCAGTTTGGGTGCTAACGGCAGCATTATTTATCTTCCTTGGTTCGTTTTTTCCCATGTATCAAAATAATAAGGCATATGCCTATATGTCCATCGATGTAAATCCAAGTATTGAGTTAAGTATAAATAAAAAAATGCAGGTTGTAGAGATAACTGGTTATAACAAAGAAGGGAAAAAGATTATTTCCCAATTGAATAAATGGAAAAAAGAGGATGTTTCTAAAGTAGCACAAACTATTTTGGCTGAAATGAAAAAAGAAGGCTACTTGAATACTAAGGAAAACATTATTATTTCTACGGTTCGGACAAAAGAATCTGAAGGTAAGATTGATAAAAAGCTTCAAGAGAATATTGATGAGATCAAGGCGACAGTGAACAAACAAAAGTTAGAAATTACAGTTTTAAAAGCTACGGAAAACGAATGGAAAAAAGCTCATAAGCTTGGTATCACAACTGGAAAATACAAGGAAAACAAAATTCAGGATTCTATTAATCAAAATGTGAAGACAAAAGATAAGGGCGGAAAAATTGATAGGAAAGCTGTACCCTTAAGTCCTGCTAACAAAATTCCCCCTGGCCAGGTCAAAAAACAAACAGAAATTAAGGCTATTCAAAACAAAGAGAATGGTGGAAATAAAAAGCAAATTGAAAAAAAAGGGTTAAATGGAAAATTTATCGCACCTGACCAACTAAAAAGGATCGAAGCGGATCAACTAAAACAGAAACAACCACAGCAAAATAAACAAAATAATCAAAGGGAAAAATCATCCCAGAATAAAAAATCAAAAGTCAACGAAAAACATAAAGAGAACGACAATCAAAAAGTTGATGGCAAAAACATTGGACAACATCAAGTAAAATATACTCCAAAATATAAAGATAAAAATAGTGAAAAACATGACGAAAAACATAATGGGAAAAATTAGCCAGGAACATCAACGAAAATATAATTACCATCAAACGAATAAATAAAGTCCGGATATACATTCCGGACTTTTTTCCATATTATTGAATTATTTTTGTGTAAATTGTCCAGAAAGTTGTGCTTGAGCTTGTTGTACAAGGCGTTTTGTAATTTCGCCACCTACAGACCCGTTTGCTCTTGAAACTGTATCTGACCCTAAATTAACACCGAATTCTTGGGCAATTTCGTATTTTACCTGATCTAGATATTGTTCAATCCCAGGCACTAACAACTTGTTCCTGCTATTGGCCATTTTATACAACTCCTTCTTTTGGTACAGAGATAATTTCACCTCTGTATAAATATTATTAATTTATTTTTGTGATTTATAAGTGGTAATGTTTTTCGGTATTGGAAATTAAATTCTGCCTATGCCCTAATGGAAGGTCCCGACTCTTTAATGTTAATCGCTTCCTTTACTAACATCTTTTGTGGGATGCATAAAAGGATAAGCTTGTGGTTTCTTTTTACTTTCTAATAATTCACGATTTTCAGCTGTGTTCCAGCCGATATCATTTGTAGGGTGAACCCATTCATCTCCAGCCATGATAGCTGGGTCTGTATCCTTTGTCCAGGTTTCTAATGGTGAATTAGAAGAGGCGTATATACTATCACCAATAGTCACACCATGTCTATTTACAAAAGGAGGCTCCATCTTTATTCCAGTACCTTCAAAGCTTGGGGCATTAATTTGATGTGGCATTGTTTCATTCATGCTTACCTGATCTGCAGACCCTGTATTTTTCGCATTTTTCATTTTTACATCACTCCTGTTTTTTCTTATTTTCTTCGAGTCATGGGATTTTATTTATGAAAAATAAGGAAAGGAATGATAACTCTATATTTGTTCAAAACTATGGTAGTAAGATTAATTTTTAAGGGAGGATTATTCCATGGCTAAACGCAAAGCAGAATTTGATGCAGTAGAAAAATATACAAAAACACCACATAAAAATGTTCAGGAAAGTGAATTTTCTGCGGAATTTACCGATAATAACAATGCTATAAGGTTTCAAAATCGAAATTCAAAATTAGGAAAAAAGGGAAGAAGCTAATGAAAAGCCGCCGTAAAACTCCACCACGTATTCCGACTGAAGAATTCAGCATTGAATTTGGCGATGTTAACGGCACAAAATTATATGATATTCTCCAGGTTTCACAAAAAGAGAAGAAAAACAATAAAAAGAAATAAGCCGGCAATGCCGGCTTTAGTTAGTTCTCAAGAAATGAAAATATTAGTGTACGGCCCTTCATAGGGTCAAAATAAGCTAATACACAGGAAGGCTGTTTATTAATCTTACCAGTTGTTTGATACAATGCTAAATCGAAGGATATTTCTTCCAACATGGTATGTTTATATAAGTCCTTTTCATCAAGGCCTAGATCAATAAACGATGGTCCTAACATCGAAGGGTGTTCAGAAATTTGTTTGTAAATTTGTGTTCTCTTTTCCTTATCAAAGCTAGCTTCCCACCAAGGTTTTCTCGGTTTATATTTATGGTTCTTTAGATAATCATATTTCATCAGGCCTATTATCACATCTAGGTCATTAACCTTTTGATGGCCCAAAAACGCATGAAGTCTGCGAAATAAATCCTCAAGCTGATGACCAATTCTGGACCAGCCTTGTTTTTCCCAGTAGGAACCAAATTGTTGGAAGAAATCAAAAGGGGATGGAAAAACATTTGTTATTAAGAATTCAACTGTTTCATCCATCCGGTGATCATTCCAATACTTTTCCAAAACATCCTCAACTTGCTTGATTCTAACGATATCATTAAATGAGAGTACGTTATTACTTAATATTTCATATGGAGAATGATCCATATAAACATATTTTTGTTCAGCAGCACGTAGTCGGACTCCAGTTCCTCGAAGCATTTTTAAAAAACCTAACTGTAGTTCTTCCGGACGTAACTCAAAAACATCATTAAACGTTTTTCGAAAAGAAGCGTAATCTTCTTCTGGTAAACCAGCAATTAAATCAAGATGCTGATCAATTTTTTTACCTTCCTTCACCATTGTGACGGTTCTACAAAGTTTTGAATAATTTTGTTTGCGCATCACAAGTTCATTTGTAAAGTCATTAGTTGATTGGACTCCGATTTCAAAGCGGAAAAGTCCTTTAGGTGCTTCTTGGTTGAGAAATTCAATTACTTCAGGCCGCATAATATCTGCAGTGATTTCAAACTGAAAAACGGTACCGGGGAGATGTTCATCAATTAAGAACTGGAACATTTCCATAGCATAGCTCCTGCTAATATTAAAGGTTCGATCCACAAATTTGATGGTTTTTGCACCATGAGTCATTAAATATCGTATATCGTCTTTAATTTTTTCACGATCAAAATATCGGACACCAACTTCAATAGACGACAAACAAAATTGGCAGCTAAATGGACAACCGCGACTAGTTTCAATATAGGTGACTCTTTTGCCTAAATGAGCGATATCTTCAGGGAAGCGATAGGGTGACGGTAATTCCTTAAGGTCTAGCTTATTCATTTGGGGAGTAATGACAACTTGCTGATCATCACGGAAGGCGACACCAGGTACTAATTTATAATTACGGTTTTTTTGGATTTCAGCTAGAAGCTGTTTAAAGGTTTGTTCTCCTTCACCCATAACAATAAAGTCAACCTCAGGTATCTTCTCCATCCATTCGCGGGTATCATAAGTTACTTCCGGGCCTCCTAGAACAATAATTATCGATGGATCCACTTTTTTTATCAAATTTACAACCTTAATGGTTTCCTCGATGTTCCATATATAACAGCTAAATCCAATGACTTCAGGATTCAGTTGATAAAGATCTGTTACGATATTTAAGACCGGGTCCTTTATTGTATATTCTTTGATCTGTATATTGAATTCTGGTGCTGCATAAGCCTTTAAATATCGAATCGCTAAGTTAGTATGTATATACTTAGCATTCAAGGTAGAACAAATAACATTCATAAAAAAACTCCTTTACATAAATGAAAACAATATATTATTATAACTTATTTTAGACCAAAAGAATAGGAAGCAAACAATCAAAAGGCCCTTGCAGGCTGAGCATGAGCTTTCGTGTATTGTTCAAATTAAGGAATCATATTTTTTAGGATAGAGTAGAAGTTAGATGCAGATTTTTTTAAAGTCTGTATAATAAAGATGCGTCCAAATTACGAAATGGTTGTTAGGGGCTGGATGGGTGAATTATAAAAAGATTAAACCAAAGAAGATATATGAAGAAGTAGCAGAAGCTATTTATGAAATGATTCGAACGGGTCAAGTAAAACCTGGTGAAAAACTTGATTCAGTACAACAGCTGGCGGAAAATTTTCAAGTGGGGAGGTCTGCCATTCGCGAAGCATTAACCTCATTAAGAGCGATGGGCCTCATTGAAATGAAGCAAGGAGAAGGTACATTTGTAAATGAGTTTGAAACAGATCAAATAACCTTTCCACTATCAACAGCTATGTTAATGAATAAAGAGGATATAGCTCAATTATTAGAGGTTCGTAAGATAATTGAAATAGGTACAGCAGCTGCAGCTGCTAAAAAGAGAACCAATCAGCAGCTCATAACTATGGAGAGAGCATTGGAAGAAATGAAACATGCAAATGGGGATGAGGAACTCGGTGAAAAAGCTGATTTACAATTTCATCTTGCTTTGGCAGATGCAGCACAGAACCCACTGCTGCTTAGCTTAATGAATCATGTTTCTGGATTAATGGAAGAAACAATGAAGGAAACTAGGAGAGTATGGCTTTTTTCTAAGCAAACAACGGTAGAACGTCTTTATAATGAACATATTGCTATTTATGAAGCAATAAAAGAGCAAGATGTAGATAAAGCTAGCAAGTTTATGCTTATTCACTTAGAAAATGTTGAGGCTCTACTACAAAAATATTTTCAATCCACCAATTTATCTAGGTAGTATTTTGGCGAAAGTATTATTAAAAACATGTGGCTCCAATTTATTAGGAACGCATGTTTTTTTAATAGCTCTGTTAAAGTTAATTGTTGATTTTGGCACTATGTTGATTGGAGCGGAAATCAACATAGTGCCAAAATCAAAATAGCCTTTAAATAATAATTTTTTTTTTGAATGCACTTTCTTTACAGCGTGTTTTTTTGTATTGTAGTAAGGTAGATATTAATTAATATATATTTTTCATTCAAGTCATCTGATGACCAGTTCACCTGTATGATTTGAAGAAAATCAGATATTTAGGAGAGGAAGACAAACATGAAGGTTACACTTTTTGCGACTTGTATTGTAGATATGTTTCAAAGTAATGTAGGGAAAGCAACAGTAGAATTGCTGGAAAGGCTTGGATGTGAAATAGATTTTCCTGAATCCCAAGTATGCTGTGGACAGCCATCGTATAACAGTGGTTATGTTAAAGAATCAAAAGAAGCAATGAAGCGTATGATTGATACTTTTATAGATGCCGAGTACATTGTATCTCCATCCGGTTCCTGCATCACAATGTTCCACGAATATCCACACATATTTAAGGGCGACCCTGTTTGGGAACCAAAAGCAAAAAAATTGGCGAAAAAGTCATTTGAACTTACACAATTTATTGTAGATGTCATGAAAATTGAAGATGTTGGTGCCCGTTTTGAAGGAAGTGTAACATACCATACCTCTTGTCACATGACGAGATTGTTAGGAGTTAAAAAAGCTCCTATGATTCTATTAAGCAATGTAAAAGGCCTTAAGTTTACTGAATTGCCTGGAAAGGAACAATGCTGTGGTTTCGGCGGAACTTTTTCGGTTAAAATGGCACAAATCTCAGAGCAAATGGTCGATGAAAAAGTTCGCCATGTTGAAGAAACCGGTGCTGAATACCTTATCGGCGCTGATGCAGCATGCTTAATGAATATCGGTGGACGGATAGATCGAGTAGGAAAGCCAATCAAAGTACTGCATATTGCTGAGGTATTAAATAGCCGTGGATAGTTATTTACTTGCTTAATAAATTTACTTGAGTGGAGGAATGGTCGTATGTCAATGAAGATTAGCACGGATCAATTTAAAGAACGTGTTGATAAAGGGATCCATGATGACTTCATGCGGGGTGCCGTTGCAGGAGCACAGGACGGTATGGGCGTAAAAAGGCGTGTTGCAACAGAAGAATTAGGAAACTGGGAAGAGTGGCGCTCACATGGGGAAGAAATTCGTCAACATGTGTTAGAGCACTTAGATTATTACTTAGAGCAATTAAGTGAAAATGTAGCTAAGCGGGGTGGGCATGTATTTTTTGCTCAGACCAAGGAAGAAGCTAATGATTATATTCGTGAAATAGTTAAGAAAAAAGAAGCAAAGAAAATTGTTAAATCCAAATCAATGGTAACAGAGGAAATCAGCTTAAATGCAATGCTGGAACAAGAAGGCTGTGAGGTAATTGAAACGGATCTAGGCGAATACATTCTTCAAGTTGATGATCATGATCCGCCATCTCATATTGTCGTGCCCGCCCTGCATAAAAATAAAGAACAAATTCGTGACGTGTTTACTGAAAAGCTTGGTTATAAGAAGACTTCAAAACCAGAAGAATTAGCCTGGCATGCACGTGAAATGCTTAGGAAGGAATACCTATCAGCCGATATTGGTATAACCGGATGTAACTTTGCAGTGGCAGAGACCGGGTCTTTTAGTTTGGTGACGAATGAAGGAAATGCTGATTTAGTTACCGCGTTACCAAAAACACAAATTACCGTCATGGGTATGGAAAGACTTGTCCCTACCTTTGAAGAGATGGAAGTTCTTGTTAGTTTATTAACGAGAAGCGCCGTAGGGCAAAAATTAACCAGTTATATTACCGTGTTAACAGGACCAAAAGAAGCGTTGGATACGGATGGTCCGGAGGAATTCCACCTTGTCATTGTCGATAATGGCAGATCCAACATTCTTGGCGGGGAATTCCAGTCGGTATTGCAATGTATCCGTTGTGCTGCTTGTATTAATGTATGCCCAGTGTATCGTCATGTGGGCGGACACTCCTACGGCTCGATCTATTCTGGCCCAATAGGTGCGGTCCTGTCTCCTTTATTAGGTGGATATGACGAATTCAAAGAATTGCCTTACGCATCAACTCTATGTGGTGCTTGCACTGAGGTATGTCCGGTAAAAATACCGTTACATAACCTTCTCCACAAACACCGTGAAATCATTGTCGAAAAAGAAGGAAAAGCACCTATTTCCGAGAAACTGGCGATGAAGGCTTTTGGTTTAGGGGCAGCATCACCACTCTTATACAAGCTTGGTTCGAAAATGGCACCAGCTGCAATGAACCCGTTTACGGTTGGAGAGAAAATATCAAAAGGGCCAGGTCCATTAAAGGCTTGGACAGATATTCGTGAATTTCCGGCACCAAATAAAGAGCGATTCAGAGATTGGTTTAAAAACCGTGAAAAAGGAGGCAAATAATCATGGTAGGGACGATTCAAAATCGGGATAAATTTTTAAATCAAATTGCCGGCCGCCTTGAACGCCCACGAATTTCCTCTGCGGTTGAAAGGCCGACTTGGAAATTCCAGCCCCAATATGAGGTGTTAAAGGATGCTACTCAGGACGATTTGTTAGAGGTATTAACAGAACAATGTAAGAAAATCCATACAAACCTCTATGTAACTGACAGCAAAGATTTAGCAACTACGCTTAACAAAGTGGTTTCAGGCTATGGTGGCGGCCCAATTGTAACCTGGAAAGATGAGCGCTTTTCTCAGTGGGGGCTGGATCCGCTATTTAAGCAAGAATGGCCTAGCCGGAAAATGGAAGTATTTGAATGGAATCACACCAAAGGGAAAGAAAATATCGCGAAAGCGGAAAAGGCTAATGTCGGGATTACCATAAGTGAAATAACACTTGCAGAATCCGGCACGGTGGTTTTGTTTAGCGATGAGAATAAAGGAAGAACAGTTAGCTTTTTACCAGCAACCTATATTGCACTTGTACCGAAAAGCACTTTAGTTCCACGGATTACGCAAGCTGCTCAAAAGATGAGGGAGATTCACAAGAAAACGGGGCATGTTGCTTCATGCATCAATTTTATTACCGGACCAAGTAACTCTGCGGATATTGAATTGAATCTAGTAGTTGGTGTCCATGGGCCAGTAAAAGCTTCCTATATTGTTATTAACGATCTTTAAACAAATGAAATGGTCTGTATCCTGAAATGGATGCAGATCATTTTTTTTATAATCTGTTATACAACATAAATTCACCTGTTATATAATTATGAAAGCTCTTTAAAGTCATATATGGTAACCCTTATTCAATAAAAATTTTATGTGTTTCAAAATAATTATCGTTATGTTTGACTTTTATCACAGCTTAATAAAAATAGTTGTCTTACAATAGTTTTTGGGAAGTTAAATTTTTATGTCTATTTCGTGTTATTTTATTGAACGAAGTTAGGGAGGGACATTATGTCTATTTTACCGAAAAAAAATGAATTAGGATTTTTTGAAATCCGTCTTGAATCAATTGGGGGGCTGGGAGCTAACCTTGCTGGAAAAATGTTAGCGGAGGCTGGTGTTTTAAGTCTTGGCTTGAAAGGATCCAATTTTTCATCCTACGGCTCTGAGAAAAAAGGGTCTCCAGTAAAGAGTTTCATTCGCTTTTGTGAACCAGATGTAGAAATTAGAGATCATAGTCCAATTGAACAACCACATATTGTTGGTGTTTTCCATGAAGCCTTATATAGAACGGTTGATGTTGTTAGCGGTTTGAATGCTGATAGTATAGTCTTAGTAAATACAGCAAGGGATTTTGATGAAGTTAAAACGGATTTACAATTAGATTATGGTACACTAGCGATTGTTGATGCCCTACAGATAGCCGTAGAGGAAAAAACTAAAGTAAATACGGCAATGCTAGGAGCATTATATCGTATTTGTGATTTTCTAGATCCTGAATCCATGAGAGACGTGATTCGGAAAACGTTTACGAAGAAATACCCGCATCTTGTTGAACCAAATATCCGCACTTTTGACCGCGGTTATAATGAGGTTCAATTTAAAACATATGAAGTGCCAGAAGGGGCTGAAGGAAAAGCCTTCACACGCCCACTTCCACAGCTTGGATACTTGACTCAGGAAATCGGTGGTGTCATGGTTTCTCAAGCAAATAGTATTTTAAAAGATTTAAGTGGTTCACGCCAAGGATTCCTTCCGGAGTTCCAACAAGACAAATGTATTCACTGTGCTGCATGTGACAACGTTTGTCCTGACTTTTGCTTCGTTTGGGAAGAAGGAGAAGATAAGCGTGGAAGAAAACAAATGTTCCTTCAAGGTATTGATTACCAATACTGTAAAGGCTGCCTGAAATGCGTGGAAGCATGCCCAACCGACGCACTCGGTGATCTTCGTGAAATGCTTGGGTATGCAGATAATAACCGCGTAAAGCAAAACTTTCCTTATATTGCAGGAGGAATCCAATAATGGCTATTTTAGAAGATAAATTAACAACAAAAGGTGTAGCAGAACAAATTTCTACTTTTGAATCTGGAAATGAAATGGCTGCTATGGCGGCAGCACAAATCAATTATCATATTATGGGATATTTCCCAATTACACCTTCAACAGAGGTTGCTCAATTTTTAGATCAAATGAAAACGCGCGGGGAGCATGATATTAAACTGATTCCTGCCGATGGTGAGCACGGTTCAGCAGGTATTTGCTACGGTGCTGCGGCAACTGGTGCACGTGTTATCAATGCAACCAGTGCAAATGGATTCTTATATATGCTTGAACAAATGCCTGTCCAATCAGGGACTCGTTTTCCAATGGTTATGAATCTAGTTACTCGTGCCGTCAGTGGTCCGCTCGATATTCGTGGCGATCACTCGGATCTCTATTATGCATTAAATACAGGCTGGGTAATCTTAACAGCAAAAACACCGCAAGCTGTATATGATATGAATATTATGGCGCTTAAAATTGCCGAACATTCAAAGGTTCGCTTACCAGTTATTGTTGCTTATGATGGCTTCTTTACATCCCACCAAAAGCGTCGAGTGGAATTCTTTAAGGACCGTAGTGTTGTACAGCAATTTGTAGGTGAATGTCCAACCGATTACAACTTTGTTAGAGACTTGAGGAAGCCAGTAACGATTGGTGCTCATATGAGTGGTGATGATTTCATTAACAATCACTACCAACAATCAGAAGCAATGTACAATGCTGGTGAGGTATTTAAGGAAGTGGCTGCGGAATATGCTAAGCTTTCTGGAAGAGAATATCCAGTTCTAGATTTATATAAAATGGAAGATGCTGATGTAGCATTATTCCTATTAAACTCTGCGGCAGAATCTGCTAAAGATGTAGTGGATCAACTTCGTGCAAAAGGAATTAAAGCAGGTGTAATTAGCCCGAATATTATCCGTCCATTCCCTGCAAAGGAAATTCGTGAAGCCCTAAAGAATGTAAAATCATTATTAGTTGGGGAACGTGCGGATTCTTACGGAGCAAATGGTCCTAACCTTACACATGAAGTGAAATCTGCACTTCAAGATGACAAAGACAACAAGACGATCGTGTTAAGCCGCGTATTTGGTCTCGGCGGTAAGGATTTCTATGCAACTGATGCACAGGCTTTCTTTGAAATGGCACTTGATGCAAAGGAAAAAGGCTATGCTGAAAAGCCATTTGATTACTATGGTCATATTCCAGGTAATCCTGAAAAAATCCTTAAGCCTGTTATTTTGCCACAGCACGGGGATGTTTTTAAAACAGGGTTAATTGATGTGAAAATGGATGAAGAAACCAATAAATTAAAGGTGAAAATCCCGCCGTTACGTGCTTTAACTGGTAAACCGAAACGGATTGCCTCCGGTCACGGGGCATGTCCAGGGTGCGGAATTTTTGCTGGACTCGAGTTATTCTTTAAAGGGATTGAGGGAGACATTGTTACTCTATTCCAAACGGGATGCGCTTATGTAACAACAACATCTTATCCTAGCACCTCCCATAAGCAAACGATGATGCACAATTTGTTCCAAAACGGTGCCGCAACGCTTTCAGGTACTGTTGAAGCATTCATGGAATTAAAACGTCGCGGCGAAATTGAAGTATCGGATGACGCCACATTTGTTATGATTACTGGTGATGGTGGTATGGATATTGGTATGGGTTCAGCGATTGGTATTGCTCTTCGCGGACATAAACTGATTATGCTTGAATATGATAATGAGGGCTACATGAATACAGGCTCACAAATGTCTTATTCAACACCACTGGGTCATATGACAAGTACATCTGGAGTTGGAAAAGCACAGCGAGGAAAAGCCTTCCACCATAAGGATACTCCGCAAATTATGGCTGCTACTAATATTCCTTATGTGTTTACCGGTTCGGAAGCCTTTCCACAGGACTTAGTTAAAAAAGGTGCAAAAGCACAATGGTACGCACAAAATGTTGGAACAGTATATGGAAAACTTCTCATCACATGCCCACTAAACTGGAAATCTGATGACCGTTTTGGTGCAAAAATTATCGAAGCTGCTGTAGATTCTTGCTTCTTCCCGCTATATGAAGTAGAACAAGGTGTTACAACCATAACTTACAATCCAGAAGAGAAGAACAAACGAATTCCACTTTCTGATTGGTTAAAATATATGGGGAAAACAAAACACCTACTTAAAGATGAAAACAAGCCAATGCTAGAAGAATTTGAAGCAGAAGTTGAGAAAAGATGGCAAAGACTCAAAGCAAAGAATAAAAATCCTATGCTGTAAAAAAAAGCAAATCAAAAAAACACATCCTTTGGGAAGTGTCAGATTGTCGAGAAAGGGTATTTTTTCTCGGCAATTTTTTATTTTGTCTGAGTCTAACCTACCTATTTTTCATTAAATATTTGTGCCTGCTAATTGACCTGTTGAAAAGCCAATATATTTTAACTTGACTAGAAAAGCAATCCGAGTTGGATTGCTTTTTCTATATTAAAGTGTTTCTTTTACAGTTGCTATGAAAGCAGTAAGATTTTTGATTTCTTTTCGTTGTTTGATTAGGACTTTCCCAAGACCTAGTGTTTTCTGTTTTGCAGTGAATCTAGTTTGAGCATCCTCGATCCCATCTAAATCAGCAACATGAGCAAGACCAATTGTCCTTCTGATTAATTCGCAGCCGGCAAAGCCGATCGAGTCCTCAAAAAACTTAGTTAAATTATAGTTTAGAAAGGTAGAGGATTTAGCGTAATCGTCTTTATTCTCCGTATTCCATAATAGTGTAAATTGATCCTCAAATACACTCCATACCGTTTCAATATGATTGAGGAATAGATCACGTTCTTCAACATTTGCTATTACCTGGAAGAGAAGATTTGCAATTACTTGGCCGATATCAAATCCAGCTGGTCCGTAGAAAGAAAATTCGGGATCGATTACTTTTGTTTCATAATTATCGGCAAAAACACTTCCGGTATGAAGATCACCATGGAGGAGAACTTCAGCCTCTGTTAAAAAGCATTTCTTCAAAATATTTACATGAAACTTTAGTTCATCATCCTGCCAAAGCTCTTCGACGACAGGACGCAGTCCTTCCTCGAAATCGTTGGTTTCTGCATCAATAAAAGGATCGGTGAAGATTAAATCTTCAGTTATTTTGCAAAGCTCGGGATTGATAAACTGTTGTACATATTCCTTTTTTACGGAAGGGGTTAATCCGTAATCAGAAGTGTAAAATAATGTTTTTGCAAGATATTCACCTAGATGCTTTGAAATTAATGGATAGGTTTCTCCTTTGATAAAGCCAGTTCTTGCGATTGACAGATGGGAAAGGTCCTCCATTACGGTTACAGCTAGGACATCATCTGTGAAAAAAACTTGGGGCACATAATCTGGAGCAATCTGTCCGAAAATTTTTAAGGCATCCGCTTCAATCTTTGCTCTTTTCAAAGTTAATGGCCAGCTTTCGCCAACTACCTTTGCATAAGGGAGAGCTTGTTTGATAATAACACTTTTTCCATCTAATTCTTCAACAATATGAAAGACTAGATTGAGATTCCCATCGCCAATCTCCTTGCAGGAAAGTTTTGCATGCTGGTCAAAAATTTTCAACTCAAGTGCCAGTTCAACTGCACTCTCGTTTGTTAAAGGCTGGTATGTTTTTTGTTTTAGTAGACTCATTATGGTTCCTCCTCGTTTTTGGGAGGCTTAATTATGCACGCAGGCACTAAAAAAGCCTCTTTCTCATCTGAAAGAGGCTGATAGACAATATTGTCTGTCGCACCTCTTATCTCTCAGAAAGATAATCCTTCTGTTGGAATTAGCACCGTGCCTTAAAGGGGGATCCCCGGCGCAAAAAGCGCCCCATTTCAATGGGTTTCCGGTCGGTTGCTGGGCTTCAAAGGGCCAAATCCCTCAGCCAGCTCATGATAAGAGAAAATCTATTTAACTGGTAAAAATCATATCAGTAACAAAGAGAAAGTGTCAATATTTTTTGAAAATTATTATTTATAGAATTCTGGTTTTCTATCCGTGAAAATAGGAATTTGCTTACGGACCTCCTTGACTATGTCCATCTCAATTTCAGCCGATAGGATTTCTTCCTTCATTCCAGCCTCAGCAATAACCTCACCCCACGGGTCAATAATCATCGAGTGACCAGCAAAATGGTTATTCGGGTCATTTCCAGAACGGTTACAGGCAATTACATAACATTGATTTTCAATTGCTCTTGCAATTAAAAGGGCCCTCCAGTGGGACAATCTAGGTGCAGGCCATTCGGCCACAACAAACAGTGCTTCTGCACCTTCGGATGTGTGAGCGCGTATCCACTCTGGAAACCGGATATCATAACAGATAGCCCCAGCAAAATGGTGATTATCAAGTTGAAAAAGTCCCTTCTCGGCGCCAGGCTCTAAGAAAACATGCTCATTCATGAGTTTAAAAAGATGTAGTTTACTATACCGGTGTACAAGCGTGCCATCTTTATTGATGATGAGGAGAGTATTTTTTACTCCTGTTTCTTCACGGTTCGCAACTGAGCCGCCAACGAAATGAACCTGATTTTGTTGTGCTGCTTTTCTGAGAAATTCAATCGTTTGTACTGCTTTTGGGTCTGCAATTTCATTCAGGCGCGTCAAGTCATATCCCGTTGTCCATAGTTCCGGAAGGACAATGATATCGGGTTGTTCAGTCAGTGCATTTTCAATGAGTCTTTCGGCAGTTTGGTAGTTTTTATTGGGATCACCGAAGACGATATCCATTTGCAGACATGAAATTTTTAATTTCACGAATCTTCACCTCGTTTGAAATTTCGGAATTTTTTCTTTACAAGCCGTTATAAAAGTTATATCATTTGTGACTAGAATTTCACAATGATTCTTATAAAAAATTAAGCAGGTGAGAACAATGAAGCAATTTCCTCCATCAGAATTATTAACTAGTCTTCCGAAGCAATTTTTTGCTTCACTTGTTAAAAAAGTAGGGGAATATATTTCACAAGGGTTTGATGTGATTAATTTAGGGCAAGGCAACCCTGATCAGCCAACGCCTTCTCATATTGTTAAAAAACTTCAAGATGCAGCAGCGAATCCATTAAATCATAAATATTCTCCTTTTCAGGGACATCGTTATTTAAAACAGGCTGCCGCTGATTTTTATTTAAGAGAATATGGAGTGACCATTGATCCGGATAAAGAAGTGGCGATTTTGTTTGGGGGTAAAGCAGGACTTGTCGAAATTCCTCAATGCATATTAAATCCGGGGGATACCATCCTTGTACCTGACCCCGGTTACCCGGATTATTGGTCTGGGGTTGCTCTTGCAAAAGCTGAAATGGTTACGATGCCGTTACGAGAGGAAAATAACTTTCTACCGGATTATTGCGAACTGGATAAGTCTGTTTTATCAAAAGCAAAGTTAATGTTCCTCAATTATCCTAATAATCCAACAGGAGCTACAGCTACTCATGAATTATTTAATGAGACTATTAAGCTAGCTAGAGATCATGATATTTGTGTTGTTCATGATTTTGCCTATGGTGCTATTGGTTTCGATGGTGAAAAACCAATAAGTTTTATGCAGGTTGAAGGGGCTAAAGAGGTTGGGATAGAGATATATACTTTATCAAAAACCTTTAATATGGCAGGCTGGCGTGTTGGTTTTGCTGTTGGGAATGAGAGTGTGATTTCAAGCATTGAACTTTTACAGGACCATCTTTATGTTAGTTTATTTGGAGCTGTACAAGAGGCAGCGGCTGAGGCTTTAATGGGCCCTCAGGATTGTGTACGGGAACTAAACGATCTTTATGAGCGAAGACGTAATGTATTGATTGATGGGCTTCGTTCATTGGGATGGAAGGTCACCGCGCCAAAGGGTTCCTTTTTCGCGTGGCTCAAAGTTCCTGAGGGCAAAACATCTGAGGAATTTGCTAACATTTTACTCGAACAAGCACATATCATGGTTGCACCGGGAATTGGCTTTGGAGAATTTGGAGAAGGATATGTCCGTGTTGGGTTATTAACATCAGAACAACGATTAGCCGAAGCTGTTGAAAGAATTAGTCGTTTGGAAATATTCTGTTAAATCGATTGACATTTTATATTTTTCTTGAGATAATGCAAATTAAAGTTAAACAACATTAAAAACTTTATAAAATACGAATCGTTTTCTTATCAAGAGCAGGCGGAGGGAAAAGCCCGATGAAGCCCGGCAACCGACTTAAACCAGTTTTAGGCACGGTGCTAATTCTTGCAGCAACAAGCTGATAGATGAGAAGATGTTAGTTTGCGGCTAACCTCTTCTTTGTTGAAGAGGTTTTTATGTTTTTTGAAAGGACGTGTTTTTGAATGTCTAAAATAATTGCTACATATTTACTGCATGATGAAAAAAAACCAACCAAAAAGGCTGAAGAGATTGCACTTGGATTAACTGTAGGTTCATGGACGAACTTGCCTGAACTAGAGCAAAGCCAATTACGCAAGCATAAAGGCAGTGTGGTATCAGTTGAAACGATACCTGCAGAAAAAGGTGACCAATCTTTAATCCGCATAGCCTATCCAGCGATTAATTTTTCTAATGACCTGCCTGCTATTTTAACAACCGTTTTCGGTAAGCTTTCATTAGATGGAAAAATAAAATTACTAGATTTGCAGTTTGATGATGGATTAAAGAGTCAGTTCCCTGGCCCAAGGTTTGGAATTGAAGGTCTTCGGAAGAAATTAAACGTTTATAATAGACCGCTTTTAATGAGTATCTTTAAAGGAGTGCTCGGTAAAGATCTCGCATTTTTAGTTGAGCAATTAAAGCAACAAGCCCTTGGTGGTGTAGATTTTGTGAAGGATGATGAAATCCTTTTTGAAAATGAGCTGACACCATTTGAAAAAAGAATTGTCGAAGGAAAAAAGGCATTGCAAGAAGTATTTGACCAAACAGGACATCGAACTTTGTATGCAGTTAACCTAACGGGTAGAACATCGCAGCTGAAGGAAAAAGCAAGGAAGGCTGCAGAGCTTGGAGCGGACCTCTTACTGTTTAATGTGTTTTCCTATGGCATAGACGTCCTGCAGGAATTAAGAGAAGACGATGAAATTGCCTTACCGCTTATGGCACATCCTGCAGTTAGTGGTGCTTTTACATCATCTCCAGTTTATGGATTATCCCATTCATTATTGCTTGGAAAGTTGCTTCGTTATGCTGGTGCTGATTTATCGTTGTTCCCATCCCCATATGGAACCGTGGCGTTAGAGAAGACGAAAGCACTGTCGATTGCAAGTGAGTTAACCGTAGAAGATGCCTTTAAAAAGTCATTCCCAGTTCCATCAGCGGGAATTCATCCAGGCTTGGTTCCTTTATTAATTCGTGACTTCGGTAATGATTCTGTCATTAATGCAGGCGGAGGGGTCCATGGCCATCCAGAGGGTGCACGCGGAGGGGGCCTTGCGTTCCGTCAAGCGATTGATACCAATCTTAAAGGAAAATTATTAGCCGAAGGTGCAAAACAGCATCCTGAGCTCCATACGGCACTAAAACTATGGGGTAATGCAGAGGTGACCGTATGACAAAACCAGTGATTTTTTGTGATTTTGACGGAACGGTAACTGAAAGTGATAACATCATTAGCATGATGGAAAAGTTTGCTCCTCAAGGGTGGGAACGGATCAAAGATCAAATCCTCTCACGTGAGATTTCGATCAATGAGGGAGTTGGGAAACTATTCTCCTTATTACCAAGTAGGTTAAAGGATGAACTGACTGAGTTTGCGATTGAAAATGCAAAGATTCGCCCAGGATTTGGAGAGTTTGTTGAATTTGCGCGTGCAAAAGGTATTCCATTTTACATTGTTAGTGGCGGTATTGACTTCTTTGTTTATCCAATCTTGGAGAAATATGGTCCATTTGATGGAGTTTATTGCAATGAATCGGATTTTACAGACGAGAGAATAAAAATTCTATGGCCGAATGAATGTGATTCATTATGTAACAATGATTGCGGATGTTGTAAACCAAGTATTATTCGTAAATTAAACACTCAGGAAAACCGTTTCAAAATTGTTATTGGAGATTCGGTAACCGATCTCGAGGCAGCAAAACATGCGGACTTTGTGTTAGCAAGAGATTTACTTCAGGAAAAATGTGTGGAATGGGGAATCAATCATCAAGGATTTACTTCCTTTTTCGATTGTATCGAGGAGATTAACAAAAGAATTGAGGTGGATGAACTAACATGCTAAATGAAAGATGGAACGAATTAGCCGATGTAAAGGATGAGTTAGCTGAGCGTGATTGGTTTATGGGTACTAGCGGTAACCTGGCGATTAAAGTAAGTAATCATCCGCTTCAATTTTTAGTAACAGCAAGTGGAAAGGATAAACGGAAGCGAACAGATGAAGATTTTTTACTCGTTGATGAATTTGGCCGTGCAGTTGAAGAAACACATTTAAAGCCCTCAGCAGAGACACTTCTTCATGTCGAAATTTACCGTCGAACCAATGCTGGCTGCAGTCTCCATGTGCATACGATTGATAATAATGTGATCTCAGAAGTTTATGGTGATAATGGTGAGGTCACATTTAAAGGCCAAGAGTTGATCAAGGCTTTTGATAAGTGGGAAGAGGACGCAGTCTTAACAATACCAATCATTCGGAATGATGCCCATATCCCGACACTTGCCAATAAGTTTTCTGAACATGTTTCAGGAGATACTGGAGCTATCTTGATTCGCAACCATGGAATAACGGTATGGGGGAGAAATGCCTTTGAGGCTAAAAAAATCCTTGAAGCGTCAGAGTTTTTATTCCGCTACCAATTACGCTTACTAGAGCATAAACCATATCAATTGTTTAAACTAGTGTAAAAAATATTAAAAATGAGAGGATGATGAAGAATGGCATATATTACTTTTCAAACCAGAGAAGAGCAAATTCATGAACAAGAAGAGGTTGCAAGCTTTCTGGAGTCGCAGGAAGTTATTTATGAAAATTGGGATATTAGTAAGCTTCCCGCTGAACTAGTAGAAAAGTATCTTTTAAGCGATGAAGAAAAGGCAGAAATTCTAGCTGCATTTGAAGGCGAAATCGCAGATATTTCTGCTAGACGTGGCTACAAAGCGAAAGATGTCATTTCTTTATCAGAAAATACTCCAAATTTGGATGTATTACTGACAAACTTTAAAAATGAGCATCATCATACAGATGATGAAGTTCGTTTCATAGTCAGCGGCCACGGTGTCTTTGTTATCCAAGGTAAAGATGGTGAGTTCTTTGAAGTACATCTCAATCCAGGAGACTTGATTTCTGTACCTGAAAATACAAGGCACTATTTTACCCTTGAAGAAGATCGGAAAGTGGTTGCTGTAAGGATTTTTGTTACCACCGAGGGATGGGTACCTATTTACGAAAAAGAAGAAGTAAATCAATAACAGATACTAAAACTGGCTGCAGATTATTGCAAGCCAGTTTTTTTATTATGTATATAAGTATGGTGAAATAGAATAAAGCGCTTGCAAACTAGATGAATTTTGTCGTAAAAACAAGAATTTATTTGAGGAATTTGTCGAAAAACGAAAGAAATAGAATGTTTTGTCTACTTTTGCGATTGTGTTTACTTTTATAAAAATTCTTGTCATAATTCATCAAGTAGTCTAATTTTTCGTTGTTTACAGTAATAGAGTAAGAGGTAGGGGGATAATTGTGTGCGAGTATAGTAATACCCATAATGAAATGATTGAAGAGATAAAGGCTAAAAGGGAATTAATGATAAATAGCGCCAATACACAGGGATTTACCAATGAGATGACAATAAAATATAGCCAGGAGCTAGATGAATTAATAAATGAGTATCAAAAAGTAATGGACCAAATCTCCAGGCCAAATGAAGAAATTAAATTTGCCTTTAAACAAATGATCATGATTTGGCCGAAGGTTTTAGTCTAATGATAATTATGTAAGAGAGTGATATTTTTTTTTGTTCAACCGATTAGTAAAATAATTACTTATGAAAAAATATCAATAATGTACACCATGACAAGCAACCCCAAGATAAACGCATAGGTGGATACCCGCTCGTTTCCGTCGCCATGGCTTTCAGGAATTAATTCTTTATAAATAATAAATAACATGGCACCAGCAGCAAATGATAGACCATAGGGGACTAGCCCTTGAACAAATGAGGTTAAAAAATACCCTAAAAAGGAAGTAATGATTTCAATGGCTCCAGTTAAGGTTGCAATAATGAAGGCCTTCAGTTTACTAATTCGCTGATTGATTAAAAATAATGCGACAAGTAGGCCTTCCGGCGCATTTTGAAACCCAATTGCTAAAGCAATTAAATTTCCAGTTTCCCCCTGTTCGGATGCATAGCTTACGCCAACTGACAATCCCTCAGGAATATTATGAAGGGTAATTGCAGATATAATTAACAACGCCTTCTCATCAAATTGAATTCCCTTTTTGTTATGCTGTAAGTCAATATGAGGGATATTTTTTTCCAAAAGAGTCAGCACCCATACTCCTAAACAAACTCCTACAAAAAGTGAACCAAAGCCTCCTGTTCTTAATGCCTCAGGGATCAACCCAATCGTAGCAGCTGCCATCATAATTCCTGCACTAAATGCTAATAAAACATCCTTCCAACGATGTGTAATGGAATGAGGAATAAATAGTATAATTAGTGCCCCTGCCCCCGTAGATAACGCCGAAAGAACACTTCCAAAAATAACTTCAGTCATCACACATCTCCTTTCTTGTCCAATTAATCCAAATCAAATATCTACAATATTAGACAGTAGCTGTGATTTTTATCATTGTTTATATCTTAATATTTCATATAGTTATATTAGTACTACTTTATCTAATATTCACATCACGATTAACTACATATCTTACCACAAACTGTAATAACTTCAACTTTTACAAACTACTACTTAGCTACTGCATAAGATTTTTAAGAATATTAAATGATCACTAGTTTTAGGTTAAATCGAGAAAGAAAAAAAGAAAACTATCACTGTTTGGTACTATGCTTGTGTTGCGATTCATATATCGTAAATAAAAGCATTTTTAAACCATAGGAAGCAAACGCTTTCAATAATCTCAGATCATATGGAGGAGGGAAAGTCCTACATGCATATTGTCGTATGTGTCAAACAAGTACCAGATACAAAAATTATTAAAATTAATCCTAAAACCAACACACTCGACCGTCGCAGTGCACCAGCCATCTTGAACCCTTACGATGCCCATGCAGTTCAGGAGGCCGTAAAAATTAGGGAAAAAACAGGAGGTACCATTTCCGTCTTATCAATGGGACCACCGCAAGCGACTGATATTATCAAGAAAAGTGTGGAAATAGGTGCTGATAAAGGATATTTAATTTCTGACCGTGCCTTTGCAGGGGCAGATACACTGGCAACTAGTTATGCGCTTTCGAAAGCTTTAGAAAAAATCAATAAGGAACACCCAGTTGACATGATTATTTGTGGGAAGCACGCGATTGATGGTGATACAGGACAAGTTGGACCTGGTATTGCAAGAAGAATGGATATCCCGCCAATAACTAATGTAATTGAAGTGCCTGAAGTCAATCAGAAAGAAAACACCGTTCTTATTAAACGGAAATTAACCAATGGCTATGAATTGATTCAATCCAATCTTCCATGTTTATTGACGGTTGAAAAAGAAATTAATGAGATCGACTATTCGCCAATGCCGAACATGATTAAAGCGGCAAGGTACGAACCAATTATTTGGGCAGTAAGTGACTTTGAAAATGTAGAACGGTCACAACTTGGACTAAAAGGTTCACCAACCATTGTTGGAAAAATGTTTACGCCACCACGTCCAGAAGGCGGGAAAAGACTAGAGGGTACTAGTGATGAACAGGTTAACCAGCTAATGGCGTTGTTGATGGAGAAAAAGGACCTGTTAACAATCCAATCATCTAAATAATAACGATTATCTTTTGTCATGGGAGGGAATATACATGAATCTAGACGATTATCGGGGAGTCTGGGTATTCATCGAACAAAACGATGGTAAAGTAGAAGGCGTTTCTCTAGAATTACTTGGTGCTGGAAGGAAACTAGCGGATAAATTACAAGTTCCTTTAGCGGGCTTTTTACTAGGCAATGAAGTAAAACCTTTAGCAAATAAAATTATTTCTTATGGTGCAGATATCGTATACTTGGTCGACCACCCTGTATTGAAGAATTACCGTACTGAATCATATATGAAGGGCGTAATGCTCCTCGCTGAAAAATATAAGCCAGAAATTATCCTTTATGGCGCAACACCAAACGGTAAAGATTTAGCTAGTGCCGTAGCAACAGATTTAAACACAGGATTAACTGCGGATACTACAATGCTTGATGTGGATGTTGATAATAGATTACTAGAAGCAAGCAGACCTGCCTTTGGCGGTAATATCATGGCGACAATCCTATGTAAAAAACATCGCCCGCAAATGGCAACCGTCAGACCAAAGGTAATGAAGGCACAAGAACCGGTATCAGGAAGAACAGGTAAGATTATTGAAGAAAAAATATCACTGCAAGAAGAAGACATGCGTACAAAAGTGTTACAAATTGTGAATGACGTAACAAAAAAGGTCAATCTAGCTGATGCACATGTAATCGTCTGTGGAGTAAAAGGAATGGGAGATGTGCAAAACTTCCAGCTCCTTTATGAATTTGCGGAAACGATTGGAGCGACTGTTGGAGGTACTCGTGATGTGGTTGAAGCAGGCTGGATGCCACACCATCTTCAAATTGGCCAAACTGGTGAAACAGTTACACCAAAAATTTATTTTGCTATTGCACTTTCTGGTGCAATTCAGCACGTTGTCGGCATGAAAAATTCTGATTTAATTATCGCTATAAACAAAGATCCAAATGCACCAATTTTTGATGTTGCCACATATGGAATCGTAGGAGATGCTATGGAAATTCTCCCAAAACTTATCGAGGAATTTAAGCAGCTTAGAACTGAAAAAGGTGGTGAAATAAGCTATGCATGAAAAATTTGATGTGATTGTCGTTGGGGCAGGTCCAGCAGGAAGTGCATGTGCCCTCACGTGTGCCAAAAATGGACTAAACGTTTTGCTTATTGAACGTGGAGAATACCCAGGAGCAAAAAACGTAATGGGCGGAGTATTGTACCGCAAACAAATGGAAGAATTAGTTCCTGAATTTTGGAAAGAAGCACCACTTGAGAGACCTGTCATTGAACAGCGCTTTTGGATGATGGATAAGGAATCTGTCGTTCAATTCGGCTATAAAGGTCTTGAATGGGGTATGGAACCATATAATAACTTTACAGTCCTTCGGGCTCAGTTTGACCAATGGTTTGCTAAAAAGGCAGTAGACGCTGGGGCATTACTTATTAATGAAACGGTAGTAACTGAATGTATCGTTGAAAATGGCAAGGTTGTCGGGGTTCGTACCGATCGTCCGAATGGAGAGGTATATGCGGATGTCGTGGTGCTTGCCGACGGTGTTAACTCTCTTCTTTCAAAACAGTTAGGCTTTCATAAAGAATTTCGTCCAGATGAAGTAGCCTTAACAGTAATGGAAGTTGTTAATTTACCAAAAGAAAAAATAAATGACCGTTTTAATTTGGAAGATAACCAGGGTTGTACAATTGAAATCTTTGGTGATTCAACAAAGGGTAATCTTGGAACCGCTTTTGTTTACACGAATAAAGAGAGCTTGAATATCGGAGTTGGTACAACACTATCGAGCATGATAAAAGCGAAAATCAAGCCATATGAGCTTCTAGACTACTTAAAAACTCACCCCATGGTCAAGCCAATGCTTGCGGGTGGGGAATCTGCTGAGTATCTTGCTCATCTTATTCCTGAAGGTGGTTATCGTTCGGTACCGAAAGTAGCTGGTAATGGAGTTATTGTCGTCGGTGATGCAGCACAGCTAGTAAATGCCATTCATCGTGAAGGTTCGAACATGGCGATGTCATCAGGAAAGATGGCTGCTGAAGCCGTAGTTCAGGCACATAAAAGTGGGGACTTCAGTGAATCAAGCTTAAATAGCTACCGTGACGCGCTTAATAGTAGTTTCATAATGAAGGATTTAGAGAAGTACAAGGATGCTGCACATACGTTTGAGAAATACCCACAATACTTTAATGAATATGTTCCAATGATGAATAAAGCGATGAGCAAATTCTTTACAGTTGATGGGACTCCTAAGCGTGAAAAACAAAAACAAATAATGAAGAGTGTAACTGCGGAAAGAGGAACAATTAGAGTATTGCAAGATATCTATCGTGCTTGGAAGGCGGTGAAATAATGTCAACGAAGAATATCGAGGAAAAACAGTATCTGCTCCGTTTTAAGTGTGATACAAAGTCTCATTTGACCGTGATGGATCATGACGTATGCATGACAAAATGTCCCGATAAAATTTGTACAGTATTTTGCCCAGCGGAGGTTTATAAGTGGGAAGGAACACGGATGCAGGTTGGCTACGAAGGATGCCATGAATGTGGAAGCTGCCGGATCGGCTGCCCATACCAGAACATTAAATGGGAATATCCAAAAGGCGGACACGGGATTGTATTCCGTTTAGCGTAAATTGGAAATAAAAAAGGAGCTGTTTGCGTTTTATGCAAACAGCTCCTTAATTTATGTAGATATTTTAATAATACTATATGTGGGTTATTTCACAAGTGAACGTAAAAAGAAGGTGAAGCAGAAGGTAAGTTTTTAGGGGGTTAGCTTATTTTCTCTAGTATGGTAGCTGAGGAAAGTTTATCGTTTTTGCTGGCTGTGACAAGCGAAGATGCAAATGAGTTCGCATGATCCATTAACTCCATACTCGGTGAGCAATAATATGGTTTTTTCCAATTGAAATCACCTTCACTATCGGCAGGATATATACTTACTTTCCAATGATAGTATATTTTTGACTGTGGGAGTTGTACCCCTTCTACGGCAATAAGCCAATGTGTCGAAGGTGAGTTAGGGTAGTATGCTGCGGATTCCTGTAAGGAAACTAGGTCATTTACACCAATGGGTATTAATGCCTTTTGATAAAAGTCGTGATAATTTGGGGTTTTCATATTTTTTTCCCTCCCTTTTATGTTCTATCTCTATTATATGAAACATTTAAACTTTTTTTGTGTGATAAATGTTAAAATTTTTAAAAAAATTAACGAGTTTTCATGAAACTGTCAAAAATTCATAACCTATTTGCTGCATTAATTACAAAAGTAAAAGAATTTAAAGCAGCATTGGACCCTCATTCAGAAAGAGAAGAAGGCGTTCTTTTTCCTATGATGGGTGTATATATCGGGACGACATCTGGACCAATAGCTGTTATGGAATATGAACATGATCAGGCAAAAGCAAATATTGGAGAATTTCTTGGAAAAGCAGAAAGTGGTCTTGTATCTACGGAAGAAACGAAAAAAACAGCTGAACTAATTCAAAATGCCTACTTTATCTTAACAGAGCATTTCTCCAAAGAGGAAAATGTTTTGTTCCCAATGGCTGAAAGAATGCTTACAGAAGAGGAGAAGGAAGAATTATACCGTAAAATCCAAGACATAAAATAAAGGATGGGCCTCTGGCCCATCCTATTTTACTTTTGATTCCATTCTTTAACCTTTTGGTCAGTTGGAAGGAGAAACGCAATTAAGCCTAAAATCGGAAGTACACCGAGCCATGTAATCATCGACTGTAATCCAATCCAGTCTGCTATATAACCGAGTCCTACAGAACCAATTGCACCCATTCCAAACGCAAGTCCTACTGTTAATCCAGACATCGTCCCAATTTTACCCGGGACTAATTCCTGTGCATATACTACCGTTACAGAAAAACTAGTCATTAAAATAAACCCAGTAAGTATTAAGAAAATAAATGCCAACGTTGGTGGTACCTGTGGAATTAAAATTGAAAAAGGAATCGTTGCTAACATTGAAAAGGAAATGATTGTTTTTTTTCCAAACCGATCTGAAAGAGGACCTCCAAAAAAAGTACCGACGGCACCGGAAACTAAAAAAGCGAACAGGAATAATTGTGATTGCTTAATCGTAAGGGCATATTCTTTTATCGCATAAAAGGTATAAAAGTTGGTAATTCCAGAAGAATACCAAGTCCTTGCAAAAATTAATAATAAAATCAATGCTAAGGTATTTTTTACCTCTTTAGTTATTGCTACATTGTTAGATGAGCTAGATCTCTTTTTCTTTAGTATATTTGGGGAAGCTATCAACCTGTGATTATACCAATTTGCAATATAAATTAATAAAATCACAGCTAGTGCTGCCACAATCGTAAACCAGGATGCACCAATCTGCCCCAGTGGAACCAATATTAGTGCAGTTATCAGTGGAGCCAATGCTTGACCCGTGTTTCCACCGACCTGATAAATCGACTGTGCCAGTCCGCGTCGATTTCCTGCAGCCATATACGCAACCCGGGAACCTTCCGGGTGAAATACTGCTGAACCCAGACCGATGAAAAGGACTGACAAGACAATTAGTCCAAAGTTTGAAGCGAACCCTAATCCAAGAATACCGACTAACGTGAAAGTCAGTCCGATCGGCAGTGCGAAAGGCATTGGTTTCTTGTCAGTTATGTAGCCGACCATTGGCTGCAAAACAGATGAGACCATATTTAGGGAAAAAGCAATGATTCCAAGCTGGGTAAAACTTAGCCCCATTGATTTTTCTAAAATAGGGAACATGGCTGGCACCACAGCTTGAATTGCATCATTCAATAAATGGCACAATCCAATAATAAAAAGAATTTTATACATGGTTGATTCAGAAGACTTTGGAGCCTTTGCAGGTAAAACAGCTTGTGAACTCATAATAATCCCTTCTTTATTAAAATACTAAATTTTTTTATAACCATATCTTACTACCGAACCATAAAAATAAGAAATATTTTATTTTTTATTTATTTTATAGGCTCTGTCAAACTTGGCCGTTGATTTCCGCTCCAAGCGCTTCGCTTTCCGCGGGCGGTCCTGGGAGCCTCCCCGGCGCTAAGCACCTGCGGGGTCTCCCCTGCCCCGTCCTCCCGCAGGAGTCTTCGCGCCTTCCGCTCCAATCAACGTATGCTTTAAATCAACAATGACCTTTAACAAAGCCATTTAATAAAAAAATTCCTATCATGCATCTATTTCACTTGGATACGAAATATTCCTGATTTTTTTAGGGTGAATTGACATTTCTTAAAAATTTTTTTATAATAATCTTGAAATCAAGATATTTTATTCATATTGATACCTCAAAGTAAGTCTAATTTATAAACCTAAAAGGATGAGTTTTTTATGGAAAATAATTCAACTGCTAATTCATTAAAGCTTTTTATAGTCCTTTCAAGAGCGTATAAAGCAATTAACGAGCATGTAAATAAAGTGATCCAGGCCAGTGGTTTAAATCCAACTGAATTTGCAGTTTTGGAGCTCCTTTACCATAAAGGTGACCAGCCAATGCAGCAAATAGGCGGGAAAATATTACTTGCAAGCGGAAGCATTACTTACGTGGTCGACAAACTTGAACAAAAAGGGATGTTAAGAAGAATTGCCTGTCCGAAGGACCGACGAGTCACTCATGCACAAATAACTGAAGATGGGAAAATGTTTATTCAGGATATTTTTCCTGAACATGCTGAGCAAATTGATAAACTCATGTCATCACTGACTGAAACTGAAAAACTAGAAGCAATTGACCTGTTGAAAAAACTAGGGTTGCCTGCTGGTAAGTTCTAATACGGCCATTGGGTCGTATTTTTTTTGTAGTTAGGAATGTTAGTGGATAGTATATAATAAAATAGATTGGAATATTAGCAAAGTATAAAAAGGGGATGGTTCAATGGGGTTTGAGAACTATACATACATACGTCCGGATTTAGATGAGGTAACAGAAAAATTTCATTTGGCACTTGAGAGCCTAAAAAATGCAGAATCAGTTGAAAAGCAAAGCAGGGTCATGAATGAGATTAATAAGCTAAGAAATGATCTAGGTACGATGTTCAACCTTTGTTATATTCGTCATTCTATTGATACAAATGATGAGTTTTATAAGGATGAACAAGATTTTATGGATGAAATCCAGCCTGAAGTTGAAGGGTTAGTAACTAAGTATTATCAAGTGCTTGTAAATTCTAAGTTCCGTCCTGAATTAGAAGAGAAATGGGGAAAGCAGCTATTTGCCCTGGCTGAAGGACAACTTAAAACATTTAAACCTGAAATTGTGCCCTTACTTCAGAAGGAAAATCGCCTATCAACGGAATATACGAAGCTAATGGCTTCGGCAAAGATAGAATTCGAAGGGGAAGAGAGAACATTAGCACAATTAGAACCATTCGCGCAGTCGACTGACAGAAAAATGAGAAAACGAGCCAATGAAGCGAAATTTGGTTTTATGGTTGAACATGAAGCAGAGTTTGATCGAATTTATGATGATCTGGTGAAAGTAAGGACAGAAATTGCTGAGTCACTTGGATTTAATAACTTTGTTGAACTTGGTTATTACAGAATGATGAGAACAGATTATAATGCTGAGATGGTCGCCAATTTCCGTAGTCAAGTACAGGATTTCATTGTTCCGATTGCGACAAAATTAAAAGTACGTCAACAAGAAAGAATCGGACTGGATAAATTAAAGTACTATGATGAAAGCTTTAATTTTCAATCTGGTAATGCCACTCCAAAAGGTACTCCGGAATGGATCATAGAAAATGGACAAAAAATGTATGAAGATCTTTCAGAAGATACGGGGGCATTTTTTCGCTATATGCAAGATAATCATTTGATGGATCTTGTTGCCAAGAAGGGTAAGGCCGGCGGAGGCTACTGTACGTTTATAGAGAATTATAAAGCACCTTTCATTTTTTCTAATTTCAACGGAACGTCCGGGGATATTGATGTCCTGACACATGAGGCAGGTCATGCTTTCCAAGTGTATTCAAGCCGTCATTTTGAGATTCCCGAATACGCATGGCCAACCTATGAAGCATGTGAAATTCATTCGATGAGTATGGAATTTTTCACATGGCCATGGATGGACTTGTTCTTTAAGGAAGACACCGATAAATACAAGTTTTCACATTTAAGTGATGCCCTATTATTCTTGCCATATGGGGTTTCGGTTGATGAATTTCAACATTGGGTCTATGAAAACCCAGAAGCTACTCCAAAAGAGCGTAAGCTCCAGTGGCGTGAAATTGAGAAAAAATATTTGCCGCATAAAGATTATGACGGAAATGAATACCTAGAGAATGGCGGCTTCTGGCAGCGCCAAGGGCATATCTATAATTCGCCATTTTACTATATTGATTATACGCTCGCCCAAATTTGTGCTTTCCAATTCTGGAAGCGTTCAAGAGAGAATCAAGATGAAGCTTGGGCAGATTATGTGAAGCTTTGTAAGCTAGGCGGGAGTATGTCATTCACAAAGTTAGTCGAGGCAGCAAATCTAATCTCTCCTTTTGAAGTTGGTTGTGTAGAGTCAGTTGTGGGTGTAATTGATGATTGGTTAAAATCTGTGGATGATAAAAATCTATAGTTAAATGAAAAAAGCGAAGCCGTTCAAGAAACGGCTTCGCTTTTGACCTATTTAAGAGAAGTTACTTTAGAAACTACTTTGAGCTGATTTTCTTCAACAACGGCAGATAATTTTTTAGTATCTGGTTCCTCTAAGATAAAATCAGCAATTTTATCTTCAAGTTCTTCTTGGATTACGCGGCGGAGCGGGCGTGCCCCAAATGCGGGGTGGTACCCAAGCATAGCTAGTTTTTCTTTTGCTTCTGTTGTAATGGTTAATTCAATCTTTTGCTCAGTAAGTGTTTCTTGTAATTCACTAATCATTAAATCGACAATATAGAGAATATGCTCTTTACCGAGTGAATTGAATTCAATGATACTATCGAAACGATTCAAGAATTCTGGCTTAAAGAAGCCGCCTAACGAGTCAAGTATACTTGCTTCTTCGATCGCCTCTGTTGTACCAAATCCAACATGAACTGTCTTGTGGCCCACACCAGCATTGCTTGTCATAATGATAACAGTATCCTTAAAGCTGACAATTCTTCCTTGACTGTCTGTGAGTCGGCCATCTTCAAGAATTTGCAGGAACAGATGCTGGACATCTGGATGTGCTTTTTCAATTTCATCTAATAAAATAATGCTATATGGATTTCTCCTCACTTTTTCGGTTAGCTGTCCGGCCTCTTCATGACCTACATAGCCAGGAGGTGAGCCGATTAATTTGGAGACGCTGTGTTTTTCCATGTATTCGCTCATATCTAGACGGATCATCGAATCCTTAGAACCAAATAATTCCTCAGCAAGCGTTTTGGTTAACTCTGTTTTTCCCACGCCGGTTGGTCCAACAAATAAAAAGGAACCAATTGGGCGATGCTTTGATTTTAAACCGGCCCGACTACGTCTAATCGCTTTAGAAACTTTATTTACAGCCTTTTCCTGGCCAATAACCTTTTGGTTAAGATTTTCTTCTAATGCCTTCATTTTTAGCTGCTCATCTTGTTGCAGCTTTCCAACAGGTATCCCTGTTTTTTGTTCGATGATTTCTTGTATAAGCCCTACATCAACGATGGGTCTTTCAGAGCTTGATATTAAATGTAAAGACTTTTCAAGGTTTGTTTCTTCATCGCGAAGGGATGCTGCCTTTTCATACTGCTCATTTTTAAGTGCTTCTTCCTTCTCAGCAGCAATCTCTTTTAGACGTATTTCAATTTGTTCATTGCTCTTATAATCCGAAACTAGGTTTAATTTCGAACCAGCTTCATCAAGCAAATCGATGGCTTTGTCAGGTAAAAAGCGGTCTTGAATATAGCGCTGAGACAATTGAACACAGGCAAGGATTGCTTCATCAGAATAGACGACTTCATGATAATCCTCATACTTCTTTTGTATCCCTTTTAATATATCAATCGCAGCTTCTGCAGTCGGTTCAAGTACATGAACTGGTTGGAAGCGCCGTTCCAGAGCAGAATCTTTTTCGATTTGGCGATATTCTTTTAATGTGGTTGCACCAACCACCTGAAGTTCTCCACGAGCAAGGGCAGGCTTTAAAATGTTGCCGGCATCCATAGAGCCTTCAGCAGAGCCAGCACCTACTAGCAGATGAATCTCATCGATGAAAAGGATAATATTTTTCCGCTCCTGTAATTCGGAAATGACTTGCTTCATTCTTTCCTCAAATTGGCCACGGATTCCTGTATTGGCAACAAGGGAAGCGACGTCAAGCAAATATACCTCTTTACCCCGTAACTTACCTGGGACATCTCCTTCAGCAATTTTCTGGGCAAGACCTTCAGCAATTGCAGTCTTCCCGACCCCTGGTTCACCAATTAATACCGGATTATTCTTATTTCGTCTGTTTAGTATTTCAATGACACGCTTTACTTCTTCATCGCGGCCGATGACAGGATCTATCAACCCCGCTTTTGCCATTTGGGTTAAATTACGTCCAAATTGGTCAATAAAGCCACCTTTTCCGGTTTTTCTTCCTGTTTGTTGTGTAGGTTGAATGCTATCATCCTTATCATGAGAAGCGTTATTCATGAACAGATTTTCAAATGGGAAGCTTGGATAAGAATTCATCTTTGGACCAAAACTTGCACCTAAAGTTTGCTTTTCTTTTGTATAGCATTCGTGACAGAGTTTGATTTCCTTACGTTGTCCGTTAATAATCATATTTAATTGAATGTTTGCATGGTTCTCATTACATTGTTGACAAAGCATAAGCAAATTACCTCCTTGTAAAGATTCATATTTTCACTTTGACTTTGACTATATTTGACCTTATGACGATAGTATACTCTGACCTTTTTTGACTTTCAAGAAATTTGTTTTTGGTAATGCTTGCTATTTCAGGAAAAAAGCTCGTCTTTGTTTGTCCTTATCATCATATATTGATGATAAGGAGGAGATGATGTGAAAAGGGATTGGACTCAAGCATTTCAGATTGCGGCGGTCTATGTAGGCACTGTAGTAGGCGCTGGATTCGCCACGGGAAAAGAAATCGTTGAATTTTTTTCGCGGTTTGGTTTCTTTGGCTTAATAAGTATATTGATGAGCGGATATCTCTTTATTTCATTGGGTTCAAAATTAATGAGAATGGCTGCACTTATAGATGCAAAATCTTATCAAGAGTTTAATGAGTACTTGTTTGGCAAATGGCCTGGTCGTGTCATTAACGTCTTTATGCTATTTATGCTTCTTGGTGTTAGTGCTGTGATGCTTTCAGGGGCTGGGGCTATTTTTGAGGAACAGTTAAATCTGCCCAAAGCAGTCGGTGTTTTCCTGACAATTTTTTTATCCTTTTTAGTCATGCTAGTTGGAACAAAAGGTCTTTTTGCTGTCAACACGTTTGTTGTTCCGGTAATGATCACATTCAGCATAATTTTAATGTTCTATTCCATTCAAATGCCCAACTTCCTCAATCAATTATTATTTATTCCTCATTCCGACGATGGCTGGAAAAGTGTGATTGCACCATTTTCATATGTGGCATTGAATCTGGGGCTAGCACAAGCCGTTTTAGTACCGATTGCAACAGAAGTAAAGGATGATTGGACGATCAAATGGGGAGGGATTCTTGGGGGTGCTGCTTTAACAGTGATATTGATTGCTGGTCATTTCACTTTAATCATGCTTCCTAATTTGGAACAGTATAATATTCCAATGGCAATTGTTATGAAAAACTTAGCCCCTTTTTTTTATTGGATTTTTGTACTCGTTATTTATGGAGAGATTTTTACTTCTGTAATTGGAAATGTCTTTGGACTGGACCGACAATTGAAGCAATATTTGCCCATTCCGACAATTGTGTCGGTTACGCTTATTTTTATTGTTTCCTACCTGATTAGTCTTGTGAATTACGGTACGTTGCTATCCTATTTGTATCCATTGTTTGGTTACATCTGCATGATTTTTTTTATTTTACTATGGATGAAACCATTTACACCATGTATAAGAAAATAGAAAAGCAGGTGTCCACCAGACACGCTGCTTTTCTAATTAAAAGGCAAAATAATAAAAATCAAAAGGTCAAAAATGATATGAGAAACAATAACCAAAGGCATACTCTTTTTTAAAAAATAAAGATATCCCCACACAAAACCAGAAATAAAGGCAGCGAGAACTAATAAAAATGAGCCCGAATAAATATGGACGGAAGCGTACAGAATTGATGCAGACAAAATACTTACAACCGGATTTAAGTATTTCGAGAGTCTTTTTTGGATAAATCCACGCCAGAAAAGTTCTTCGCCAGGTGCCGCAACTAAAACAAGTGCAAGGTAATGCCAAAATAAGGATGGGGCATACCAATTATAGAGATTTTTAATGCTTGTATCAATTGGCAGCTGAAGTATCTCCATTCCCCATATACCAGCCCGAAAAACAAAATATAATAAGAAACCTGATATTGATCCTAGTAGGATAAATTGAATAAATGATACTTCATCATCCACCTCCTCTTGAAAGGTTGAGTATGCGATGAGTACCAGAACTGATCCTGAAAATATATACCAAAAGATCGCTCTATCATGAAATGAAAAAAATAAAAGAACGTGAGCAATAATAAAACCAATAAGTATGCGAGGGTCTTGGAAGAATTTTTTCATTATCGCGATCTCCTTTTCGAAACAATAAAATTTATTTTATCAAATTAGTTTTTCAAATGGAAATCATTACATCACCCCTTTCCCATTTATATTGGTTAGAACATCAAGAAAAGAAAAAAATAATAAAGAAGGGAGTGAAAGGGATGAGCAAATCAAAGAGTGAACAAGAACGAGAATGGACAGTTAGGAAACAAGATCAAAATCCTCATGGGAAAGTCAAAAGTTTAAAGCAGTTATCAAAGGAAGCTGGAAAAGGCGAATAACGGTTTAAAAAAAAAGGCAGCCATGGTTAGACTGCCTTTTCTATAATTCTATTAATTAATAAGCGCTTTCTTTTACAACCTTATAGTTTTTGTGATTAACAACTGTTCGTTGATCCAATTCTAAATCACGATAATTGTCCATAAATGTTAGGTCGACTATGACAGAATTTTCATTTACCTTTTCAACAATCCCCTTTAGGCCACCGCGGAATTCTATGATATTTCCTACTTCTGCTTTTCTCATTTTAGTCTCTCTCCTTTACCTCAAAAAACTATAATAAAATCCAGTTAAATAACAGTTTGCACTACTTTATTCATTTCGTAAAGGCTTTTATTTGACAATTATGTTAATTCTTTATAAACATTTTAATTATATGAGAAAAAAGGCCATAAAAGAATCGGAAACGCTTTCAAAAGTTATCGTAAGTTTCGAAAACTGGCTTAATAAAAGTCATATACGTTAATATAAACAGGTAAAGGTGGTGCAACAGAATGAAGGAAGAAATGATCACTGAAATCTTAGATCGACTAATGACTGGTGAACTTTCAGAGTATTTTGTAACAAATGATGATTTCATGGAATTTCGTCAGGTACTTGTAAAAAGAAAAGATTTTAAGCATTTCCGCGGAATTGGTCAGAGGGGAGGCGATGTTTTGTATCAATATCTAAAAGAACCAAGAAGCTAATCGCTATTATTACCAGGAACTCTCCATTAGAAATGTTGAAATAATCAAAAGCTGTCGAAAGTGACAGATTTTATTGTTTTTCTTTGGGGAAATATGATAGTTTATGAATGTTTTTGACAGAATTGTGACAAATGATATAAAATTAATTTTGCAGTTGTTTGATAAAGAGGAAAGTGCTATTCTATCAATTGAATAAACAAAAAACATTATCATGAGAGTGTAAATTCATTACATATTTGTTTTCCTTTTGGAAAAAATAAGACGAAAAGATTTGAATTTAACTCTTTAGCTAATTAATGATTTAGTTGACTAAATGATGAGAAATGTTTATTTTTAATGAAGCAAGTTTATATTTTTATATACATTAAAGGAGTTTGATGATCATGTCAGAAAAGCAATTTAAGGTAATCGCAGAAACAGGGATACATGCAAGACCAGCAACTTTATTAGTACAAACGGCTAGCCGATTTGATTCTGAGATTCATTTAGAATATAAAGGTAAAAAAGTTAATTTAAAATCAATTATGGGTGTTATGTCTCTAGGTGTTGGCCAAGGTGCAGATATTACGATTTCAGCAGAAGGAAACGATGCAAACGATGCTTTAAATAGCCTCGAAGAGACATTGAAAAAAGAAGGATTGGCTGAATAATGACTTTTTTACATGGGATCGCAGCATCAAACGGTATCGCAATTGCGAAAGCTTACCGTCTTGTAGAACCAGATTTATCTTTTGAACAAAAAACAATTGACGATGCTGCTGCAGAGGTTGACCGTTTTCGACAGGCAATGGAAAAATCTAAAGCAGAACTCGAAGCAATTCGTGACCGTGCCAAAGTTGACTTGGGTGCGGATAAAGCAGCTATTTTTGAAGCACATTTACTTGTCCTAAGTGATCCTGAATTAAATACACCTATTGAAGAAAAAATTCAGTCTGATAAAGTGAATGCTGAATCTGCTTTAAAGGAAACGGCAGATATGTTCATTATGATGTTCGAACAAATGGATAATGAATATATGAAAGAACGTGCAGCAGATATTCGTGATGTAACAAAGCGTGTATTAGCCCATTTATTAAGTGTTCAACTGGTTAATCCAAGCATGATTGCTGAGGAAGTTATCATTGTTGCAGAGGACTTAACACCTTCAGATACAGCACAATTAAACAGACAATATGTCTTAGGATTTACAACAAATATTGGTGGACGTACCTCACATTCAGCAATTATGGCTCGCTCTATGGAAATTCCAGCAGTAGTTGGAACAAAAACGGCTACTGAGGAAATCAATAATGGGGATCTAGTTATTGTTGACGGTTTAAAAGGTGAAGTACATATAAATCCTACTCCAGAACTTGTTGAACAATACCGTAAAGTTCATGATGAGTATGAAGTACAAAAAGCTGAATGGGCCAAGCTTGTTAACGAACCAACGGTAACCAATGATGATCATCATGTAGAATTGGTCGCCAATATTGGTACTCCCAAGGATTTAAAGGGAGTAATTGAAAATGGCGGGGAAGGTGTTGGTCTTTACAGGACCGAGTTCCTATATATGGGAAGAGACCAGCTTCCAACTGAGGAAGAACAGTTTGAGTCCTATAAAGCCGTTTTAGAAGGATTAAAAGGAAAACCTGTTGTAGTTCGTACCTTGGATATTGGCGGGGATAAAGAACTGCCATATTTGGACTTACCAAAGGAAATGAATCCATTCTTAGGTTTCAGGGCAATTCGATTATGCTTAGAAGAGCAGGATATATTCCGCACCCAGCTTAGAGCCTTGTTACGGGCAAGTAACTATGGGAATTTAAAAATCATGTTCCCGATGATTGCAACTCTGGATGAATTCCGTGCGGCAAAAACGATTCTTGAAGATGAAAAGCAAAAGCTTCTTGCTGAAGGTCAAAAGGTTTCCGATGAAATTGAACTTGGAATAATGGTCGAAATTCCTTCAACTGCTATCTTAGCTGATCAATTTGCAAAAGAAGTAGACTTCTTTAGTATTGGAACTAATGATTTGATTCAATATACGATGGCTGCAGACCGCATGAACCAACGTGTTTCATACCTATATCAGCCCTATAGCCCATCCATTTTACGATTAGTAAAAATGGTTATTGATGCAGCACATGCAGAAGGAAAATGGACAGGTATGTGTGGGGAAATGGCAGGAGATGAAACGGCCATTCCAGTTCTTTTAGGTCTTGGGCTTGATGAATTTTCAATGAGTGCAACTTCAATTTTAAAAGCTCGCTCACAAATCAGGAATTTGAAAAAATCTGATATGGAGAAGCTTGCTCAACAAGTTTTAAATATGCAAACAACTGCTCAGGTTATTGAAGCAGTAAATGGTGCTACAAAGTAAGCACAATACTCAAAAAAGACCGGCTGATGATTAGCCGGTCTTTTTCTGTCGTTCATTTATTTTTTGATTTTCCACAGTATTGTCTTTTTTATTATGGATTTCTGAGTATAATAATAAGTGATACATAGTACCTATTTTTCAACTGGTACTTTAGGGTGATATATGGACAGGAATAGGCAAGTATTTTATTGGGCATGGTAAATTTGAAATGGTGGAGGTGAATGGAATTATGGAACAAAAACCTGTACATTTTGATGGAAGTTCACTACTAGGTCAAGCAACCAATGAGGCAATGGTTAATGAAGCATTCCAGTTGACTGATGAAATGAGAATTAACATTGGTCACAACCTTTACTCTCTTGATACAAATGAATAAATGATGCATGAAAAGGATTTGTCTTCGGGCAAATCCTTTTTGATTATTTTCTCTTATTTTAACTAATAATATTATTGTCTTTATTCAAAAGAAAGGTGGAACTTAAATGGTACGTGTTTTGTATATCACGGCACATCCTCACAATGAAACACAGTCCTATAGTATGGCGGTAGGTAAGGAATTTATTGATAGCTATAAACAAATCAATTCCAGCGATGAGGTAATTCATCTAGATTTGTATAAAGAACATATACCTCACATTGATGCAGATGTGTTTAGCGGCTGGGGAAAACTTCGTTCTGGTCAAAGCTTTGATGAATTAACAGCGGAAGAAAAGCAAAAGGTTGGCCGGCTTAACGAGTTAAGTGAGCAGTTTGTTAGTGCGGATAAATATGTGTTTGTCACGCCTTTATGGAATTTCTCATTTCCGCCAATTATGAAGGCATATCTTGATTCTGTATCAGTTGCGGGCAAGACATTTAAATATACGGAACAGGGCCCAATAGGTCTTTTAACGGATAAAAAAGCATTGCATATTCAAGCCCGGGGTGGATTTTACACAGAGGGGCCTGCAGCACAGATGGAAATGGGACACCGATATATCAGTGTGATGATGAGTTTCTTTGGAGTTCCATCCCTAGAGGGGTTGTTTGTGGAAGGCCATAATGCAATGCCTGACAAGGCTGAAGAAATAAAAGAAAATGCGATTGCACGTGCAAGGGATTTTGCACATACATTCTAAAAACTTATTATAGGTACAGAGGCAGATTAAATCTGTCTCTTTTTGTATGATTTTTTGGCAAGTATTTCCTCAATTTATCCTGTATACTAAGAATATATTTATGAAGGAGGAATTGTAAACAATGGAGTTGAATTTAACTGGTAAAACAGCTTTGGTGGTTGCTTCCAGCCAGGGCTTAGGGTTTGCAATAGCTGAACGATTAGTAAGAGAGGGGGCAAATGTTATGATTTCTGGCCGAGAAGAGGAAAAGCTGAAACAAAAAGCAAGTCAGCTTGAATCTCTTGGTATGGGAAAAGTAGCCTACCAAAAAACTGATATAACTAATGTAAATGACATTAATCAGCTGGTAAAAGTAACAGCAGAATCGTTTCAAAGAATTGATATACTAGTTAATAATGCTGGAGGCCCTCCTGCCGGGGCGTTTGAGGAGTTAACAGATGAGGAATGGCAGAAGTCCTTTGAATTGAATTTATTATCATATGTTCGAATGATCCGGGCTTCTTTGCCCTATTTAAAAGAGCAGGGCGGGAAAATTTTGAACATCGCCTCTACTTCGATTAAAGAACCAATTCCAGGCTTAATACTCTCGAATACCTTTCGGACGGGAATAGTTGGACTAGCAAAAACTCTTGCTTCAGAACTGGCTCAATATAATATTCTTATTAATACCATTGCTCCTGGCCGGATTGCAACTGACCGCGTCAATCATTTAGATCAAGTAAATGCAGATAAACTTGGAGTCGATCGGGAAACTATCGCATTGCAAGTAAAGGAAGGAATTCCATTAAAGAGATACGGAACACCAGAGGAATTTGCAAATGTTGCAGCTTTCCTATTATCTGATGCTAATTCCTATATGACAGGCAGTTCATTTTTAGTAGATGGAGGGATGATCAAAGCGATATAATAACCCAATTATTTTTTCCTATATTAACCTTTCTTTACGTTTATTACCGATGTATTTTGGCTATGGTAAAAATATTAAGGGAGTGTTATAGATGCTGAAAAATATTCGATTCATTACTGTATTGATCTTAATAGTATGCAGTTCTTCTCTGCTAAGCGGCTGTAGTTTGCTTTTTTCCAATGAATTAATTGTAAACCGCTATGCCGACGCCTTGTTAACAAAAAATAATGAACTTCAATTCCGTTTTCGAATTAACAATGAAATATTAACAGGGCAACAATTATATAAAGTGAAAGTTACTATTCACGATGACAAATTAGCTGCCGCAATCGGTAAACGAGAAATAGTATACGGAGAAGATCAAGTGTTGAACGGTGAATATTTAGAAGTAAAAGGAAAAGGTGAGAAATATATTTTTATGGATCCGTTGCCCCTAAGAGAAGATTTACATATTCTTGACCTTAAAAACATGATTGAAAAGGATAATGCTGTTTCGATTGAAGTATTTAATAATCAAGAAGTATTCGGTCGTGCCTATTTAACAAATTTTTCTTCAGAGTTATAAAAAGTGATTATGTTCTCGGTTGAAAGGACAAAATATATTTGTGCATAACTTTGGAGATGGAGCACGAAGACCGGAGCGACTGGGACGTTCCGGTTTTTTTATGCATAATTTTTTATCAATCAAAATTTTAATGCTAAAATATATAAGGAAAATTCCAAAGAGAGGGAAGATTATGTTGCTTACTCCAGAAAATACGGTAATTGGATTTATTGGCACAGGTGTAATGGGAAAAAGTATGGCAGGACATTTATTAAAGGCGGGCTACTCTGCAGTTGTATATTCAAGGACAAGGGAAAAGGCACAAGACCTATTGGATAATGGCGCATACTGGGCCGCAACGCCGAAAGAGGTAGCTGAAAAAGCATCAGTAACTTTCACAATGGTCGGTTATCCAACCGATGTGGAGGAAATATATTTCGGCGAAAATGGCTTAATTCAAAATGGAACATCTGGAAGCTATCTTATCGATATGACAACCTCTTCTCCGTCACTTGCCATTAAAATTTATGAACAGGCTAAAAGGAAAGGAATTCAGGCGATTGATGCACCTGTTTCTGGTGGAGATGTAGGTGCAAAGGAAGCTAAGCTCTCCATCATGGCTGGTGGTGAAAGTGAAGCGTTTGAAGAGGTTCGTCCTATATTGGAGTTGCTTGGAACTAACGTGGTCCACCAAGGCAAACCAGGTGCTGGCCAGCATACAAAAATGTGCAATCAAATTGCAATTGCTTCAAACATGATAGGTGTTTGTGAAGCAATTATATATGCTGAAAAAGCTGGGCTGGATCCAGAAAATGTCCTGAAAAGTATTACAACGGGAGCTGCTGGAAGCTGGTCTCTAAGCAATCTTGCACCAAGAATGTTAGCCGGAAATTTTGAACCTGGTTTTTACATAAAGCATTTTATAAAGGATATGAAAATAGCGATAGATGAAGCTGATCGAATGGGAATGGAAGTACCAGGTCTCTCATTAGCTAAATCTTTATACGACCAATTAGCCGAAATGGGAGAAGAAAATAGCGGCACACATGCGCTTTATAAATATTGGAAGGAACTAATAGTTGAATAAATTCCTCCAATCTTCTTGAAACTATAAGAGAAACCTTGAATTAGGAGGAATTGTTAATGGCTAAACGGACAAAAAAGAACGACGCGAAACAAAAAAACAAAAAGGGGTTTGATTCTGCAGTAGCGAACGAAGAATTTGCCAATGAATTCGGCTCAGCTGCAGCAAATCAAGCACATAAAGAAAAGGCTAAAAAAGAAAAGGCTCCTAAAAACAATGGGAAATATAAAGGCCAATAATTTTTAAAATTAATACCCTCACATTAAATGTGAGGGTAAAATTCGTTTATTTCCAATTTCGTAAATATTGTTCCAGCCGATTTAGGCCAAGTTCTAATAATTCCATAGAACAAGCAAACGATAACCGGAAATAGCCTTCTCCATATTCAGAAAAAGCACTGCCTGGAACGACGGCCACTTTTGTTTCTTGAACAAGCTTAAGGGCAAAGTCAAAGCTGCTTAATGCGATGGTATCAGGAATTTTCACAAAGAAATAAAACGCTCCGTCCGGTTTGACGGCATCAAGTCCCATAGCAGATAATCGCTTGAAAACATAATCCCTTCTTTTTAAATATTCCTTTTTCATCACAAGCGCATCATCAATACCTGTTGTAACGGCCGCAAAAGCTGCTTTTTGCGCAATCGAAGTGGCACAAGAAATGTTATATTGATGGACTTTTAAAATATGTTTGGTGATACCTTCAGGTGCAAATAAAAAGCCAATTCTCCATCCTGTCATTGAGTGGGATTTGGATAACCCATTTATTACGATGGTTTGTTCTTTTAGAAAGGAAGCAATCGATTGATGTGGCTGATCAAAGGTAAGTTCGCTGTATATTTCATCTGCAAGGATAAAGATATCTTTATTCTTAAGATATTCTGCTATTTCTCTTAGCTCTGACTCTGAGAGACTGACTCCAGTCGGGTTCGAAGGGTACGGGAGTACAATACAGCGAGTTTTCTCAGTAATAAATGGTTTGATCATTTCTAAAGTAAAGCGAAACTGGTTTCGCCGAATATCGACATGCACTGGAGTTGCCCCCATCATTCGAATAATTGGTTCATAGCCAGGATAAATTGGACCTGGTAATATGACTTCAGAATCCTCTATTAAAATAGACCGAAAAGCAATATCAATTGCCTCACTTGCCCCTGCAGTAACAATCACTTCTGATTCAGGCTTATAATGCAAGCCATATTTTTTTTCTACAAAATTGCACGCTGCTTCCCTTAATTCAATCGTCCCTGCATTATGGGTATAGGAAGTAAAGTTTTGTTCAATTGCTGCAATAGCTGCATTTTTTACATGTTCTGGGGTCGGGAAATCAGGTTGTCCAATTGTAAATGAAATCAGGTCATCAACATGCGCAACCATATTAAAAAACTTTCTAATTCCCGAGATTTCTATATCTTTTACTCGTTGATTAATTAAATGCTCCAATATTGTCCATCCTTCCGACAGGGTTTCATCTGTTATGAATATAATGATTATAGACTATTTTTATCTAAAGTTACCACTATGTGAAATAAAAAACGATCTGAGTTTTTATCAGACCGCTTTTTGGGGAAAGGGAGTTTCATTTAAATTAAAGTGTTTTAATAACCATAGTCCCAGTCAACTTCGTCCTCGTGCCAAAAAACGGGTGACACAGAACCAAAATTAACTATTTTACTTTCCAGCATACAAGTACAATGCTCGCAGCCACATTGCTCTTTAATTTCTTCATAAATAGAATGATCAACATCTTCAATAAATGTAACATTTTGTTCCTGAAAAAGAATCGCTGTTCCTTTCATTGGTCAAGCACCTCTTTTAAAAGTATATTCAACTAAAGATTATTTAACTTATAACTATATTGTAAATCCGCATTTATTGACCGTCTATATATTAGTGAGGTTGTTCACAAAATCATCACGAAGCATGAGCAAAAATAAGACAAATCAAAAAAGCCAACGATGGCTTTTTTGATTTTTAAGAGTACCTTTCGCCTAATTTTTTAAAAATAGGTTTTTGGTAAGTTTTGCTCTTTTTATGATTACTTGGGGGTTGATCGAGTTCTGAGATGCCAGTATATAGTTGAAGTAATGCTTTTGCTGAATTAAGTGAGAGTGTTGCCTTTGGATTTCGCACCCGTTCATCTAACTTTCCAAAATGAGGTAGTTCAAGAAAATCTGATTTAGTTGGAGGAATATGAAATGTGTATCTTCCACATTCAACAAGGACATCAGACTGCTGCTGACTATTACGCGGATTTCCAGAAAAATGAAGACCAACTTTTTTTGCTTTGCCTTCTTCAATTAATTTTTTTAACGTTTCTTGTTTCAATCTGTACAATAATTTGGGATTTGTAGCCGTTTTTGCATGGCGATTCACAATAAAGATAGCTTGAGCGAGGTTTTCGATGGTTAGATTTAAATTTATTAGGGGGCCTTTCTGATCATAATTCAAAATATGTTCTCCTTTCAGTTATATAAAACATCTATATTATACCCCTTTTTTTAAGAAATAGGAATAATTCAGTGCATCTTTTTGGCTACTATGATAAGAAAATGATAAAAATTCTTCTAATCTTACGAATAAAAGAGAGTTTAGACTGTTAACCTAATCCTACACTATAAAAAGAATTAAAAGAAACTTTCGTGAAATAATCTTTAATTTCTATAAATTACTTTGCAGAAGGTGTAGAAAATGAAAAGCAAGTTGAATTACTAGCAAATCCCAACTGTCATAAGATTCTAGGCTTTTATTATTCAAAACCGATACCGGTCGATGAGTTAGAAAAGCTCTTTTTGTGAAAGCACCGATGGAATAGAATGCTAGGCTGTATAAAAAAACCTTATCTTAACTGATAAGGTTTTTTCGTTTTCTACTTTTCTGATTTTAGAGTAAAGACAGTTAATTCAGGTTTTGACATAAAGCGAAAGGGGAGACGTGTTGTTCCAATTCCTCTATTTACATATAGTGAGAGGGGATTATGCTCGCCGATTGAATAAAGACCCTCTGGGTATATTTGGCCAAAAGGAGGAGTCACAAGAGCCCCCAAAAATGGGATTTTAATCTGTCCTCCATGGCTATGACCACTTAGCTGCCATTGGACTGGATACAATGAAGCTGTTTCTGCAAGGTCGGGTGCATGGGATAATAATATTTTAAACGAATTTTTTGGCACATTTTTTAAAGTCAAAGGTAAATTAGGATTCCCTAGCATCGCATCATCAATCCCAAGCAGATAGATTATGCTTCCATCACTTAATTTAATTGGTGCTGAATCATTCATAAGTACGGAAAAATCAGTTGTTTCCATAATATTCCGGTAAATATCAGAGCCATAGCCGCCATGATCATGATTACCAAAAATGCAGTATTTTCCAAGCGGAGCCTGTAATTTCTTCAAAATAGGCATCAGTTTATTAATTTCTGTATATTGGTTTGGCTCGTCCATTAAATCTCCAGTAAATAAAATAATGTCTGGCTTAAGACTATTAATTTTTTTAACTAATTGATTAAATTGATGAAGATTATATTGAAAACCAAGGTGTGTATCACTAAATTGAATCATTTTTATTCCATCAAAGCTGTTAGGGATTAGTGGATGTTTGATTTGGAGTTCTTGAATATCGAGTAATGAGGGTTCAATTCGATTGGCATAAAGATAGCCTCCCGAACTTAATCCGAGAACGGTAAGAAATGAACCCAATGTTCGTTTTAGAAAGGTTCTCCTCGTCTGATTTTTAGCCATTTTTTCAACCAACCTATCTTTTATTCACCTTCTATAAAAAGAAGGGTCCCTTTGTATTTTCTTTAAAAACTTTCGATAATGCAAGTGAAAAGGTCCTTGGTATGTTCTTATTCAAAAAAAATTAAAACATGCATAAAAAGCAGCCAACAATGTGGCTGCTTTTCCTACTTATAGCTTACGGCACGGCTTTTTAATGCTTTCCAAGAAGAAATAAATTGTTGTTTACCTACTCTTACTTGTTTTTTTCCAGAAAGTGGATCGTTTAAATAGACATATTTCGTGTCATAACCAACTAAAACGACAGCATGTAGATCAAGCGGGGTTTTAATGTATTGTTTCCCGTGATACCAGCCCTCCCAACGGTCTGGAAGACGGTAATCCCCGGTTGTCCATACAACCACTGGATACCCTGCAGAAACATGCTCTAAGACCCTGTCAAATGGCATGTTTGTTAAATTAATGGCTCTTCCAGGGAGCTTTTGGTTGATTAGGGCAATCATCGGTTGGTCAAATACTGCATACCCTGCTCTTCTGCCTGTCATATCCCCAACAAAACCATCTGCTGGGTTTCCCCAATGAACTATATCTCCCTTTGGAGATCTAATGAGCGGGTCTACATCCTTCCGGATCGACCGGTATAGATCCATTTTACTTGTTTTAACGCCTGCAAAATTTAGCACCATTGCTAGGCTTGTGACTTCACAGCCGTATCTAAGTTCAGGGTTTTGCTTAATTAATACCACATTTAGCATAGCAGAATTCTTTTTGGGAGTAGTACTAACCGAATCACTCTTATTGGCTTCATTTTTTCCATAAATCACTTGTTGATTAAGTTCTTTTATTGTATATCGGTTATTTTCAAAATCGACAGATGATGTGGATTTAGTATTCTCTTTCACGGATATCGTGGAAAGAGGCTGTTTGCTTTCTGTGCTGGAATGTGTATCAGCATTAAAGTGGCTGCATCCCAACATGGGAAGGATCGAGGCTAATAAGCAAAGTTTTTTCAAAACTTATCCTCCTTATAGAACAGCGTAGGTATAGGATATGATTGTTTATAAGCGACTATAATGGTATCCTTTTGGAAAAGAACGAGAATCCGTCGTTTTGCGTATGGTATAATGAGAAAAAAATTTTGGAGGTACTTGGATGGATGCATTGGAAATACTATCGGATCTTGAAAATGTATTTCCCTATTTTCAACCGATTATTAGTGCCGATGAACAACGTGTAATTGCCTATGAGGTATTGGGGAGATATGAATCAGAAGGGAAAATCATCAGTTTAGGGGCCTTTTTTCAGGATGATCAAATTCCTGATGAATATAAGTTTGAAGTGGACTTGTTATTAGTCAAAATGGCACTTGAAAAAGCGTTAAAGCTTGATGAGGATGTAAGTATTTTTCTGAATAGGAATGCTGATTTATTAATGTATGGCCATGGTGAACCTTTTTTACAAGAGCTCCTCGCGTTTGAAAAAAAGGGCTTGATGTTAAATCGAATTGTTCTAGAAATTTCAGATCGAAATTATACTGGGGATTTAGACCAATTTGATCACTTATTGCAATATTATCGAACATATGGGATTAAAATAGCGATAGCAAGAATTGACAGTGAAAGTAACTATTTTGAACGAATAGGACAACTTGAACCAGATATACTGAAAATTAACCTACAAGCCTTAAAATCGACGTCAACTGGTATAAATTATCACGATGTCTTGTTTACATTGTCTCTTTTGGCGCGGAAAATAGGTGCCACACTCTTGTTTGAAAATATTGAGATGAGCTACCAACTGCAGTTTGCATGGAAAAATGGCGGTCGTTATTATCAAGGTTATTATTTACACCCGCCAGCAGCAGAGTTCATTCAACGTGATTTCCTAAAGGATCGCTTAAAAGAGAAGTTTCATGACTTTATTTCATATGAAAAAAAGAAATTAGAAGCAGTTTATACAACTGCAGAATTTTTTCAAGCCAAAGTCCAAGAAATTGTGATTAAGAACAGAAATGCAACTTATCAAAACCTTTTTCAAGTACTAATAAAAGAATTGGATCAGATTGCCTTTAGAATGTATGTTTGTGATGAGGATGGCTTCCAGAAATCTGCCAATATCTTTAAAGAAAAAGAGGGTTGGATCACTCAATCCGAGTACATTCAAAAAAATTGGAGCTGGCGTCCTTACTTTTTAGAAAATATTATCAAAATGAGAAATGAACGAAAAGGAATCTTATCTGATTTATATTGTGATATTGATACTGGGGAAACGATTCGTACTTTTTCATTCCCAATGAATGGGGAAGATTATTTGTTTATCGATATATCCTATCAATATTTATTCCAACATGACCAATTACTTTAAAATGCACTGAATTTGCTATCTTTTAGCTTCTTTTTAGGGAAGTGTATTAAAAAATTCCTTATTTTTTTATTTTTACTTGGACAAATGGACAACGTTATTTTATTCTTTTAATATTGGCATATTAATTATGCGGTTGGAAAATTATGAAAGTAATCCAATCGGATAGAAAAATGCCAAATGAGAAACATAATTGTAGATGTTTGTTTGGGTTTGAAAGGAGACGGAGCATATGTCACAGCTTCAAGGTATATTAACAAGATTAAAAAATCTTCAGGAACAAGCTAATAGTGGTGAGCCAGCACAACGCTATTTCGAGGTAAACGGTGATAGAAAGTGTCAAGTAACATTTCATCCGAAAACGGAGACATTTGAATTAGAAGTATATAATGAAAAGGAAAAACCAAAAAGATATCAATTTGATAATGTTGATATGATTACAATTGAAATTTTTGATTTGATTCAATAAGGAACCTTTAGGGTTCCTTTATTTTTCTTATTTCGCATAAGTGCAACTACGCCTCTGTCTTCGCCTAACGGCTCGCTAGTCGGCGAGTTTTCTTTATGTCAACGACTGCGGAGGTTGTATTTAGGTTTCTAATTATACATTACCAAAATTAGCACAGACTCCCGAATACTATGGTAGAATGTAACTGTGGAAAAACAAATTTTTGAGGAGTTTTCGGCTATGATCAGTCTTCCCAACGGTGAATTTTTAAAATTAACAATAAAAGAATTAATGATCCCTTCCGAACGGGTAGCGCATGTCCAAATAGGTAATAATCTCGAACATGCCTTATTAGTTTTAACAAAAAGCGGGTATACGGCTATACCGGTCTTAGACCCTCATTACAAGCTTCATGGGTTAATTAGCACCCCGATTATTATGGATTCTATTCTTGGACTAGAAAGAATTGAATTTGAACAACTTGAGAAAAAACGAGTGGAAGAGGTTATGAAAGGCTCTATTCCACGAGTTAAAATTACTGCATCCTTAAAAAAATGTCTTGAATTACTTGTTAACCAACCATTTCTTTGTGTTGAAACTGAAGATGGATACTTTGAAGGAATCTTGCCAAGAAGTACGTTATTAAATCAATTAAATAAAATAATAAAAAAAAGTGAAAAATGATGTATTTAGGCCCCCCCAAGCAGGGGGCTTGATTTTTTTTAAGTTTGAGGTGTGCATATGAGTACTTCTACTGAGAAGATATCCAAAGGAAAGTCCAACAGCAGGCAAACGAAAAAGCCACTAGTTCTAGCCGCCGTAATGTTAGCGATGTTTATGGGGGCGATTGAAGCAACGATTGTTTCAACCGCAATGCCCGCAATTGTCGCTGATTTAGGCGGGTTTACACTATATAGTTGGGTATTTTCTGCGTACTTGTTAATGAATTCTGTAACCGTTCTTATTTATGGTAAATTATCTGACTTATTTGGTCGAAAACCAATTCTTACGATTGGAATATTAATTTTTTTATTAGGATCCATTCTTTGTGGATTCGCCACATCAATGAAAATGTTGATTATTTTTCGTTTGATTCAAGGGTTTGGAGCAGGTGCTGTCACACCGATTGCGACAACAATAATTGGCGATATCTATACTTCAGAAGAACGGGCTAAAATTCAGGGATACCTAGCTAGTGTATGGGGTGTTTCGGCGATTGCTGGACCTGCTGTTGGAGGCTTACTTGTCCAATATGTAAGTTGGCATTATGTATTCTGGATAAACATTCCGCTTGGGATTCTGTCCTTAGTAGGCCTATGGCTGTTCTTACATGAAAATGTCCAAAGGAAAAAACATGAAATAGATTATCTTGGTGCTATTTTGTTAACGATGACAATTTCTTCGTTAATGTTTATCCTTGTAGAAGGTGGGAGCCGCTTTGCATGGGGATCTTGGCAGTCGCTAAGCTTTTTTGCTTTCAGCGCTGTAACATTACTTGGGTTTGTATTTCAGGAAGCCCGTGCTAGAGAGCCAGTAATGCCATTTTCAATTTGGAAGGAACGCTCTATTCTTATAGCCAACACTACCTCGCTTTCTACGGGAATCATGTTAATTGGAATTTCGAGCTTTTTACCTACATTTGTGCAAGGTGTTATGGAACAAACACCCATTGTTGCGGGTTTTACGTTGACAGCTATGTCAATCGGGTGGCCAATTGCATCCACACTTGCGGGACGGTTGTTGATAACGATGGGTTATCGAAAAACATCTATTATCGGTGGTGTCTCGTTAATCATTGGCAGCATTGCCTTCTTGACTATGTCAGCCTCCTCAGGGCCTTTATGGGCAGCAGTGGGTTCTTTTTTCGTTGGATTAGGGATGGGCTTAACATCCACTGCCTTTATTGTCTCGATTCAAAGTACGGTTGGTTGGGAACAGAGAGGCATCGCAACTGCATCTAATATGTTTATGAGAAATCTTGGAAATACAATTGGTGCAGCATTACTGGGGGGAATCCTTAATAACAGGTTGAGTCAATATTTAAGCGAGAATGATCATTCCTTATCAGTAGATGATGTCAATCTACTCTTAAAATCTGCTGAGCGAGAAAATCTCTCTGAATCAGTCCGGAGTTTCTTGCAGAATGGGTTAACCATTTCTCTTCACTCTGTTTATTATGTTGTCTTCGCCTTGGCAATCATAAGTTTACTGTTAATATTTTTTATACCGAAAAAGAACGATAGCTCTGTGTAACTTCACAGAGCTTTTTTAAGGAGGGGAACAATCTTGTCCTCATTATCAGAATTTCAATTATTATCCGTGTTAGCCCAGGAGATGAATATGCGGAAGGCATCGGAACGGCTGTTTGTTTCACAGCCAGCGCTTTCGCAACGATTGCAAACAATCGAAAAAGATTGGGGAACGAAATTATTTATTCGCTCGCAAAAAGGTCTAGCTCTAACCCCCTCAGGTGAGCATGTCATCCAATTTGCAAATGAAGTACTAACTAAGCAAGAAAAGGTGCGTGAAACCATTCATTCCCTTCAATCAGGTGTATCAGGTACTTTGAAGATTGCTGTTGCTTCGATTGTAGGCCAAAACTGGCTTCCACAGGTTTTAAAGAAATTTATTGATAGATATCCTCAAGCCAAAATTTCATTAGTAACTGGATGGAGCAGCGAAATTTTAAAATGCTTATATGACGATCAAGTTCATATTGGGATTATCCGTGGTACACCCGATTGGAAAGGAATTAAGGTTCATCTATTTAACGATCCTCTTTATTTAGTAGACAGGGAAATTACCAGTCCGGAACAAGTTTTAAATACGGACCGCCCCTTCATTCAATTTAAAAGTGATTCTAATTATTTCCAAGAAATTCAAGATTGGTGGATGCGCAATTTTAAGACTTCACCCAAGAGGACCGTTGTGGTTGATCAAATTGAGACATGCAAGCAGATGGCTTTCAATGGCATTGGCTACGCCATCCTGCCAGCCATAACATTAACTAAAGCAGAAAAGGAAATTTTCAAAATACCGCTTTTAAATGAGAATAATGAACCTCTTAAACGTGATACATGGCTACTGGGCTATGAATCGGCCTTTCAATTAAAGCAAGTTTCAGCCTTTGTAGAATTAATTAAGGAACATATCGCTGAATCTTCAGGAGATTAGGGTAGTTTTTCTTGTTTTCGTTTCTTTTGTTTGTTAAAGTATTTTTTAGTACGAATACATAGGGGGTAAAATAATGAAGATGATGGATGCAAATGAAATTATTTCTTTTATCCAAAATAGTAAAAAATCTACACCTGTAAAGGTTTATTTAAAAGGTGAATTAGCAGGAATTGATTTTGGAAACAATACAAAAACTTTTATTAATGGAAATACGGGTGTCATTTTTGGTGAATGGTCTGAAATTAATGAAGTGTTAGAAGCACATAAAGAAAAAATTGAAGATCAAGTGGTTGAAAATGACCGTCGTAATTCTGCAATCCCTTTGTTAGATAATAAGCATATTAATGCCCGAATTGAGCCAGGTGTTACTATTCGTGACCAAGTGGAAATCGGTGATAATGCCGTTATTATGATGGGAGCCGTTATCAATATCGGTGCCGTTATTGGTGAAAAATCGATGATTGATATGGGTGTTGTTCTAGGTGGAAGAGCTACTGTCGGGAAGAATTGTCATATTGGGGCGGGAACTGTCTTGGCCGGTGTTATTGAACCCCCATCTGCGAAGCCTGTTATTATTGAGGATGATGTTCTTATTGGAGCGAATGCCGTTGTTCTTGAAGGGGTAACAGTTGGAACAGGTTCAGTAGTAGCTGCAGGTGCAGTTGTCACTCAAGATGTTGCTCCTTATACAGTTGTAGCAGGGATGCCGGCAAGGAAAATTAAAGATATTGATGAAAAAACGAAGTCAAAAACTGAAATAATGCAAGAACTTCGTCAACTTTAAAAGCCCGCTTCCTTTGCGCGAAGTACTCTAGCCGCCGGGCGCTGGAGCTAGATAGTTCTCTAAGTATAAGTAGAAAAGCGTGGAGCATATCCACGCTTCTTTTTTAAAAGGAGAGTTAATAAATGAATCCATTGATTAAAATCCGCCGTGACCTTCATCAAATTCCAGAACTAGGATTTCAAGAGTTTGAGACACAAGCCTATTTATTGTCTTACCTTGAGTCTTTACCACAAGATCGTATCACGATAAAAATATGGAAGACAGGGTTGTTTGTAAAGGTTCATGGCTTAAATCCCCAAAAAACGATTGGTTATAGAACAGACATCGATGGACTTCCAATTAGCGAAGAAACAGGATTACCTTTCTCATCGACCCACGATAACAAGATGCACGCATGTGGGCATGATTTCCACATGAGCATCGCTCTTGGGGTACTAACTTATTTTACGAATAACCCAATTGCAGACGACCTTATGTTTGTTTTTCAGCCTGCAGAGGAAGGACCTGGCGGAGCGGAACCGATGTTAAAATCAGATGAGATGCTGGAATGGAAGCCTGACCTGATTTTTGCCTTACATATTGCACCAGAGTATCCAGTTGGAACTATCGCGGTTAAGGAAGGGTTACTATTTGCTAATACTTCTGAACTGTTTATTGATCTAAAGGGTAAGGGGGGGCATGCCGCTAGACCCCATGAAACGAATGATATGGTTGTCGCAGCATGTACATTGGTAAATCAGCTGCAAACGATTGTTTCAAGGAATGTCGACCCCTTAGATAGTGCGGTTATAACGATTGGAAAAATCACTAGCGGTACTGTTCAAAATATTATTGCTGAAAATGCAAGGCTTGAGGGAACGATCCGGACGCTTTCTGCTGAATCGATGAAAAAGGTTAAACATCGAATTGAGGCGCTTGTGAAGGGAATCGAGGCAGGTTTTGAATGTGAAGCAGTCATCGATTATGGTTCGATGTATCATCAAGTCTATAATACTGAATCTATTACAAGAGATTTTATGAAATATCTTCAAAACGAAACAAATGTTGAAGTAATCGAGTGCAAGGAAGCGATGACAGGAGAAGACTTTGGATACATGCTTAAAGAGATTCCAGGGCTAATGTTTTGGCTTGGAGTCGATTCGTCCTATGGTTTACACCATTCAAAATTAAATCCACAAGAGGGTGCGATTGAAGTAGCTGTAAAAGTAATGACAAGCTATATAACTAATCTAGGGAATCGATTAAATCTTAAATAAGAAGGCGTTTTATTTTGTTCTGATTAGCAATCATGATAAAATTATAGAGAATTAAAAGGGAAATTGTTACATATCGTCGTTTATTCTTACACAATTAGGGAAAACTTATGGAGGGGAAATAAGGTTATAATTGATAATAAGTATTTAATTAAATTAATTATAATTTAATATTGACTCAAAATAAGATGTGGCCTATAATTAGAATTGTGAAAAGGATAGCAAATGAGAATTGCTATAAATACTCATTTATTAATTATTTGGAGGGATTTGAATGCCAGAACGTATGGTAGGTAAACAAGCACCACGCTTTGAAATGGATGCTGTAATGCCAAACAAAGAATTTAAAAAAGTAAGTTTGGAAGAAAACATGAAAAACGATAAATGGACAGTATTGTTCTTTTATCCAATGGACTTTACATTTGTTTGTCCAACTGAAATAACAGCGATGTCCGATCGTTATGAAGAGTTTGATGATTTAGATGCAGTTATCGTTGGTGCTTCTACTGACACAATCCACACTCATCTTGCTTGGATTAAAACAGATCGTAAAGAAAATGGTCTTGGCGATTTAAACTATCCTCTTGCTGCAGATACTAACCACGTGGTAGCTCGTGATTATGGAGTATTAATTGAAGAAGAAGGTATCGCACTTCGTGGTTTATTCATTATCGATCCAGAGGGTGAATTAAAGTATTCTGTTGTAAATCACAACAACATCGGCCGAGACGTGGATGAAACTTTACGTGTTCTTCAAGCATTACAAACTGGCGGTCTTTGCCCAGCAAACTGGAAGCCTGGACAAGCTACATTGAACGTATAATTTGAACAAAACAGATAGACCTAACCTTTTAAAGTGTTAGGTCTTTTTAATAGGGGGATTATCGATGAAATTACGTGAACCAATGCCAGAGCTAACTGGGGCAACTGAATGGTTAAACGGTGAAGTGACAAGAGCAGACCTAATCGGAGAAAAACCAACATTGCTTCATTTTTGGTCGATTAGCTGCCATCTTTGTAAGGAAGCGATGCCGCAGGTAAATCAATTCCGTGATGATTTTAAGGACAAGTTAAATGTGGTTGCTGTTCATATGCCGCGTTCTGAAAACGACCTTAACCTAGATGAAATTAAACGAGTGGCATCTGAGCATGGAATCAATCAACCGATTTTTGTCGACAGTGATCACAAGTTGACAGAAGCCCTTGAAAATCAATATGTACCAGCTTATTATGTATTTGACAAAGAAGGTAAGCTCCGCCATTTCCAAGCAGGCGGAAGCGGCATGAAAATGCTCGAGAAGCGTGTAAACCGAGTGTTGGATGAGTTGGAAAAAACAGAATAAAAAACGATCTAAGTGCTGTCCGTTATATTCAACGGGCAGCATTTTTATTTTTTTTTCTTTACCTGTAACCTAGCATCCTTTTAATCGTCGGTATTTATATATACAGGACTTAACCATTAGAGGAAAAAGGGGTGTCAGAAGTTGATAAAGCTAAAACGTTGGTTTCCTATCTTTTTCATTATCTTATTATTTTGGATAACAGGGTGCAGTTCCAATAGCGAAGATAAAAGTGCAAAAATGAGTGAAAGTAATGAGGTTGCTATGGATTCAGCCGAATCTGGCGGTGGGGAGGAAGCAGACTTTTACTCGGGTGAAACAGAAAAGGCTGAAAAAAGTTCCACAGCTGTAAATATAAAAATTCCAAACCAAATGGTCATTTATCAAGCGGATCTACAACTGCGAGTAAAGAAATTTGATCAGACAGTCCGTATCCTTGAAGAAAAAGTAATAAAATATGGAGGTTATATAGCAGAGTCTAATGTATCAAAAGAGGGCAACGAGCTGGTAAGCGGCAGCATTAAAATCAGAATACCACAAAAGCACTTTCAGACCTTTTTACATGACGCTGAGAGCCAAGCAGCAGAGGTTTTGCAAAGAAGCATAACAGGGCAGGATGTAACCGAGGAATATGTTGATCTTGAGTCCAGATTAAAATCAAAAAAGGTGGTGGAAGAACGATTACTCACTTTCATGAAAAGTGCAGTAAAAACAGAAGATTTATTGAAAATTTCTGCTGATTTAGCATCTGTACAAGAGGAAATTGAGATCATTGAAGGAAAGATGAAGTTTTTAGAAAACCAAACCTCCCTTTCGACGGTTAACATAACCCTTTACGAAAAAAGCGTAGTTGTACCTACAATTAATAAAGATAAATTAAATACTTGGGAGAAAACCAAAAAACAATTCATGAAAAGCATCAATATGTTATTAGTTGGTTTATCAGGCTTGGTTGTTTTTATCGTTGGTAACCTGCCAGTTCTAGCCATTTTATTTATTATAGTATTTTTTCTCCTTTACTATCTTAAAAAGAGGAAGTCCAGACAGGGGCAGGAATAAGAAGGGATAGCCCTCTCTATATAAATCTGACGAATGATGCTAAAATGAAACATAATAAGATAATGATTTAACCGGGGGAGTTATATATGAAGAAAAGTTTCGCAGTCATTGGGCTTGGTCGATTCGGTGGAAGTATTTGCCGAACTCTTACCGATGAGGGGATGGAAGTTCTTGCTATCGATAAAAATGAAGAACGAGTAAATGAATATGCAATGATTGCTTCTCATGCGGTTGTAGGGGATACAACAGACGAAGCTGTTTTGAAAAGCCTTGGGATTCGTAACTTCGATCATGTGATTGTAGCTATTGGCGATGATATTCAATCAAGTATACTTACAACTCTTATTCTTAAGGAATTAGGTGTAGTGCGTATTACAGCTAAGGCTCAAAACGATTACCATGAAAAAGTTTTGAGGAAAATTGGTGCAGACAGTGTTGTTCACCCAGAAAGAGACATGGGAAAACGGATTGCTAACAATATGGCTTCGAGTAATGTGGTCGACTATCTTGAACTATCAGATGAACACAGTATCGTTGAAATTGTTGCAAATGGAAAACTTAGTGGTCATACGATTATGGATTTGGATATTCGCAAGAAATATGGTTTGAATATTGTCGCCATAAAAAGAGGAGAAGAAATTATTGTTTCTCCACAGGCCAAAGAAACGTTTCACGTAAACGATGTTTTAATCGTGATTGGAACCGACCAAGACATCAATCGATTTGAAAAAAAAGTACTAGAATAAATAAAGCGGAAGCGCTCGAGGCGCTTCCGCTTTTCTTATTCTTACACTTCCATAATGATTGGTAAAATCATTGGTCTGCGCTTTGTTTTTTCGTATAGGAAAGGCGCTAATGTATCTGTAATTTCATTTTTAATTTCAGACCATTGGCTTGTCTTTCTTTCCATCACTCTATTTAAGTGCTTGGTGATTAGATTTTGAGCATCGTTAATTAAATCACCGGATTCTCTCATATAAACAAATCCTCGAGAAATGAGGTCAGGTCCTGAAGCAATTTTAAATTCCTTCATATTAATACTTACGACCACAACAACTAATCCTTCCTCAGAAAGAATTCTACGGTCACGTAAGACAATATTTCCAATATCGCCTACACCACTGCCGTCGATATAAACAGAACCAGATGGAATCTTTCCAGCAACCTGAGCAGTATCCTCAGAAAGAGCTAACACTTCACCATTGTCCATAATAAAACAATTTTCTTCTTGTACTCCGCAATCAACCGCGATCTTAGCGTGCATTCGTTGCATTCGATATTCACCGTGGATTGGCATAAAGAACTTTGGTCGAATTAAACGCAGCATTAGTTTTTGTTCTTCCTGTCCACCATGACCAGAAGTATGAATATTACTTAGTTTACCGTGAATAACTTCCGCGCCAGCTCTATAGAGCATATTAATCGTTCGACTCACACTAATTGTGTTCCCTGGAATAGGTGAGGATGAAAATACCACAGTGTCACCAGGAATGATTTGAATTTGTCTGTGTGTGCCATTAGCAATTCTTGAAAGAGCAGCCATTGCTTCGCCCTGACTTCCGGTACAAAGGATCGTAACTTTATCAGCGGGAAGACGGTTTATTTGATTCGCTTCAATAAAAGTCTCTTTAGGTGCATTAATATACCCTAATTCAAGTCCGATATTGATAGCTGCTTCCATGCTTCGGCCAAAAACCGCTACTTTTCTTCCGTATACTACTGCTGCTTCTACCACTTGCTGCAATCTATGGATATTAGATGCAAAGGTAGCAAAAATGATACGACCGTCCACTTTACGGAAAATATCATTGATGCTGTCGCCTACCCGACGTTCTGACATGGTGAATTCAGGTATTTCACTATTTGTACTATCTGATAGTAAACATAAAACGCCTTCTTTACCTATTTCAGCCATTTTGGTTAGATTGGCAGGTTCACCTACAGGGGTAAAATCAAATTTAAAATCTCCAGTATGGACAATTTGACCAGGCGGAGTTTTAACTACAATCCCATAAGAATCAGGAATACTGTGGGTGGTGCGGAAAAAAGTAACCGATGTTTTGCGGAATTTGATGATATCGTCTTCTTTAATGTCTATCAACTTAGCATTTCTTAATAAGCCGTGTTCCTCTAGTTTATTTTTAATTAATCCAAGAGCGAGTTTCCCACCATAAATTGGAATATTAATCTCGCGTAATAAATAGGGAATACCGCCAATGTGATCTTCATGTCCGTGTGTAACAAATAATCCTTTTATTTTATCTTGATTTTTAACCAAATAGGTATAATCAGGAATTACGTAATCAATACCTAATAGCTCATCCTCAGGAAATTTGATTCCGGCATCAATTAATATTATTTCATCCTGAAACTGAACCGCATACGTGTTTTTGCCAATTTCGCCTAAACCACCCAGGGCAAAAACCGCAGTTTGATCATTCTTAACAAATTTCATAAATTATCATTTCTCCAATACTTTATAGTCTTCATTTTGAAGTTCATATTTTAAATGAGCTCCCTTAACTTCTTGAACAAATTCAACATTAAACCCACGGTCGGCTATTTTTGAGCGGACATCTCTTACCGATTCTCCTTCAATAAATAGGGTTTTTGTATTCTCTCTGACTGGTACTTCTTTGATGTTTTCCTGATAATATACTTTAAATATCATTACAATTTCGCTCCTAACTGAATCATAACTTTTTCTATTATATAAAACATTTTCATCTTTTTCATTTATTTTCTTTGGAAACCATTAGACTTATATGAAAAGTATGTAAAAAAGAATCGTTGTTTTTACAATTTACAATAACGAAGGAGCCCTTCGCAAGTTTGAAGGGCCCTAAAAAAATTTAGGCAATGGATTTCTTTCGCAGTAATTCTTTCCACTGTTTTAAAAGCTTCTTCCTTAGCTTCTTTAACATAGTGGATCATCTCCTTACCTCTTATTTTATACAATCCTTGTCCAATGTAAAGTAAGCGATGGCAGATTATTGAAGTTTTTTTAAAATAAGAGTATTTTTACTATATTATATGATGAAATTGCTGATTCAATCATGGTTAAACATGGAATTACATTGACAAATTATAAATTGACTTTTTTTAATATAAAGTTTAGTGTTTTAAAGAATAAAGAACTGTGGGGGGATATTTTCACAGTTTAGAGGATTCGACAAAAAGGAGTACATATTAAATGAAGAAAATTGTATTTTTTGACATAGACGGCACATTGCTCGATCATGAAAAAAACCTACCCGAAAGCACGATAAAAGCCATCAATTTACTTAAGAAGAATGATGTATTTGTCGCAATTGCCACTGGCAGAGCTCCGTTTATGTTTGAAGGCCTGCGGAATGTACTTGGAATTGACTCCTATGTGAGCTTTAACGGTCAATTTGTAGTTTTTGAGAATGAAGTTATATATGAGAACCCTTTGAATGAAAATGAGCTAAATAAATTATTTAACCATACTAAGTCAAACAATCATCCATTAGTGTTTATGAACGAAAAAACAATGAAGGCAAGTGTTAAGCATCATCCATTTGTTGAAAAAAGCATGGGGAGCCTAAATTTCCCTCATCCAGAGGAAGATGACTCTTTTTATGTCAATCGAAAAATGTATCAAAGCCTCCTTTTTTGTGAAAATAAAGATGAATGTTTATATTTCTCTGACTATCCCCAATTTGATTTTATCAGATGGCATCCATATTCTGTCGATGTTTTACCAAAGGGTGGTTCAAAAGCAGAAGGAATAAAACAAATGATCAAACGTTTGGGGTTTGAGTTGAAGGATGTTTATGCATTCGGAGATGGTTTAAATGATTTAGAAATGTTGAAGGCGGTTGGAACAGGCGTTGCCATGGGGAATGGTGTCCCTGAAGCCAAAGAACTTGCAGATCTTATTACAAGCGATGTTTCCGAAGATGGTATCTGGAATGGGTTAAAAGAACTACAGTTAATATAAATTGAGAACCGACCCGAGGAAGGGCCGGTTCTTTATATATCTGTAGCCCAAAATCAATGCAGCTCCTGTTTGATTACCTTTCGATGGCTATGGCTCCTTGGATTGGTTTTAATGGGTCTTCATGATTGATATAATCATAAAACATAACACCATTTAAATGATCGATTTCGTGTTGAAAGCAAATAGATGCAAGCCCCTTTAACCGTAGTTTCACTTCTTCACCGTTAAGATTCGTTCCCTTTACAGTAATTCTTGCATGTCTTGGGACGTACCCGGGAATGGACTTATCAACGGAAAGACACCCTTCACCTGCTTGTAAATAGGACTTCTCAACAGAATGGCTGATAATTTTGGGATTAAATAATGCATAACTATAAAGAGTACCTGTGTCATCAGTAAGATGCACGGCTATCATCCGTTTTAGAACATTTATTTGCGGGGCAGCCAAACCTATTCCAGGGCGTAAACCAAATTGTACCGACTTTTCAGGATTTTGGCTATTAATTACATATTCTAATAAGCTAAATAATATTTGTTTATCCTCTTCTGATGGCGGCATGGATACTTCTGCAGCCACTTTTCTAAGGGAAGGATGACCATCTCGAATGATATCTTCCATCGTAATCATGATTCCACTCACTCCTGTGCTTTAACTAAAATTATTAATAATAAATAGTCTATCAGACAATTGATAAAAAGTTAATATTTGATTCAAGTAACTGTTTTACAACCTTTTTTATGGGATATTGTATTGTCAAACAAACCAGGTGTCGATATAGTAGGAATTGGAATAGGCAGGAGGTTTATAATGTGTCATTAAAAGAAAAGTATTGTTTGATTTTATGTTTATCCGTTTTGATTGTTATTTTTGCTGGGTGTTCGAAAGAAAAGTCTCCAGTCGAAAAAATGTATGATGTGTTAGAAAAAGTCGTTTCAGCCGAAAAAGAATTTGAGGAACAACAGAATCCCCTTGTTACACTTGAAAAAAAAGAAAAAGAAATTTATGACCAGATTATCAAATTTGGCATGAAAGAATATGCTCAAATCGTAAAACTTTCAGATGAAGCAATATTATTAGCTGATGATAGAAAAGCGCTGATGGAGAAAGAAACGAACAGCATTAAAGAATCCCAGAAAGAATTCATAAAGGCCAGGGATATTAAGGATAAATTAGAAGATCGCGATTTAACGAAATTAGCTAATGAACTATATGAGATAATGATGGAAAGATATAAAGCTCATGAAGCGTTATACCTAGAGTATAATGAAGCACTGAAAAATGATAAAGAATTGTATGAAATGTTTAAAAATAAAAATCTTCCACTTGAAGACCTTGAAGCACAGGTAAATAAGTTAAATGAAACGTATAAAAGAGTTTATAATGCCAATGAAAAATTTAATATGTTAACAGAACAGTACAATGAAAAAAAAATGTCATTTTATAAGCAGGCAGGGCTTAAATCAAGTAATTAAATATTATTTCATCAAAATAATCGGCTGAATAGGCCGATTTTTTGTATATTATAACAATTAATTAAATGAGGAATTGTATATAACAGATGTAGAAATAAAGTAATACAGAAGAAAAAATGTTTATATTATTTAGCAACATGAACGTGGTGAAAAATATTGAAAATTAGTATTTGACGTGCAAAAACTAATGATGTAAACTTAAAAAGTGTTAATTAATTGTATCAATGATGTTACATAAAATAGTGGTACAGAATAAGATGATGGTAAGGGGAAAGGTATTTTGTTTTAACTTTTCGATTACGTGAAAAACTATTTGAAAGTATGTTTCATGTACTATGCTTACCAAAATCGAGTGTAATATCAAGAGTTTATCCAAATGATAAAGAAAAATGGATGACATTGTCCATCTGTCTTTTATTCTTAAGTTTTTGGGTATTCTAACTTAGTGGATAATATTTAAAAAAATTAAGTTTTGAATAGAAAGGAAGAGGTGACCTAAATGGTTTCTAAAACACAGAACGCCAAGCTTGATGCGAAGAAAACACTAGAAGTTGTAGAAGAACAATTTCAAACACTTCAAATCCTTAATGAAGTTGGTGAAGTCGTAAACGAGGCTGCGATGCCAGACCTAACAGATGAACAGCTTCAGGAATTAATGCGCCGGATGGTTTATACACGAATTCTTGACCAGCGCTCTATCTCTTTAAATCGCCAAGGAAGATTAGGATTCTACGCTCCAACTGCAGGACAAGAGGCATCTCAATTAGCTTCACAGTTTGCATTAGAAAAAGAAGATTTTATCTTACCTGGATATCGTGATGTTCCACAAATTATCTGGCATGGCTTACCTTTATACCAAGCCTTCTTATGGTCCAGAGGTCATTTTGAAGGTGGACAAATTCCTGATGGCGTTAATATTGCTATCCCGCAAATCATTATCGGTGCACAGTATGTTCAGACTGCTGGTGTAGCACTCGGTATGAAGAAGCGTGGGGTAAAAGCAGTTGCAATTACGTATACAGGTGACGGTGGTACATCTCAAGGGGATTTCTATGAAGGAATGAATTTTGCAGGAGCGTATAAAGCTCCAGCCATCTTTATTGCTCAAAATAACCGTTTTGCAATCTCAACTCCTGTTGACAAGCAAACGGCTGCCAAAACTCTGGCTCAAAAAGCTGTTGCTGCAGGTATTCCTGGTATTCAAGTTGACGGTATGGATCCTTTAGCAGTATATGCTGCTACTCGTGATGCACGTGAGCGTGCAATTAACGGTGAAGGTCCAACATTCATTGAAACATTAACTTACAGATATGGCCCTCATACCATGGCTGGTGATGATCCAACACGTTATCGTACAGCAGACCTTGACAATGAATGGGAAAAGAAAGATCCATTAGTACGTTTCCGTAAATTCCTTGAAAACAAAGGTCTATGGACAGAAGAAAAAGAAAATGAAGTAATTGAACAAGCGAAAGAAGACATTAAAGAAGCAATTAAAAAAGCTGATGCAGCGCCTAAACAAAAGGTTACTGATTTAATGTCAATTATGTATGAAGAAATGCCGCAAAACTTAAAAGAGCAATATGAAATATATAAAGAAAAGGAGTCGAAGTAAGCCATGGCTCAAATGACGATGATTCAAGCAATTACAGATGCATTGCGTGTGGAATTAAGCAATGATCCGAATGTATTGGTTTTCGGTGAAGACGTTGGTGTAAACGGTGGTGTTTTCCGTGCAACTGAAGGGTTGCAAAATGAATTTGGCGAAGATCGTGTTTTTGACACACCACTTGCTGAATCCGGAATCGGTGGATTAGCGATTGGTCTTAGTTTACAAGGCTTTCGTCCTGTTCCAGAAATTCAATTCTTTGGTTTCGTTTATGAGGTAATGGATTCAATTTCTGGTCAGGCAGCTCGTCTTCGTTATCGTACCGGAGGCAAATTTAATGCTCCAGTAACATTTCGTTCGCCATTTGGAGGCGGCGTACATACACCTGATATGCACGCAGACAGTTTAGAAGGACTGATGGCACAACAGCCGGGCCTAAAGGTTGTTATTCCATCAACTCCATATGATGCTAAAGGACTTCTCATTTCATCAATCCGTGATAATGACCCAGTTATCTTCCTTGAGCATATGAAGTTATACCGTTCGTTCCGTCAAGAAGTTCCAGAAGGGGAATATACAATTCCACTAGGAAAAGCCGAAGTAAAACGTGAAGGAACAGATATAACAATCGTTACTTATGGAGCAATGGTTCACGAGTCATTAAAAGCCGCAGAGGAACTAGAAAAAGAAGGTCATTCTGCTGAAGTTATTGACTTAAGAACAGTAAGTCCTATCGATATTGAAACGATTATTGCTTCTGTTGAAAAAACAGGTCGTGCGATCGTTGTTCAAGAAGCTCAAAAACAAGCAGGAATTGCTGCAAACGTTGTTGCTGAAATTAACGACCGGGCAATTTTAAGCTTAGAAGCCCCTGTATTGCGCGTGGCTGCACCTGATACCATTTTTGCATTCCCGCAAGCGGAAGCTGCATGGCTGCCTAATTATAAAGATGTAATGGAAACAGCTAAAAAAGTTTTAAATTTTTAATTAATTACGTAATTGACCGCTCTAATTACTATAATTTCGATGCTCAAAAATACATGTAATTTAGGAGGATGAATCCTAGTGTCATTTCAATTTAAAATGCCTGACATCGGTGAAGGTATTCATGAAGGCGAAATTGTTAAATGGTTTGTAAAGCCAGGCGACAAAATTCAAGAAGATGATGTACTTTGCGAGATTCAAAATGATAAAGCAGTGGTAGAAATTCCGTCCCCAGTTGAAGGGACAGTTCTTGAAGTATTAGTAGGAGAAGGAACTGTCGCAACTGTTGGACAGGTTTTAGTCACCTTTGATGCCCCAGGGTACGAGAACCTTCAATTTAAAGGCGATGAACATGCTGATGAACCGAAACAAGAAGAAAAAGCAGCAGTAACAACTCCAGCACCTGAGGTTAAACAAGATGCAGCACCTCAACCAGCAGCAGTTGCTACGGCACCGCAAGTAGAAGTAGATCCAAATCGCCGGATTGTTGCTATGCCATCTGTTCGTAAATATGCGCGTGAAAAAGGGATTAATATTAAGTTAATACCTGGTACCGGAAATAATGGCCGGGTCTTGAAAGGTGATATCGACGCCTTTGTAAGCGGTGAAGCAGCACCTGCACCACAAGCTGCGACAAATGTAGCTGTAGAAGTTGAAACAGCTAAAGTGGAGGCACCGCAATCAACAGCCGTGGCTATTCCACAAGGTGAATATCCAGAAACTCGCGAAAAAATGAGTGGGATCAGGAAGGCAATTGCTAAAGCAATGGTTAATTCCAAACACACTGCTCCTCACGTTACATTAATGGATGAAATCGATGTAACTAAACTTGTTACACACCGGAAGAAATTTAAAGAAGTGGCAGCCGCTAAAGGAATTAAGCTTACCTTCTTACCATACATCGTTAAAGCATTAACAAGTGCATTACGCGAATTCCCAGCTTTAAATACTTCACTTGATGATGCTACTAGTGAAATCATTCATAAACATTATTATAATATTGGAATTGCAGCAGACACAGAAAAAGGATTGCTAGTTCCAGTAGTAAAAGATGCAGACCGTAAGTCAGTATTCTCAATTTCAAATGAAATTAATGAATTAGCTGTAAAAGCCCGTGACGGCAAACTTGCACCTAACGAAATGAAGGGCGCATCTTGTACAATTTCAAACATCGGTTCAGCTGGCGGGCAATGGTTTACACCAGTTATTAACCATCCTGAAGTAGCAATTTTGGGCGTTGGCCGGATTGCAGAAAAACCAATCGTTAGAAACGGTGAAATTGTTGCTGCACCGGTTTTAGCACTTTCATTAAGTTTTGACCACCGCATGATTGACGGTGCAACAGCACAAAATGCATTAAATCATATTAAACGTTTATTGAACGATCCAGAACTATTGTTAATGGAGGCGTAATAAAATGGTCGTTGGAGATTTCCCAATTGAAACAGATACTATAGTCATCGGAGCAGGCCCAGGGGGATATGTTGCAGCTATTCGTGCAGCGCAGTTGGGACAAAAAGTGACAATTGTTGAAAAAGAATATGTTGGCGGCGTTTGTTTAAATGTAGGATGTATCCCTTCTAAAGCATTAATTTCAGCTGGTCACCGCTATGAAACAGCGATGCATTCTGAAACCTTCGGGATTACTGCTGAAAATGTAAAAGTGGATTTCACAAAAGTTCAAGAGTTTAAATCAGGAATTGTAAATAAATTAACTGGCGGCGTTGAGGGATTATTAAAAGGAAACAAAGTAAACATTGTCCGTGGTGAAGCATATTTTGTCGATGCCAATACGCTGCGTGTAATGGATGAAAATTCAGCGCAAACTTATACCTTTAAAAATGCTATTATTGCTACTGGATCCCGTCCGATTGAGTTGCCTGCCTTTAAATATTCAAAACGTGTTTTGAATTCTACTGGGGCACTTAACTTAAATGAAATCCCTGAAAAAATCGTCGTTATTGGCGGCGGAGTAATCGGGATTGAGCTTGGCGGTGCATACGCAAACTTTGGCAGTCAGGTTACCATTTTAGAAGGTGCAGAAGAAATATTAGGTCTTGGTGTTTTTGATAAGCAAATGGCTGCTCTCGTAAAACGAAGCATGAAGAAAAAAGGTGCAGAGTTCTTTACAAAGGCGTTTGCCAAGGGCGTTGAAGAAACTGAAAATGGTGTGGTAGTAACGTTCGAAACAAAAGGCGAGGAAAAGAAAATCGAAGCTGATTACGTTTTTGTAATGGTCGGACGACGTCCTAACACAGATGAAATGGGCTTAGAACAAGTTGGTGTTAAATTAACTGAGCGTGGACTAATTGAAATCGATAAACAATGTCGCACAAATCTTAGCAATATTTATGCTATTGGTGATGTTGTTGCTGGCCCTCAATTGGCACATAAAGCTTCATATGAAGCTAAAATTGCCGCTGAGGCAATTGCTGGTCACACGTCTGAAATTGATTACTTAGGTATTCCTGCTGTTGTCTTCTCTGATCCTGAATTAGCTTCAGTTGGATATACAGAAGACCAAGCAAAAGAAGAAGGAATTGTTGTAAATGCGGCCAAATTCCCATTTGCAGCTAATGGTCGTGCATTATCACTCGACAGTGGTGATGGATTCATGAAATTAATTACTCGTAAAGAGGATGGACTTGTCATCGGGGCGCAGATTGCCGGAACAAATGCATCAGATATGATTGCAGAATTGGGACTTGCGATTGAAGCTGGAATGTCTGCTGAAGATCTTGCCATGACTATTCATGCTCATCCAACACTTGGAGAAATCACAATGGAAGCGGCGGAAGTTGCCTTAGGAAGCCCAATCCACATTATGAAATAATTCATAAATATATAGTCCTTTTCGTTAACTAACGGAAAGGACTTTTACTATTTTTACCGAATTGTATTTATACAAAGATAAAAGAAAAAAATCCCTGTCAACTTAAAAACAAAATATATCTCTCGCTTTTAGAACATATACTTAAGAACGAGCATTCTAAGAAGAAGTGAATGTATTAAGAGTGGTGATAAATATGAGGGTCTATATTGTTGTGATACTGCAATTTATCATTTGGAGCGGATATACATTTATTGAATGGTTATCAAAGCATGACCAGCTAATTTATAAAGTCATTATGTTTTTTGTGTTCTTTTATTTAGCATTTTTAATAGGAAACCAGGTCACAAAATCAGTGCGTAAAACGCTTTTTATCACTACTTTAAGCCTTGTTATATATACTTCGATTCACTATACCATGGAATTATTTATTCACTAAAAAAAGCCCCAAAAGGAGCTTTTTTTATTTACGAGGATAATAATACATGATTCTCTCATTAAAAAGGTGGAGTTCCCCTTGCAGCTTTTTCGCAAGGTATTTACAAAATTCATTCGCTTTTCCCTTATCTCCATACGTAGATTGTTCGGGTAATGTCACTTGTATGTATGTTTGTTCTAGTTCTTGTCCTTCTTCATTTCGAATAGTTTCCTGGTCTACACCTAATAAAATGGCATAGTAGCGGTCATCGTTAGAGTGTAAATAGAACCATTTTCCGTCCGCTTCTGATGTTTCTTTAATTACATAGGGAAAAGCTGACTCTCCATATTGCCAACCTATTTGATTACCAGTTTTTGTAGTGTTATTTTTATACTCATGAAATAATTCTTTAACTTCTTCAATTGTTACTGTTTGTTTAGTAGATGAAGGCACTAGCTTAATATATGCATTAACAGCCATCATCATTCCCCCCTATTAGTCCATTATATATGCCTCTCTATTCTAGCATTTAATAAAATCTTATGACAACTATAGCTTTAAATAAAAGTAGAAGTTTCCTTGTTTCTTTAGGAAAAATGAATTATAATAATATTCTAAAACATTCTTAGAAAAAAGGAGGAGCCTCATGGAATTATTTGATAAGCTCTATGATGAACATGAAAATGTGAAGGTAAGGTTTATTGGATTTACAACGGAACATACCCGTTATGATTTCGGCATAATTTACACCAACATGTTTTTCGGCAAACCTCTAGTTGTCTGCATGCAGACTGGCCGTTCCACTCTCCTCGACCCAAAAGACATCGAAGATATTGATTACCTTCAAACCGTATTCCGTATCCCTGATCAACAGCAAGCAGCAGATTTAGCTGAGTTTTTCAGCGAAACACTACCAACTATCCCGTTTGAGACTCAGTACGAATAATTTATCAAGAGAAGGCCCTATAGGGTCTTTTTTTTTTATTATTTTTTGGCTGTGATAAAGGTCATTCTTAATTTTGTAGCTATGTTGATTGGAGCGGAAAGCGAAGCGCCTGGAGCGGAATCAACAGCTAAGTATAAATGAGCTAAATTTTTAAATGTGACATACAATTTAGGCTTGATATTTCTAATGTGATATATTATTATTACATTAATGATATATAAATACTTCGTTTTGTGATTATTCAATAATGAAAAGGGGGTTGTACAAATGGGTACTTTAGTATGTCAAACTTGTAACTCTACTATTGATCATTTTGAAGATGAAAAAGTAACGGTGCTTTATTCTAAAGGCAATTGTTGCGAGGATCATCATACAGAGGAAGATTTATAATAACTAAACATAAATTAAAACAGGATTCCGATATCGGAATCCTGTATTTTTGTTGTTTTATTTTATTGCCTTGTACTCTTTAATGACAAGAATTGACTTAATTTCATCATCTTCTGGACCTTGTACAGGTAAACCTGCCTCAAGGTTTTTTCGAATGTAATGGAGGTTTTCCTTAGTAATAATCTCACCAGGAATAAAAATTGGGATACCGGGTGGGTATACCATAATAAATTCTGCAATAATTCTTCCTTCAGATTCTTCAAAAGGAATAACTTCTGTTTCAGAATAAAACGCATCTCTTGGTGTTAAGGCAAGTACAGGAATTTCAGGAAGAAGAACTTCAACAGGTTCAATTCTTTCGGTGCGATGTTCACACTCGTCTGCCAAATCTTTTAAGGCATTAATTAACAAGTCGGCTTCCACTTCTGTGTCTCCAAGCGTGATGATACAAAGAATGTTATAAAGATCAGAAAGTTCCACTTCAATATTGTGTTTTTCTCTTAACCATTTTTCAACATCGTATCCAGTTAATCCTAGTTCTTTAACTGAAATGATAAGCTTGGTTGGATCATAATCAAAGGTAGCTTCTGACCCTAGAATTTCCTCACCGATACAATGCAGATTTTCAATCTCATTAATTCTTTTCCGCATGGATTGCGCTAAATTGATGGTTTTATCGATCAAATCCCTTCCTTTCGTAGCCAATTGCTTCCGAGCGACATCAAGTGATGCAAGTAATAAATACGAAGTGGAGGTAGTAGTAAGCATGCTTAGAATTGACTGAACATGTTTTGCGGAAACAAGTCCTTCTTTCACATTTAGAATCGAGCTTTGGGTCATCGATCCACCTAGTTTGTGGACACTAGTAGCCGCCATATCTGCACCGGCTTGCATAGCTGAAAGTGGAAGGTCATCATGGAAATGAATATGAACACCATGGGCTTCGTCAACAAGAACAGGAATATGATAGGAATGAGAAATTTCAACAATCTTTTTTAAATCTCCGGAGATGCCAAAATATGTTGGGTTGATTACTAAAACAGCTTTGGCGTCTGGATGTTGCTCTAGAGCCCTTCCTACTGCATCGGGTGTTATTCCGTGAGAAATTCCTAATTCCTTATCAATCTCAGGCTGGATAAATACAGGGATGGCACCAGAAAAGACAATAGCAGACATAATTGACTTATGAACATTTCTTGGAACGATAATTTTATCATCTGGACCACAAACAGCCATAATCATGGCAATGATTGCTCCGCTTGTCCCTTGTACTGAAAAAAATGTTCGATCAGCTCCGAAGGCTTCGGCTGCTAAATCCTGAGCCTGCTTAATGATTCCTTTTGGCTGATGAAGGTCATCTAGTGGACCAATATTAATTAGGTCAATAGACAGGGCGTTATCACCGATAAAGTTTCGAAACTCAGGGTCAATCCCAGCTCCTTTTTTATGACCAGGAATATGAAATTGAATTGGGTTCTTTTTCGCATGTGCTAATAAACCGCTAAATAGCGGTGTTTGATTTTGAGACAATTTTTAACCACACCTCTTTATAAAAAATACTCTAATTATGTCATTCAAAAACATAAAAACAAAGGAATTATAGCACTAATACCTTTCAATGCAAAGAAATAAATGTTTTTACTTATTAGGTTTACGATAGTTTCCCAATTAGAAAGGAAAATTACCCTAAAGAGGCGAAATAACAAATAGAAAGTTTTTGGAGGGGTTAAATTGGAATGGAAAACACGTGTTACTGAATTATTAAATATACGATTTCCTATTGTTCAAGGGGGTCTAGCTTATTTAGCCTATTCTGAATTGGCCGCAGCGGTATCTAATGCCGGAGGTCTTGGTCAAATCACAGCTATGTCTTTAGGTGAACCTGAACAGCTTAGAGCAGAAATACGAAAGGTGAAGCAATTGACGAAAAATCCCTTTGGGGTTAATTTTGCGATTGGACAGCATGGGAGGCCATTTGCTGATTTCCTCCAAGTGGCTATTGATGAAAAGGTACCGGTTGTTTCAATGACAGGAGGGAATCCTGCCCCCATATTTGAACAATTAAAAGGCACAGAGATTAAAACGCTTGTCCTTGTAGCGGCAAGAAGACAGGCTGTCAAAGCAGAAGAACTCGGTGCAGATGCAGTAATGGTCGTCGGTCAAGAAGGGGGAGGCCACCTAGGACGAGATGATGTCGGCACGCTTGTTTTAGTTCCTCAAGTGGTAGATGCCGTTTCTATACCTGTTATTGCATCAGGTGGAATAGGAGATGGCAGAGGGCTCATGGCAGCCCTTAGCTTAGGTGCTGAAGGGATTGAAATGGGTACGAGATTTATTGCGACTAAGGAATGTGTTCATGCAAACGAGATATATAAGAAGACTTTAGTGGAAGGAAATGAATCTGGAACGGTTGTCATCAAGAGAACTCTAGGAACTCCCGCCAGGGCACTTGCTAACAGCTGGACAGAAAAAATTCTTGAGTTAGAAAAAAACAATGAAGGTTATGATCAGTTAAAAGATTTCATTAGTGGAATGGCTAACCAACGCTACATTTATGATGGTGTCCCTGATGAAGGCTTTGCATGGGCAGGACAAGTGATGGGATTAATTAAAGATGTCCCTTCGGTTCATGAGTTATTCGATCGAATGATGAAAGATGCTGAACAAATTCGTGCAAAGTGGGGAAATTAAATGTATGATTCATTTTAGTTAAAATAGTTAGTAGGTGAAAGAATGGAATACCAATATCCCATTGATTATCATTGGAGCACAGATGAAATTGTTGATGTAATTGCATTTTTTGAAACCATTGAGAAGGCGTATGAAAACGGAATTGAACGTGATGCGGTAATGAAGGCGTATCGTCGATTTAAAGAAATTGTCCCAAGCAAGGCGGAAGAAAAAACTATTTGTGGCGAATTTGAAGAAATGAGTGGTTATTCGTCCTATCGGACCATAAAAAAAGCAAAAGAGGCTTCATCTGGGGATAAAATTAAAATGAAATAAGAAGAAGCTCCCGAACTATTTGGTCTGGGAGCTTCTTCTTATTACTTTTTATTAAGAGAGATTTTATAGAGTGTGGCTACTTTATTAAAAACGTCCTCAATTTGTTGAATTAGCCCATCTGAACCTAATTGGACGACTTGTTCCCTGTTGATTGTATAGCCGCATAACAATTCTGCTTTCTTTACGTTTTGCAGCCGATCAAACAGCGAATGAAGATCATCCTTTGTTAGTTGACGGTGTTCAATTGTTTCTGGTTTTGTATGATCAATAGACCAAACAAAATCTTTTGGTGTATCTTTGAAAATTTTAGTGATTTTTTTTGAGAACCTTGCAGCAATCTTATCTTTTTGGGGTGCTTCATAAATAACGGCAAACCATATAAATAAATGGGTATTCCACAAGCCAATTTGAAAATGCGGAAGCATTTTATAACCTCGAGGACTATTTGAAAATGCGACCCAAGTATCCTTTGGTGGATTAATAGTGCGCCTTGCATGTTTGGCGACATGAACAAACATTTCATCATCTGTTAATACAGATATTGAAGGGGCAAAGTATTCTCCCAAATCTTCTAATTTTGGACGAATTGTTTCTTTAAGAGCTGCCATTCTAGCCTCTAAACCATCTATTAAAAAAACATCAAAATCCTCATTTGTAAATCCCTTAAAGCTCATAAACTAAACCTCCAACAAAACAATTGTACTTAATTGTAGCATACCACTTACCAGACGAGTAGTGAGATGCTTTCTAGGTTAAAGCACATATTTGTTGCAACATATCTCCCTGACTCATATTATACAGTAAAAAAATAATCTGAAAAAATAGTTAAATTTAGGAAGGGGAGGAGAAACGTGAAACAACTTATGAATACCTCACTTAAAAAAGCAGGCGAAAAGGAAAGAACTGCAGTTTTGCGATTGGAAATGGATTATGAATTAGCAACATTATTCGAAGCGATTGAGGAAAAGAACGAGAAAAAAATGAAGGATTGCAAACAAAAATTAGAAAAAATCCGCCAAGAATTATTACGATTAAAAGCCCTTTGATAAATAAGACGGTTTTTTTATCCAAGGAGAAATAAATAAGAATGAATCGAAATAGAATATATCCTGAACTTATCTAAAACGAACTCCAGCAAAAAAGAGGGGGGTTCGTTTATTATTGCACTTTACTATAATTGGAACTTATAATACGCCAAAAAGTTGCTGTGTTACATCAATTTGATTAAGCTAAAGGTACATCATCTAATTTGTCCGGCATCATACTACATACATGAAAACTTATGAAGAAATAAGATATTTGGAGGAGAATTATGAACTGGGATCAAATTTATGCTCATGCAAAGGAATGGGTAAATGAGGCAGGGGTTAAAATCAGGTTATCTTTTAATGAAACATTAAATATTGAAACAAAAACGAACGCTAATGATCTTGTAACAAATATCGATAAAGAAATTGAACAATTTTTTATTAGTAAAATTAGAGAAGTGTATCCAGATCATAAAATAATGGGCGAAGAGGGATTTGGTGATTCACTTGATAATCTTGAGGGAATTGTTTGGATGATTGATCCAATCGATGGGACGATGAATTTCGTCCATCAACAAAGAAATTTTGCTATTTCCCTTGGCGTGTATGAAAATGGTGTTGGAAAGATCGGACTCATATATGATGTCGTACATGACGAATTGTATCATGCTAAAAGAGGAAATGGGGCCTATTTAAATGAAAAGCCTCTAGATGTACTAAAGGAAACAACCGTTAAGGAATCCATCATCGCACTCAATGCCACATGGGTGATGGAAAATCATCGGATCGATCACAATTTAATGATTCCTCTTGTTAAAGCAGCGAGAGGAACAAGGTCTTATGGTTCTGCTGCGCTCGAAATGGTTTTTGTTGCAACAGGAAGAGTGGATGCCTATATTTCCATGCGTTTATCACCATGGGATATTGCTGCTGGGGCAGTAATAATTGAAGAACTGGGTGGTATAGTGACAAATTTAAGGGGAGATAAGCTGAATTTCCTTTCGCAGGATTCTTTGCTTTCAGCTAAACCAGGCCTACACCAATCAATCTTAAAGGATTACTTAAAAGAGGGAAAATGGTAAAAAAGAAGCCAATCGAGGCTTCTTTTTATAACTCACCATTCTCGCGCATTTTTCTTTTTGTTTTAAAGCCCATTCCCATTATTACAATAATTGCAACGAAACAACCGATTGCTCCTATTAAGCTTTTTTCGCCTATTGCGATTCCAATCCCCATTATACTTGCGGCTGCAAGAATGGCATACACAAGTAAAGGCCACTTCACGTTTTTCATTATTTTATACCCCTTTATCATTGAAATACAGCTAGTTAAAGGCCCACTGTTTTAAGTATATTTTTATTCTACAATAAAATGGTTAGGGGTTTCCACTTTATTTGTGGTATAATGTTTTAGTTATAAATGAGAAACTATAAATAGTTTTATTTTTAAAATATAGGTAGGAGTGGAATTGTTTGAAATTAAGAGATGATATTCGTAATATTGCAATTATTGCCCACGTTGACCACGGTAAAACAACATTGGTTGACCAATTGTTAAAACAGTCAGGTACATTTCGTACTAATGAACATGTAGAAGAACGTGCAATGGATTCCAATGATTTAGAAAGAGAACGCGGAATTACCATTTTGGCGAAAAACACAGCTATTCAATACAAAGATAAACGAATTAATATATTGGATACTCCGGGACACGCTGATTTTGGCGGAGAAGTTGAACGGATTATGAAAATGGTTGATGGTGTATTGTTAGTAGTTGATGCCTATGAAGGCTGTATGCCACAAACTCGCTTTGTTCTTAAAAAGGCATTAGAGCAGAAGTTAACTCCAATTGTTGTTGTCAATAAAATTGACCGTGACTTTGCACGACCTGCAGAGGTAATTGATGAAGTGATCGATTTGTTTATCGAACTTGAAGCAACTGAAGATCAACTTGAATTCCCAGTTATCTATGCTTCGGCGATTAATGGTACAGCTAGTACAAACCCTGAAAAGCAAGATGAAAATATGCAATCCTTATATGATGCGATTGTTGAATATATCCCTGCCCCTGTTGATAATCATGAAGAGCCGTTGCAATTCCAAGTTGCCCTTCTTGATTATAATGATTATGTTGGCAGAATTGGAATCGGTCGTGTTTTCCGCGGTACGATGAACGTAGGTCAACAAGTAGCACTGATGAAGTTAGACGGTTCAGTTAAGCAATTCCGCGTCACCAAGATTTTCGGTTTCTTTGGATTAAAACGCCAAGAAATAGAAGAAGCCAAAGCCGGCGACTTAATTGCTGTTTCAGGAATGGAAGATATAAATGTGGGTGAGACAGTTTGTCCTGTTGAACATCAGGAAGCACTGCCGATTTTAAGAATCGATGAGCCAACATTACAAATGACTTTCGTCGTAAACAACAGCCCATTTGCCGGTAGAGAAGGGAAGTATTTAACTTCAAGAAAGATTGAAGAAAGACTTCGTTCTCAATTGCAAACTGACGTAAGTTTACGTGTTGATAACACGGATTCACCTGATGCTTGGATCGTTTCTGGACGTGGTGAGCTTCATTTATCAATTCTTATTGAAAACATGCGCCGTGAAGGTTATGAACTTCAAGTTTCAAAACCGGAAGTTATTGTCAAAGTTATTGACGGTGTACGCTGTGAGCCTGTTGAAAGAGTTCAAATAGATGTCCCAGAAGAACATACTGGTTCAGTAATGGAATCCATTGGTGCCCGTAAAGGCGAAATGATTGACATGATTAACAATGGTTCAGGTCAAGTACGCTTAATCTTTAATGTACCTGCACGTGGTTTAATTGGTTACACAACCGAGTTCTTAACAATGACTCGCGGTTATGGAATTATTAATCATACCTTTGACAGCTATCAGCCAATGTTACCAGGTCAAGTCGGCGGAAGACACCAAGGTGTTCTAGTGTCAATGGAATCAGGAAAAGCTTCGACTTATGGTATCATGCAAATTGAAGACCGCGGAACCATTTTCGTTGAGCCAGGTACGGAAATTTACGAGGGGATGATCGTTGGCGAAAACACTCGTGAAAATGATATCACCGTAAATATTACAAAAATGAAACAGGCGACAAATGTTCGTTCAGCTAACAAAGATCAAACATCTGTAATTAAAAAACCGCGTATTATGACATTAGAAGAGTCATTAGAATATTTAAATGATGACGAATATTGTGAGGTTACTCCAGAATCGATTCGTCTTCGTAAAAAAATTCTTGATAAAAACGAACGTGAAAGAGCAGCTAAAAAGAAAAAATTTGCTGAACAGAGTTAAGTAAAAGGAGTGCAAGAAGATGGAAGGATTCTCTCCTAGTCTTAGATTTTTCATTGAACTAACAGATGTAAAAACTGCTGTGTGGTTACAGTATTTATATATTGTAATTTTAGCGGCAATTGTATATAAGTTAGGCTTTGCAAAAAAACTGCCTCTTTTGAAAAACATCGTGATCTATATTTGCCTTTTAATTGGATGCTTTGTAATGCTTATTTTTTCTTATGCCTTACCAATTGCAGAAGGACTTGCAGGTGCGGCGGTGTTATTGATCATCTATAAAATACGCTTACATCAAACTAAAAAGCATCAGGCTGAAGCGAAGTAACGGGGGTTTAATTAAATGAAATCCGTACAGGATACACTATATAATTGGCTTACTATTAAGGTTGTATGCGACGCAAGGCCTGATGACACAGCAGCACGAGATACACTAAACCTTTTTGAAGAAATGATAGCTGATCTTCACCTCTCAAACATTGAGGTAACAAAAGATGATGTCATGTATTATGTTTCCTATCAGCAAGGAGAAGAAACTAAAAAAACTCGTTATCCTCAGGAATTAATTGAGGTTATGCTAGACCAAATCAATCAAGAGCCAGAAAAGTACGAGAATTACCCAATCGAAGAAGAAGAATAAAAAAACCATCATGTTCATTCCACTTTGGAATGAGCATGATGGTTTTTTCTTGTCCAGCTCCAGCGCCTAGGGACGCTACCGCTTTTCGTTTTACCAATCATCTTCTTCAGATTTCGCACGATATAATCGGAAATTGCCTGTTTCAAATCTGGCATTTGTTTTTTCAGTTATTCTTGTCTTACATTGTTTACACATATATGTATGGATGGGACGATTACGTAGACGCTTGGCCTCAAACGATTCATCTTCAATCGCTTCAATTTTATCGCAAATTACGCATTTAACTCTCATTAAGACACCTCTTTAACTATTTCTAATAACCGACTGTTTCCTCTAGTATATCATGGCAGAAAGTTTGAATGTAATCAATTGGTTTAATTTGATGAAAGCATGGGATAGTAGTAATATGAGAATATCTGTTTTTTAACAGGGTGAAGGAATAAGTAAAGGGGATGTTTTAATGGCAAACCAAGTGGAACCAAAGCTAATCAAGCCTTTATATGATGAACTGCAAAAGGAACGGTTCGTGACAGTGGCAACCGTAGATCATGAATCAGGGGGGCCAAATATTAGTTCTATTTCTTGGGTATTAGCAAAAGATGAAAGTACCATTTATTTTGCGGTGGATAATCGTTCCAGAATTCTTGAGAATTTAATTAATAACAATCAAGTCGTTATTAATATAATTGCTAATGAATCTACATACGCAATTCATGGGACAGCCCAAATAATAGAAGAGAGACTTAAAGATGTACCATTAAAGCTGGCTTTGATACAAGTAGCAATAACAGCAGTAAGGGATGTTATGTTTTATGGATCTAAAATTGTCTCTGAAGTTCAATATGATAAAACATATGATAAAAACGCTGCCCAAAAGTTAGACAATCAAGTTATGGAAGCAATGAGAAAAGCTTAGGAATCCCTAAGCTTTTCTCATTTTTATTTATAGTGATTAGATTGGTCTTCTTGTTCCTTTTCTAGTTTCTTTTTATCCTTTTCAGGAAGCTTTTTATCAGGTTTTTCGGTGGCATTTTTAGGGCTTGGAGTAATTAAGTCTCCTGGTATCTCAGGCATTAATCGACCGGCTACATCTGCTAGCTCCTCCATAATACCCTGTATTGGTCTGCCCTTATTAATATCTGTTTGTATTTCTTTTAAACGCTGTGTTGTATCAGCGTCAGCAACAACAACTGCTTTTGCTCCGTACGGATCCTTTTTTAAGCTTTCGGCTACAGAATATTTTATGGATCCAACTTGGGAACGATCAATTTTCGCGTTTACATCAATTCCGACCATCGCATATCTTCCTAATACCACTGCAGTTGCATCGTTAACATTTGGGATACTTGTCGCCAGCTTAACTAAACGTTTGGAGATTTCCTGCCCCGTTTTTCGGTCAACACTTTCAATGTAGCTGTTTTTTACCTTAACATATGATGCGTTCTCATTGTTTGTTAGTTCCCTTTTTGTACTGCAGCCGGCTAGGATCAGACATAACGCAGTAATAATTAAGGTTTTCTTCATTTATTACCCACCTCCGCATTGCTTATAAAAAATTTGAAATTAAGCCTCTCATACGAATTATTGAATGGTCTCACTAACATTTATTGTGCGGAACTCCTTCTATCTTTATTCCAATAAACATATATTTTACCAAAGTCCAATCTAGCAAAAGGGTTGTTCTGCAATTTAACAAATCTAACAACAAGTAAAGCAGGAGGCGTTGCTTTGAGCAAAATATACGTGTTAGATACAAATGTCTTATTACAAGACCCGTATTCCCTCTTCTCCTTTGAAGATAATGAAGTTGTTATTCCTGCAGTGGTTCTTGAAGAAGTGGACTCAAAGAAAAGGTACATGGATGAAGTCGGGAGAAATGCAAGGCATGTATCAAGGTTGATTGATGGACTTAGGGCATTAGGAAAGCTTCATGAAAAAATCCCGCTTGAGAGCGGGGGGACAATTAGAATTGAATTAAATCATCGTAGCTTTCATGAATTACAGGATATTTTTATTGAAAAAACAAATGATAATCGCATTCTTGCAGTGGCAAAGAATTTATACTTAGAGGAACAAACCAAGGAAAATGGGAAGCCGGTTATTCTAGTAAGTAAGGATACTCTCGTCAGGGTAAAAGCGGATGCCATTGGTTTAGATGCCGAAGATTTTTTAAGTGACCGTGTTGTAGACATAGATCATATATACACTGGTTTCTTTGAAGTATTGCTACCAATTGAATTATTAGGACGCTTTTATGAGAAAGGGGAGTTAAATCTCTCTGAACTGGCAAACCACCCATTTTATCCAAATCAATTTCTCGTTATGAAGGACGCCCTTGGCAGTTCAGCATCAGCCATTGGGATGGTCGACAAAACGAGTACGAAGGTAAAGAAATTAGCACTGAATCAAGACCATGTTTGGGGGATTCACTCAAGGAATGTGCAGCAGACTATGGCAATCGAATTATTACTTCGTAAGGATATTCATTTAGTCACATTAACGGGGAAAGCTGGTACAGGAAAAACTCTGCTAGCACTTGCTGCGGGATTAATGCAAACGGAAGATTTCAGGGAATATAAAAAACTATTAGTGGCTAGACCAATTGTACCTGTGGGAAAAGATTTAGGGTTTTTACCGGGAGAAAAACAAGAGAAATTAAGACCATGGATGCAGCCAATTTTTGATAATCTAGAATATCTTTTCAATACTAAAAAGCCTGGTGAACTTGATGCGATTTTAGCAGGTATGGGTTCGATTGAGGTAGAGGCATTAACGTATATTCGAGGCAGAAGTTTGCCAAAGCAGTTTATCATTATTGATGAAGCACAAAACTTAACGAAGCATGAAGTAAAGACCATCCTTACCCGTGTCGGAGAAGGCAGTAAAATTGTTTTAATGGGTGACCCAGAACAGATAGATCATCCATATCTTGATGCCTATAACAACGGTTTAACGTATGTTGTAGAAAAGTTCAAGGATCAAGTCATTTCCGGACATGTTAAATTAATGAAAGGGGAAAGGTCAGGATTGGCACTTTTGGCAGCAGATTTGCTGTAAATAATCCTTAAAAGTAAAACGGGCGCCCAAGGCACCCGTCTTATTTTATGATAAAACTCTTTATATTTTTAATTGGACTTTGTTGATTTGAACCATCACCTAAATAGACATGAACGGGACCATCTAACGTAAGTGGTTTACCTTTATCGGAGAAACCCAATATAAAATCATAGGCTGTTTCAAGAGGGTACTCATAGTCCCCCTCTGTGCTCTGAATTACAAAAGTGTGAGCATCACGAGCAGGCTCCGAATTTAATAAAAAAGGCTTCAATGGAATACCAAAGGTACCAGTTAACACCTTTTCCTTCTCGAATTTCTTTTCAGATTTCAATGTAGGAGGATAAATTGCACCCTCCATAATTTCACGGTCCCAATGCTTAGAAACAGCTTTAGTATATTCATCTAATGAATTGGTACTCTCTAATTTTGTTGAAAAAAAGGTCGTTAAATCAACTCGTCGGTCGTCGAAAATCCACACACCTGGATCAAGCGTGATCGAATATTTCACTTTTCCAGATATGATAATGATATTTTCCATTTTGCATTCCCCCTAAATCCTTGCATAATTAGTATAACTTTTTTTGGGCAAAATGTCATAATAGTAAAAGCAGGTTCCGTAAGAAGATACACCCTGTCTGAATAGCTGCCGTTTTAAACAAACTCCTTTGTGCAATCCACTTCATAGTTCTTGCAATTTTCCTTTGTAAACGGTAAAATTTATAGATAAGTTGAATTATCGCTCTGAAATGGGGGGATCAATGTTGGCGTCTGAAATGATCGTGAATCACCAGGATAAAGCATATGCCTTACTACAGGCTGACGCTGAAAAAATATTAAAGCTAATCAAAGTGCAAATGGACAATCTCACGATGCCTCAATGCCCTCTTTATGAAGAGGTATTGGATACACAAATGTTTGGTTTATCAAGAGAAATAGATTTTGCTGTTCGGTTAGGCTTAATAGATAGTAAAGATGGTAAGGCAATTCTAGATACATTAGAAAGAGAATTATCAGCGCTTCACGATTCATCGTTAAGGAAATAGTAGCAAAGAACTCAAACAATCCATGTTAATTGTTTGGGTTTTTTATTATTTCAAGAAAACAAAAACGGGCTCATCACTTTCCTTATTTCAGAATATTCTTTATTAAATTGTTGTAACAAATTAACTTTTCCTCAAGTAAAATTGTTTATTTTCTATTATAATAGGGTGATAAAAATCAATATTGAAAATGAGGACTTTTTAAATGCTGAAAAAAATATTGAAATCATATGATTATTCATTAATTATTGCCACCATCCTTTTGTGTATATTTGGACTTGTTATGATCTATAGCTCAAGCATGGCTTCCGCAGTTCAAAGGTATGGTTATCCACCTGATTATTTTTACCAAAAACAAAAAGTATGGCTGATGATTTTTACTGTGATCTTCCTTATCGCAGCAATTATTCCATATAAGATCATGATGTTCAAAAAAGTTCTGGTATTGATTGTGCTATCATCTATTTTATCTCTATTAGGATTATTTGTATTTGGGGTAGAAAAAAATAATGCGCAAAGCTGGTACTCCATTGGCACTTTCTTATTTCAACCATCGGAGTTTGTCAAGCTTGCAGCCATCATTTATTTAGCAGCCGTTTATGCGAAAAAGCAAGCCTATATCAATCAATTTAACAAAGGTGTTCTCCCGCCTCTAGTATATCTTTTTATCATATGTGCACTTATCATTTTTCAACCTGACTTCGGTACAGCTTCTATTATCATAGCCATAGCATGTATGATTGTTTTATGCTCTGGGATGAATTTTAAAAGTATCGGTAAATTACTTATTTTGGCGCTTATTGTCCTTCTGCCGCTTATTTTAGTTTCCTGGGGGAAGTTTTTTTCTGACGAACAACTAAGTCGTTTTGCTGTATTAGATAATCCTTTTACTGATAAATATGTAAATAATGAAGGTTTTCACTTGGCAAACTCCTATATCGCCATCGGTTCTGGTGGAGTAAATGGGTTGGGTCTCGGGAAAAGTATTCAAAAGCTTGGTTATCTGCCGGAATCACATACGGATTTCATTATGGCCGTAATTGCGGAAGAATTAGGGATTTGGGGTGTAGGATTCGTTATGATTCTCCTTTTTTATATTGTATTAAGGGGAATTTATATTGGCTTACAATGTAAGGACCCCTTTGGTAGTCTGCTTGCTATTGGTATTTCGAGTATGATTGGGATTCAGTCCTTTATCAATCTAGCAGGAGTTTCTGGGCTAATTCCACTGACTGGTGTACCGCTGCCATTTATTAGTTACGGAGGATCATCACTCTTGATGCTTGCGGGAGCGACAGGAATACTTGTAAATGTTTCTATGTTCTCGAAATATGAAAAAAAATATAAAAATAAACAGGATCAAGTCACTAATAGGAATCAATCAAAAGATGGCAAGGTTTTCTATATTTAATCAAAACGCGAAGGACAATATTTGCTTCTTCGCGTTTTTAAAAATACATAGAATATGAGGTGCTTTAAATGACAAGACAGATAAATAAAGTGTTGGTTGCCAATAGGGGAGAAATAGCGATAAGGGTTTTTCGCGCGTGTACTGAACTGAATATTCGAACAGTTGCAATTTATTCGAAAGAGGATTCTGGGTCCTATCATCGTTATAAGGCGGATGAGGCTTATTTGGTTGGGGAAGGAAAAAAACCAATTGATGCCTATTTAGACATTGATGGCATCATTGCTATAGCCAAAAAAAGCGGTGCAAATGCCATTCATCCAGGTTATGGGTTTATGTCAGAAAATATTCATTTTGCCAAGCGATGTGAAGAAGAAGGGATTATTTTTATCGGTCCGTCCATTACACAACTTGATATGTTTGGAGATAAGGTAAAAGCAAGGCATCAAGCAGAGCTAGCTGGAATACCAGTGATTCCTGGTAGTCCTGGTCCCGTAACAGAGGTCAGTGATGTTGAAGACTTTGTGGAAGTACACAAGTTACCCATAATCATAAAGGCCTCTCTTGGCGGAGGCGGGCGCGGGATGAGAATTGTTAAACGCATAGAGGAAATCCGTGAATCATTTGAACGAGCAAAGTCGGAAGCGAAAGCCGCTTTTGGGAATGATGAAGTTTATCTTGAAAAATTAATTGAAAGTCCTAAACATATCGAAGTGCAAATCATTGGTGATCGGCATGGGAATATTGTTCATCTTTTTGACCGCGATTGTTCTGTTCAAAGACGCCATCAAAAGGTAGTGGAGGTTGCTCCAAGTGTTTCTATTTCTGATGAGTTGCGAGAAAGGATTTGTGCGGCGGCCGTAAAATTGATGAAAAATGTTGATTACCTAAATGCAGGTACGGTAGAGTTTCTGGTTTCAGGAAATGACTTTTATTTTATAGAAGTAAATCCACGTGTACAAGTGGAACATACTGTAACAGAGATGATAACAGGAGTCGACATCGTGCAGACGCAAATTTTGGTATCAGAAGGGCACGAATTACATGGTCCAATTATCGGTATACCACCTCAAGAAAAAATTCAAATGAATGGATTTGCAATACAGTCAAGGGTAACAACAGAAGACCCCCTTAATAATTTTATGCCTGATACCGGTAAAATCATGGCCTATCGCTCAGGGGGCGGCTTTGGGGTGCGTCTTGATGCCGGAAATGGCTTTCAAGGAGCTGTTATTACACCGTATTATGACTCTTTATTAGTAAAGCTTTCTACATGGGCGTTAACCTTTGAACAAGCTGCATCAAAAATGGTTCGAAATTTACAGGAATTCAGGATTAGAGGGATCAAAACAAATATCCCGTTCTTAGAGAATGTTGTGAAGCATGAGAAGTTTAGGAATGGCGAATATGATACTTCATTCATTGATACAACACCGGAACTGTTCATTTTCCCATTCCGAAAGGACCGCGGAACTAAAATGCTGTCATACATCGGCACGGTCACTGTTAACGGGTTTCCAGGTATTGAAAAGAAGAAGAGACCAGTATTTCCGAAGCCAAGAATTCCTAATTTACCCTATGATTTACCGTATCAAGAGGGGACGAAGCAAATTCTTGACAAGTATGGTGCCAATGGACTTGTGGAATGGGTGAAGAATCAAAAGCAGGTCTTATTAACGGATACAACATTTCGGGATGCTCATCAGTCACTATTAGCAACCCGTATGCGGACGACTGATATTCTTCATATAGCTGAGCCCTCTGCAAAACTTTTACCTGATTTATTCTCTTTTGAAATGTGGGGCGGAGCAACTTTTGATGTTGCCTACAGGTTCTTAAAAGAAGATCCATGGGACAGATTGGTAACTCTACGCAGGAAAATTCCAAATGTACTGTTCCAAATGTTAATACGTGGGGCCAATGCTGTGGGATATAAAAATTATCCTGATAATTTGATTCGCGAATTTGTTGACCAATCTGCTTCAGCTGGAATTGATGTTTTTCGAATTTTTGATAGCTTAAACTGGGTAAAAGGTATGGAAGTTGCAATTGATGCGGTGCGTCAAAGCGGTAAAATTGCCGAAGCTTCGATATGTTATACAGGGGACATTTTAGATGAGACAAGGTCGAAATACAATCTTCACTATTATAAAAGCTTGGCCAAAGAGCTGGAACAACAAGGCGCCCACATCCTGGGAATTAAGGATATGGCAGGCTTATTGAAACCTGAAGCAGCGTACAGACTGGTTTCTGAGTTAAAGGAAACCGTTGATATTCCTATACATCTCCATACGCATGACACAAGTGGAAATGGTCTCTATACCTATGCACGTGCAATTGATGGTGGAGTGGATATTGTTGATACAGCATTGGGTACAATGGCAGCCCTAACTTCTCAGCCTAGCGCTAATTCGTTATTTTATGCACTTGAAGGGAATCCACGGAAACCAAAAGTAAATATCCAAGCACTAGAAAAATTGTCGTATTATTGGGAGGATGTCCGTAAGTATTATCAGGATTTTGAAAGCGGAATGATTTCCCCTCACACTGAAGTATATCAACATGAAATGCCAGGTGGGCAATATAGCAATCTCCAACAACAGGCAAGAGCAGTAAGCCTCGGTGAGCGTTGGGATGAAGTTAAAGAAATGTATTCACGAGTTAATATTATGTTCGGTGATATTGTAAAAGTGACGCCTTCATCAAAGGTTGTAGGTGATATGGCTCTATTTATGGTTCAAAATGATTTAAGTGAGGAAGATGTCCTTTTAAAGGGGCATATGTTAGATTTCCCTGATTCTGTCGTTGAATTATTTGAAGGATTTCTTGGCAGGCCATATGGAGGTTTTCCAGCGGAACTTCAAAAAATTATATTAAAAGGTAAAAAACCACTCGAAGTTCGTCCAGGTGAGTTGCTTGAACCGGTTGATTTTGAAAAATTGAAGGAAAAATTGTATAAAGAACTTGGCAGACAGGTAACGTCTTTTGAGATCATTTCGTATGCTTTATATCCAAAGGTATTTATGGAGTACATTAAAATGGATGAACAGTATGGAAATATTTCAGTACTAGACACTCCTACGTTCCTTTATGGAATGCGATTGGGTGAAGAAATAGAGGTAGAAATAGAAACGGGAAAAACATTAATTGTTAAACTTGTCTCTATGGGTCATCCTCAAGCTGATGGCACGAGGGTCGTTTATTTTGAGTTAAATGGTCAACCGCGTGAAGTCTTCATTAAAGATGAGAACATAAAATCTACGGTGGTATCTAGGCTGAAGGCAGACCCAAAAAACGAAAATCACCTTGCTGCCTCGATGCCGGGAACTGTGGTCAAAGTTGTCGTTGAAAAAGGGGAAAAGGTTGAACGTGGCGATCATTTAATGATTACCGAAGCGATGAAAATGGAAACTACAGTTCAAGCACCTTTTTCAGGCGTTATAAAGGATATCTATGTCACAAGTGGTGAGGCAATATTAACCGGTGACCTTTTAATTGAATTAACAAAAGCGTAATAAAAAAAGCTGCCAGGGAGTGGGTATCCCTGGCAGCTTTTTTATAGATTATTTTTTTTAGATCTAGAATATAACAAAAGGAAATAACTTAGGACGCCAAACAAACAAGTAATAAAGAAGGCGTGCAGCAGGGCGATATACAGATTTAAGCTGCTAAAAATAATCAAAGCTCCTGCAATCACTTGTAATGAAACAAGGATGAATGAAATAATCCAGCCCCAATAAAGAACTTTTTGGTTTTTGTAATGGCGAACAGTCAAATAAAGAATGTAAGTAATCCAGATAAAGATTAATCCAGCAGCGGCTCTGTGTCCCATTTGCACCCATTCGTACATATTGGAAGGCAAGGAAGGAGCGTCATTTAAACATAGCGGCCAGTCTCGACAAACCAAACTTGATTTAGTGTGACGTACGAGTGCGCCAGTGTAGATGACAAGATAACTATAAATGGAAACACCGACAATATGAAACCCCATTCTCTTATCGATATATAGTTTTTCTGCATCAAATCTCTTATCAATTTCAAATATTAGAAGTGTTAACAATAACACAGCAGAAAAGGATACAAGTGAAATACCAAAATGTAATGCGAGTACAAAACCAGATTGTCCCCATTTTACTGCAGCAGCCCCGATTAATGCTTGTAAAAGTAAAAAGAAAAAGGAAAGGAAGGAAAGAAATTTCGTTTCTCTAATATGTCCTATCGCCTTCCATGACCAAACAGAAAGAATTAGAACCATCATTCCAACTACTCCAGAGACAAGTCTGTGGGCAAGCTCAATAACTAATTCTGGAGTAATTTCCAACGGAAGAAATTTACCGTTACAAAGCGGCCATGATCTCCCGCATCCCATTCCAGAATCAGTCTTTGTGACTAGTGCTCCGCCAATTAAGATAAATATCATTCCGATGGTAGTAGCAACAGCCAACCATTTCAAAGATCTTCGCAAAAAATTCACCTCTTAAAAAGTTCAATAATTTGTCATTGGATAAACCTGACAGTATAATAGATTGGAAAGTAATTCGATTATTAAATTCCCTATTAATCATAACGAATAAAGTCGAAAAAGAACAGAAATTAAGTATAGATTTTAAGATAACTTAAATCAATAAAAACAGATGCGGAATAATAAAAAGTTTTCACTATTATTATAGTGAAAACCGTAGAAACTTAGCTAATGGTCTGTTAGAAATATATTAGTGGTAGTTTAATTAGAATTATTCATTTTTAGGTGTAAGAGGAATTAACTTTAAACTCTTCATGCAGACACTAGGATTTTTTATAAGTTCAGGGGATAATTTGCATAAATGGAACTATAAATCCATAAAAATCTAAGATAGTAACGATAAAATGAACTTTGTCACAATTTAGTCTAAAATTATTCAAAAAAAGTTCACAAAAATAACTAAAAGTGTGATTTAATATACAGAGAAAGTGTTTTAATTAGCACTATCTTTTAAAGCTGATTTTTTATTATGTCGAAAATAATTAATAGAATTTTTCTGAAAACGTTCCTTTTTTTTACAAATGAGGGCATATATAAATTAAGTATCAATTATCACTTACTTAAATGATGAATATTTGTTATTTAGGTTTAGGAGGAGAAACCAAATGTCGAACTCTAAGGCCTTCGGAGAAGCTGCTATTGATAATGGCGCTGCGAGCTTGCAAGCCAATATAAAAACCTCTGCATGGAAAGACTTTATGGCTCTTATCAAAATTGGAATTGTAAATTCCAACCTTATTACTACCTTTACGGGGTTATGGCTTGCACTACACTTTTCAGGACAAAGCTTTCTAAACAATTTAGATATCGTGTTTTTTACAGTTGCAGGATCGTCACTGATCATTGCAGGCTCATGTGCAATCAATAATTATGTTGATCGTGACATTGACCATTTAATGGAAAGAACAAAAGAAAGACCTACTGTAACAGGGAAAGTAGTTCCAATAAAAGTTCTCGTATTAGGTATTTTACTTATTGGACTGGGAACACTGTCTTTATTCTTTACTACGATGACTGCAACAGTAATTGGACTGCTTGGAGTTTTTAGCTATGTTTTCCTGTACACATTGTGGTCAAAGCGGCAATTGGTGTCCAACACTATTATTGGGAGCATATCAGGAGCAGTACCACCACTAATCGGATGGGCAGCAGTAGATGCTAATCTCGGTATCATGGCGTGGTCATTGTTTGTGCTAATGTTTGTTTGGCAGCCTCCGCATTTTTATGCGCTTGCGATGAGACGGGTTAAAGAATATAAAGCAGCTGGGATCCCAATGTTACCTGTAGTGAAGGGTTTTAAAACTACAAAAATTCACATAATCCTTTGGGTTGCTGCACTTCAGCCAATCCCATTTTTTCTTACCAAATTAGGAATCCCATTTCTAATACTTGCTATCGTACTAAATATCGGGTGGCTTGCATTAGGGATTTATGGATATAGAATCAAAGATGACATAAAGTGGGCAAAACTAATGTTTGTTTACTCTTTGCAATATTTAACTATTATTTTTGTAGCAATGGTTATAGTTACATTAATTTAGTTTTGCAAATGATTGTTTCTGGATGAAAGTGAAGGAAACAGTCTTACTACATACTTCTTTGATCCACCAAATGTTTTTAAGAATTTATTAGTGAAAGAGGGGTTTGATTAAGCTATGAAAAGGCTTGCAAAGTGGCGTTTAATATCGTTATTTGCGATTTTAGCGCTTGTACTCTCCGGATGTGGCGAACCGTTCCTTTCCACGTTAAAGCCTGCCGGTGAAGTTGCGAAAACGCAATATGATTTAATGAAGTTAAGTACTTTAATCATGGTTGGGGTTATTATTATTGTTGCGATCATTTTCGTTTTGATCTTGGTCCGTTTTAGAAGAAGGGATGACAGAATCCCAAAACAAGTAGAAGGAAGTCACAAATTAGAAATTATTTGGACTGTTGTGCCGATTCTTTTACTATTAATTCTTGCCGTTCCGACTGTGGCCGCAACCTTTAAACTTGCTGATGTATCTCCAATGGATAAGAAAAATACAAAGGCACTTGTAATTAATGTTCGGTCACACTTATATTGGTGGGACTTTGAATATCCAGGCAAAAAGATTGTTACAAGCCAGGAACTTGTTGTTCCTACAAATGAAAAGGTATATTTTAACTTGAAGTCATCTGATGTGAAACACTCATTCTGGATTCCAGCAGTAGGTGGAAAGTTAGATACTAATACTGAGAATATTAATAAATTCTGGTTAGAGTTTGACGATAAAAAAGCAAACGAAGCAGGAAATCTTTTCTATGGAAAATGTGCAGAACTTTGTGGTCCATCCCATGCTCTAATGGATTTTAAAGTAAAAGCTATTAGCCGGGACAAATTTGACGCTTGGGTAACATCGATGCAGAATGTTAAAGAACCACAAAAAGCCCAAACAGCTTCAGCGGCACAAGGACAAGAACTATTTAATAAAAGCTGTATTGGCTGTCATGCTGTAACACCATCAAACAAAATGCCTGAAACAGCACGTCTAGCACCAAACTTATCAAACTTTGGTGAACGATCTCGTGTAGCCGGTGTTTTGGATCATAATAAAGAAGAGTTGAAAAATTGGATTCGTAATCCAGAAACATACAAACCAGGTAACATGATGACAGGAAAATACCCGGAAATGTCTGAAAAACAGCTCGATGCTTTAGCAGACTATTTAATGGGGTTAAAGGCCCAGGAATAAATGGGGAATTGGTTGAAAGGGAGGTAAAATTGTGAGTACCTATGCTCAAAAAAAGGGATTTGGCGCAACTTTATGGGATTTTTTAACTACTGTTGACCATAAAAAAATTGCCATCCTATATCTCATTGCAGGTGGATTTTTCTTCTTAGTGGGCGGACTTGAAGCAGTATTTATCCGCATCCAACTTGCAGTGCCGAATAATGATTTTGTGAGTGCTGGATTATTTAATGAAATTATAACAATGCACGGAACAACGATGATTTTCCTTGCAGCAATGCCACTTGTATTTGCATTTATGAATGCGGTAATGCCATTACAAATTGGGGCACGCGACGTAGCGTTTCCATTTGTTAATGCGCTTGGATTTTGGTTATTCTTTTTTGGAGGAATATTCCTAAACCTATCATGGTTCTTAGGTGGGGCTCCTGATGCGGGATGGACATCTTACGCATCACTTGCACTTCATTCCCAAGGCCATGGCGTAGACTTTTATATCTTAGGTTTACAGATATCAGGTATAGGAACATTAATTGGTGGTATTAACTTCCTTGTTACCATCATTAACATGCGTGCTCCAGGTATGACATATATGAGAATGCCTTTGTTTACTTGGACTACATTTGTTACCTCAGCACTTATTTTGTTTGCATTTCCTCCATTAACAGTTGGTTTAGTTTTAATGATGTTTGACCGCTTGTTTGGTGCGAATTTCTTTGATGCCACTATGGGTGGTAATACGATTATTTGGGAACACCTTTTCTGGATTTTCGGTCATCCAGAAGTATATATTTTAATACTTCCAGCTTTCGGGATTTTCTCAGAGATTTTTCCGATTTTCTCAAGAAAGCGATTATTTGGATACTCTTCCATGGTATTTGCAACTGTATTAATCGGTTTCTTAGGCTTCATGGTATGGGCTCACCATATGTTTACTACAGGTTTAGGTCCAGTAGCTAATGCCATTTTCGCAGTTGCTACAATGGCTATTGGTGTACCGACCGGAATTAAAATTTTTAACTGGCTTTTAACAATGTGGGGAGGAAGTGTAAAATTTACCACTCCTATGCATTGGGCAATGGCGTTTATTCCATCATTTCTTGCTGGTGGAGTAACAGGGGTAATGCTTGCCTCCGCAGCAGCCGACTATCAATATCATGATACTTATTTTGTTGTTGCACACTTCCATTATGTAATTGTGGGTGGTGTGGTATTTGCAGTTTTTGCAGGTACACATCTATATTGGCCAAAAATGTTTGGTACCATGTTAAATGAAACACTTGGAAAAATTACTTTCTGGTTGTTCTTTATCGGGTTCCATTTAACATTCTTTATCCAACATTTCTTAGGTTTATGGGGAATGCCGCGACGCGTTTTCACATACCTTCCTGGTCAAGGATTTGACACTGCTAACATGGTTAGTTCTATAGGTGCTGCGTTTATGGGATTAGGTGTTATCGTAATGTTATTTAACATCATTATCACTTCTGTGAAAAATGTCAAAGTTGGTAATGATCCATGGGGAGACGGAAGAACACTTGAATGGGCAATCCCTTCTCCACCACCGTTTTATAACTTTAAGCAGCTTCCACTTGTACGTGGTTTAGATGCTTACTGGTTAGAAAAAATGGATGGTAAAAAAGGAATGACTCCGGCAGAGCCACTTGGTGATATTCATATGCCCAATTCGTCGTTTTTACCGTTTATGATGGCTCTAGGATTATTCATTGCGGCATTTGGTGCAATGTACCATGTAAATGATAAGGCTTGGGCATTACCAGTAATGATCATCGGATTATTAGTAACTTTTGGCTCCATGTTCTTACGTTCGGTGAAAGACGATCATGGATTTCATATTCACAAAGAAGACTTAATTGATGAGGATGATAAGGGGGTTAAGGCATAATGCACGCTGATGAAAAATTTACCTATGAAACATGGCCTGCTGCGCCGGAAAAATCAACCCTTGAATCCAAAAATAAATTCTTAGGTTTTTGGTTCTTCTTAGGGGGAGAGACAGTTCTTTTTGCCTCTCTCTTTGCCACTTACCTTGCATTGAAGGATAAAGTTCCTGATTCAAGTCATCATTTAGCAAAGGATTTATTTGAATTACCGTTAACATTTGTCGCGACTATGCTTCTGTTAACGAGTTCATTAACAAGTGTGTACGCAATGTATCATATGAAGAACTTTGCCTTCAAAAAAATGATGGTTTGGCTTGGTCTTACAGCTCTATTAGGTGCAGCTTTCTTAGGGCTGGAGGTTTATGAGTTTACCCATTATGTCCATGAAGGGCATACATTTACAAGCAGTGCTTTCGGATCTGCCTTCTACTCACTAGTTGGTTTTCATGGAGGACACGTTGCATTTGGTTTACTATGGTGTTTAACATTAATGTTTAGAAATTCCAAACGAGGCTTAGACCTTTACAACGCTCCAAAATTCTATGTATTTAGTTTATACTGGCATTTTATCGATGTTGTTTGGGTATTTATCTTTACAGTAGTATATTTAATGGGAATGGTGGGATAAACTGATGGCTAATCAACAATTAAATTCAGGTAACCCAAGAGTTGACATTGAATATCGTCGCAAGAAAAATGCAGAAGAGATGAGATATCAAGTGGTTTCTTTTGCATTGATGATTTTCTTAACTCTCATTGCTTTTGCGGCTGTTGCAATTAAAGGATTTAGTGCGTGGTTTACAGTTCCATTTATTATCCTTTTAGCTGTCGTTCAAGTTATTTTCCAACTATATTATTTCATGCATATGAGCCATAAAGGACATGAAGCACCATCGCTCTTTTTATACTCTGGTGTGATGGTTGGAGCAATAACTATTCTTACGTTTTCAACTATTATTTGGTGGTAATATGTTCAAAAAAGAAAATCGGCTAATGGCCGATTTTCTTTTTTAGACCTATTCAAGGGTTGTTTCCATTTTCTTTGCGTATCGTTTTGGCCAAGGGTATAATATAGTCAATAATACTTTTAAATCATAATGAGGTGATTTGGGTGCTTACATTAGATATATTCGGTTTTAAAGCACTTTGGAGCCCGTATTTTTTACTAATCTTGATAGTCATAACTGTAGGGTATTTTGTCCTTACAACAAAATACAGAAGCTTTTTTCCAGATGGTGAGCCATTAACGAAAACACAAGGAGCTTTGTTTTTATTATCAATGATCCTACTTTATGCCATTAAAGGATCTCCTGTTGATTTATTAGCACACCTTATGTTTTGGGTCCATATGATTCAAATGGCTGCTTTAGTGTTAATTGTACCACCACTATTTATCATGGCCGTACCTGACTGGTTTTGGAGAAAAATTTTCAGTGTTTCCGTTATTGATTCGCTTTTTAAGGTTTTCACAAAGCCACTTATAGCATTAATTGCATTTAACGGCTTTTTTTCTTTTTATCATGTACCTATCATTTTTGATCACATCATGCAAAATGCTTGGCTGCATGCTGGCTATTCAATCTTATTGTTTGCTGTCGCAATCTTTATGTGGTGGCCATTGCTTAATATGATGCCTGAACATCAGACATTAAATGGACTTAAGAAGGTTGGTTATATTTTTGCGGATGGGATTCTGTTAACACCAGCTTGTGCCTTAATCATTTTTGCAGATACACCAATGTATGCAACCTATTCTGATCCCCATGTTTGGGGACAAGTGATGAGCCTATGTGTGGGATCAGCGAACTTCGATAGTTTAAATTTGAGTGGTCCACAACTTTTTAGTTCGATGTCATTACTACATGATCAGCAGCTTGGTGGAGTTTTGATGAAAATTATTCAAGAAATTATATATGGTGTCATTCTTGGTCATGTTTTCTTCGAATGGTACCGTAAAGATCAATCAGACTCCGAACAGGAAATGAAGCAACCATTAAATCCGTTGCTCATTAAATAATCTCCCATACTCCTGGGAGATTTTTTTACTGATAAGCCTTAATCACTTGGGTATCATTTGAAAAGTCGTTGAACTACTATTATTATAGAATAAAAGAAAAGAGAGGACGTCTAAATGAATTCCTTACCGATATTACCTACTATTAGTACCTCATTTATTGTTTTAAGTGCTATAACTGTTGCAATTGGATGGTGGCAAATTAAGCAAAGACATATTGAGGCCCACAAAAAGACAATGTTTTTGGCTGCTATTTTTGCTGTAATCTTTTTTATTATCTATGCTTCTAGAACCCTCTTTATTGGAAATACTTCATTTGGAGGGCCAGATAATATTAAAATTTATTATACAATATTTTTAATATTCCATATTACACTTGCGACGACTGGAGCTGTATTCGGCATTGTCTCTATCCTGACAGGATACAAAAACAAACTTTCTATCCATCGAAAGCTCGGCCCGATAACTAGTTTCATTTGGTTTTTTACGGCGATCACAGGTGTTGCCGTATACCTATTGCTTTATGTATTTTATCGAGGCGGCGAGACAACATCTATGCTAAAAGCGATTCTTGGACTGTAAACAAATTGCTTCCTAATAATAAAAAGACGCATGAGAACCATGCGTCTTTTTTCGATTATAATGCAAACTTACTTACTTCTGCTTTTACTTCATCGAGGATCTTTTTACATTGATTCACAAGTGAAGTTGGGAAGCTTTCGCCTTCACCATATTCTACACCATGCGGGTAATAATGTTTGCCTAAAAGCGGTGTCATTAATTGAATAGTTGCTTTATCCGCACCAATATCGCCCTCAACCGCATGACCCCGTACACGCAAGTAAAATACCCCTTCTTTTAATTCAAACTTGCGGTCGTATGTAACTCGTTCGTAGTCCCATTGTCCTTCGCGAACTAAACCGTGATCTAACATTACCTCATCTAAACGGTTTAAGTCAGCCTTTAACTTTTCAATTTCAGTATTCTCGAATTTCATAATGAATCCCTCCTAAAAACAATACCATTGCCCCTATGTTTCCTATTTAAGTAGGAAAGCAATAATAATTCAATTTAATAATAGTTGAAAATGTTTCAACTTGCAATGAATACCTTCAGCGAATAAAACAATATTGGTAGGATACCCTAAAATAATGGTAAGAGGAATTAAATAAACCTAGGGGGCAGTAAAATGGAAAAAATCCGAGATATAATGACTGAAGAGGTAGAATGCTGTACGTTACTTGATAATGTTTATGAAGTCGCCTTAAAGATGAAGCAATTAAATGTTGGGGCTATACCAATTATTGACCAGGAAAAGCTAGTCGGAATGATTACAGACCGAGATATTGTTGTTCGAGGTGTTGCTGAAAAACATCCTGGTTCAACAAAAGTAGAAGATATCATGAGTAATGACCTTATTACTGTTACTCCTGATTCTTCCAGTAAAGATGCAGCAAAATTAATGGCAAACCATCAAATCCGACGATTACCTGTGGTAGAGGAAGGTAAGTTAATAGGAATTGTTTCCCTTGGTGATTTCGCGATTCGCGAATTGACTGACGACCAAGCAAAAGAGGCATTAACGGAAATATCTGAGCAAAATTATAATGGAGTACAACATTAAAAATTATTATATAAAAAAATAGTTTTACCTTTAGAAAACAGGTACTCATCGTGCCTGTTTTCTTTTCATCAGTTCATTTGTCTGACATTTTTGATTATGACTATTACTATTCAAGATATTGATGATATAATAATTTTATCTATACATATAATGATACATGAAAGTAATAGAGAGGGTGAATGCCTCTGCGTACACTGACTAGAATTCTTATTCTTTCAGCAGTTTTCTTAACTATCGGTTTTTATGTGAGTATAAACGAAAATAACGATAGTAATATTTTAATTAAAGAAGATCGTACTTCAGAAATGAAACAACCTATTTCACAAAATCCTGATAATAAGCCAAGTAAAAAAATAGTCTCGGAAAAACCAAAAGAAGGTTTGGCTTTATTAATTGGGAAAAATGAAGGTGAATTAGAAAAAATACTTGGTTCACCAGCTCGGATTGATGAGTCAATGTATGGTTATCAGTGGTATATTTATAATCAAGACGATAAAAAGTATGTCCAAGTGGGTGTTGAAAATAAACGTGTAGTTACGATTTTCGCGATAGGCCAAAATCTTGATGTAGCACCTTTTGAAATAGGAGAGCCGGTTGAGGAAATCTTTAATACGCATTATATTGATACAAATATTAAGATTGACTTTAATGGTAATTCGTATCATTTTGAATTGAATGATGCTGATTTAAATCTTCGGCCAATGGTGCAATTGGGTGATGTCTTTGTCCAGCTCTACATAGATAAATTTACTGGCAATCTTTCTAGTGTTCGGTTCCTTAATGCAGAAACACTAATTAAACAAAGGCCATATGAACTTGTTTATAGTGGATATTTAATCAAAGCACCTGAACCTAGTGAGGAAAGGCGGCGTGCCATTGAAGAAGATACGGAACAAGAGATATTTGACCTAACGAATGTCTTACGAGTAAGACATAAATTAAAGGAATTAAAATGGGATGAGAATACGGCAGAGGCCGCGTTTGAGCACAGTAAGGATATGTCAGTAAACAACGACTTTTCACATACTTCCAAGAAATTTGGAGATCTTACCAAACGATTAAAAACGGCCCATGTGGTTTACCAGGCTGCAGGCGAGAATATTGCTGCAAATTATACAGATGGACCAGCTGTTGTCGAGGGTTGGCTAAATAGTAAAGGACACCGTGAGTCACTGTTAAACAAGGAATACTCTCATCTTGGTGTAGGGGTATTCCAAAAGTACTATACCCAAAACTTTATATCAAAAACAGAACAATGAAAAAGGTGACGATTAGGTCACCTTTTTTCAATCTTATATTGATTAAATATAAATCTGTTTTGCTCCCATTTCCCGTATAATCGGATTACTTCCCCCACATTAAAAGACTCTTTATTGAAATTGTTAGTAATGGGTGTGATCTTTTGGGCGGTGATTAGTTTTGTTACTGTTTGTAGTTTTAAGGACTGAACATAAATGTAGCGATGATAATAAAACCGTTGCTTCTCTTCGATAATACTTTTAATTTCACCTGTTATGATTGCTTCTTGCTGTACTTGGCCAGTATCAAGCCACTTTGTATCGTGCTCCTTCATCTCTTTTTTTGTAAGCCAAAAAAAGTAAAAGCAAATAATTGGGATTACGATGGCGGTGACCATTATTGATCACACCTCCGCTTATTATTTTTTTATAATAAAGAATGTACCTGTGGCATAGGCGATTTTTTTTCCGTCACTCCGATATGCTTCACCTGAGATGACCATTGTTTTGCTGCCGCTATGAACAATTTCCGCTTTACTGTAGAGTGTTTCTCCGATACCTGGTGCTATGTAATGGATATTCAATTGATTTGTTACGGCTCCATAACCATCTGGTAGAAGATAATTAGCCAGACTCCCCATTGCTGTATCAAGTACCGTCGCAGTAATCCCACCATGGACAATATCTAGGTTGTTATTAAGAGTTGGGTCTAAAGGAATCGTAATTTCGCAAGTTTTCTCATTTAGTTTTCTATCCATTTGTAGAATTCCGTCAATATATGTACTTCGCTTTTGTTTAATTTTTACTTGGAATCCCGATAAAAGGTAGGCAAGAGAATTTAAATCAGTCTCTGAACCAGTTTCAATACATGTTTCTAATAATCGACGTAATTCATCTTTCATTATACTTACCTCTTTCATTTCTTTGTCTTTTGACATCTTACCATTTACAAGGCAAATATTAAATATTTTAATCTCGGTGTTCTTTCACATTTGTAAAATTCTTTCATATTGTATTACTGGGAATAATATGGGCTGAGGTGAGATAAATGACACAAAAAAAATTACACCCTTCCGTGTCACAATTCAAAGAATTTGTTAAAAACAATCCAAAACTAATCAAAGAAGTACGGAAAGGGAAGGCAACTTGGCAGGAACTATATGAAGACTGGTATTTATTAGGTGAAGAAGATAGCCGCTGGGAATCGATGGGATCTGATACTGGATCAGTCGATGAAACGAGCACAGAATCTAAAGGTGATTGGCTTTCTAATATTATGGGAATGGTTAAGAAAATGGATCCGAATCAAATGCAAAACCACATGAATAACCTAAGTCAGGCTCTGGGGGCGATCCAAGGTGTAATTTCACAATTTCAAGGAGAAACCCCTGGTACAGGTCCTGTTAAGCCGTCAGAAGGACCTAAACATCCATTTGTGTTTAGAAAAGATTGATGGAAAGGAACTTTAACTTATGCGAAGAGATATACTGCAATATATTGAAAGTCAAAAGGACTTAAAACAATTCATTCGCGAACAACCAATATGGTATAGAAAGCTGTCAAGAAATCCATATGATTTGCAATCGCTTGAAATTGAATCCTTACACTATTATAAGAAAACAATTCCTGACCAAGTGAATAAGTTTTCGAATAATGTACAAATGGCTTCGATGATGTATCACATGTTTCAGGCGATGAAAAATCAAAATTAAACAAAGTCACAGGATTTATTTTGTGGCTTTTTTTATTTGTCATAGCGGAGTAAGACTAAAAAAAGAAAAGGAGGCGAACAATACAAGCAAAAGAAGGAGTGAATTTAAATGAAAAAGCTAGTTCCGCAGTTAGTCCTAATGATCTTTTTGATTGGAATCCTTACTGGATTTAATAATGTCTTACCTAGAACTGAAATTCCTTCACTATATGTTCACCACCAGATCAAAAGTGATACAGTTTTAATTAATTGTATTGTTACAGGAATCAGCTTCCGTGACGCAGACCCTTCAAAAGGAAGAATCGGGAAGATTGTTGTTTGGGTGGATGGAAAGAAAAATAGCGAGGTTAAAGCGGCAGCTTTTATAATTAAAGGTTTTTCACCGGGAACCCATAAGGTAAAGTTAGAAGTTGTCAATCCAAATAATGAACCGTATGGATTAGCGAAAGAATTTATGGTAAATATCCCTAGATAAACTGAAATTTTCACATTACCACCACTTTCATGTTAAAATATCTTTGGAGGTGGGCGTAAAATGCTTGCTACGTTAGAGAGAGTCGAATTATTGGAACAAGCTGAGCAATTAGCAAAGATGGTATTAGAATCTGAAATAGCCGAACAATATCAAATATGTTTATATAAATTACAAAATAACAAGGAAACACAGCGGAAAATAAGTCAATTCGTTCGTCTAAAGGAGCTATATGACGAGGTCCAGCGGTTTGGTAAATACCATCCTGATTATAAAAAGGTAATGACACAAATCCGCGAAAATAAAAGGGAAATGGATATGGATCCTCTGGTAGCAGAATTCAAATTGGCTGAGAATGATTTGCAAGACCTACTAGATGCAATTAGTATTATTGTAGGCGGTGCGGTCTCTGAACATATAAAAGTTCCAACAGGAAATCAGTTTTTTGAAACGAAAACCAGCCACGTTAGTGGTTGTGGCGGTGGAGGAAGCTGTGGGTGCGGCTGAAAAATCAGCGAATTGTGCTGATTTTTTTTTTGTAATGTCAATCTTTTCAGATTTTAAGCACTTATCTGGAATAAGTAGCAAAGTTTGAATTGAAAAGGAACGTTTTAATATGCTAGACTTATGTAAAATGATGGTTTGTTGAAGGGGAAAAAAGTATGTTTGTTCAAAGACAAGGATTGGTTGTTTGGCTTTACTCGTTAAAACAAGCTAAAATGCTTCGGCGTTTCGGAAACGTTCATTACGTTTCAAAAAAGTTGAAGTATGTTGTTCTGTATTGTAATCAAGAAGAGTTGAATGAAATAATGGAAAAGTTGAATTCTTTTTCGTTTGTAAAGAAAGTAGAACCTTCATATAAACCATTTTTAAGAATGGAGTATGAGAATTCGGCGCCAGATAAAGCAAAGGAATATGATTATAAAATGGGTATTTAAAAAGGTGAGGGCGTTTCCCTCACCTTTTCCTATTGTAATGGAAGTAAATAATGATTAAGACGGAGAATGCCGATTAAGTGCTGGTAATACAGCTCTTTTTCATAAAAAATGGTTGACGGCTTAACAGATAGCTCATGTATTTGCTTACCATGTTTTACAGCAGTAGAAGCAAAGATATCATACCTCTTATTTGATATGAATTTTGGGTTTGGAATACCCTCACGACAAATATATAGGGCTTGAAATTTTCCAGGGTCTGTTGGCTTTAATACGACAACCAATGAGGTTCGTTCCTGATCATCAATCTTTGTGTGCAGTGCGAGCATATGTTGAAGACGGTGTTGGTTTGCATTTGTAAGCTCAATCAGTTCATATATATCTGAATATCCTTCTCCTAATTCAATAAAACGCTGGATCAATGAAAACTCTCCTTTAAAATGGCTTAATTCAAGAATACTCTATCACTAATTTCCGATCTTTTGAATAATAAGTAAAAAAAAAACCTGCAGAAAATTCTGCAGGGTCCTTCCACATCCTCATAGAGGATAGAAGGCAAAGGGAGAGGAGAAACCGGAGGAAGAACTTATGGGGAAACGTAAGTCTTCTCCGCGGTTGGCAACAACATCCTCGAATTGATGTTGTTAATTACATTATTTCCACAACCTAAAAGCTTATACGTACTTTCGAATAAATTTTCCTGATGAAAGAATCATTTTTTGTAAATCATTACTCAAATGAAAAGATATTCACTTACTAATTGTCTACTTTTTGTATATTATGGTAGGATGGATTAAGAAAATTATTTCTGAAAAAATGTGGTGATATGGTAGTGAGAGTGGTTTCAGGGATTTGCAAAGGTAGACCTTTGAAAGCTGTTCCGGGTAATACAACGAGGCCGACAACTGATAAGGTAAAAGAGGCTTTATTTAATATGATTGGTCCTTATTTTGATGGCGGCATTGGATTGGACCTATTTGCTGGAAGCGGTGGATTAGGTTTGGAGGCACTTAGTAGGGGATTGGATAAAGTTATTTTTATTGACCGAGAATTAAAGGCCATTCAAGTGATCCAGGAAAATATTAAAGCTTGTAAATTTGAGGACCAAACGGAAGTCTATCGCAATGATGCCGATAGAGCATTAAAGGCTCTCATAAAAAGAGAAATCTGCTTTGATTACATATTTTTAGACCCGCCGTACAAAAAACAACAACTCGTCAGTTTAATGGAAAAAATGGATAAACAGGATGTAGTAAAAATAAATGGATGCGTTATCTGTGAGCATAGCTTCGATGTTGAATTACCAAAATCATTAGGGCGGTTTATCCAAATAAAACATGAAAAGTATGGAATGATCGCGGTAACTATTTATATACGAACAGATATTGAGTGAGGGGGAGTCAATTTGACAAAAATAGCCGTTTGTCCAGGAAGCTTTGATCCAATTACATATGGTCATTTAGATATTATTAGAAGAGGTGCCAAAGTATTTGATACTGTCTATGTGAGTGTATTAAACAATTCATCTAAAAACCCGTTATTCAGTGTTGAAGAGCGAATGAATCTAATTCAGGCTGTAACAAAAGATCTTCCTAATGTTAAGGTAGATGTCCATTCTGGCTTACTTGTTGATTATGCAAAGGCTGTTAATGCTAATGCTATCATCCGTGGATTGCGGGCAGTTTCAGATTTTGAGTACGAAATGCAAATCACTTCGATGAATAGAGTGCTTAATGAAGATATCGAGACCTTTTTTATTATGACCAATAATCAATATTCCTTCTTAAGCTCCAGTATTGTAAAAGAAGTGGCAAAATATAATGGGAACATATCAACGCTCGTCCCACCAATTGTTGAAAAAGAATTACAAAAGAAGTTCAAAAAACAATAAAAAAGAGCTTTGCCAGCTCTTTTTTATTGTTTTTTTACGCGGGAAAACAAAATTAGCACATACACAAAAAGGGAGAAAATGGTGATAAGCGGACCAACTTCCATCATTTTATGATAAAAATGATCTCCCCATGAACCGTCTTCAAAAAAACTAACAGGTAAAGCGTTAGAAGGCTGCTCTTGATTATTGAAACGCAAGTAAACTGGCTTCCACAAAATCAATGCAAACAAGCTTGCAAATATACCTTGAAGGATTCTTGCAATAAAAAATGGTTTAAATCGGATATCTGTTTGTGCCAGGATGCTTGCAACCTGTGCTTGGACACTAAATCCACTAAATGCCAGGATAAAGCTGGTAATCATTGCTTTTTGTAATAGAGTAGCATCTTGAACCAGGCTCGTTAGTTGGCTGCCTAATGTGATTTCAAATAAACCAGATATAAATGGAATGCTTAACATTTCAGGGAAAGACAATGAGGATAACAAGATCTCCACTGATTTTGCAAGTGTCGCTGTGATATGTAAATGATAAAGTAATTTGTTAATCACAGAAAATAAAATAATAAACCCGCCAACCATTAATAAAGTTTGAATAGAAGAATTAACTGCATCACCAAGAAGTTTACCAATTGGTCGATTATCTTTTAATCTTGTTTGATGCAAAGCGGATAAAGCCAATCGGATTTTGAACTTTTTATTTTTCTTACTAATTTCGTCAGGGGATTCATTCCCATAAAAACGCATGATTAATCCAACACAAATATTTCCTAAATAGTGGGCTAATGCAAGAATAACACCTAAATGAGGATTATAGAAAAAACCTACAGATACTGCCCCAAAGATAAATAAAGGGTTAGAAGAATTTGTGAAAGAAACAAGTCTTTCAGCTTCAATTCGTGTTAAGTGGCCTTCCTGACGTAATCTTGCGGTAAACTTTGCTCCAGCGGGGAATCCTGAAGCCATACCCATCGCCCAAACGAACCCTCCAACACCAGGTACCTTAAAGAGAGGCCTCATTAATGGCTCCAATAATACGCCGATAAATTTGACAACCCCAAAGCCAATTAACATTTCAGAAACAATAAAAAAAGGTAATAGGGATGGAAAGACAATTTCCCACCACATATTTAGCCCTCGTATAGAAGCGTCTAAGGACTCTTGAGGATAAGAAATAAGGGAGGCAGCTAAAATAGTGACGGATATAGATAAAAAAATAGTTTTTAGTTTGGAACGAAACAATGAAGGAACCTCCTTCCGAGAGGGATCGATGAAACTGTGCAATCAATTAATTGAATGGTAAAATAAGAAATATTCTTATCCTGACTTGTCCTCATATAAAACAAATATACTCATAGAACGTTTATTTAGACCATAAGATTGAACGAGATTTCTTATTTCTGTGGATTGGCTTCGGGAAGTCCTGTCTGTTAAGAAGAAAAAATATCTAATAGTTTTAAATAGGAGGTCTTTAGTAATGGAGCACCCTAAAATAGGCTTGGCGCTTGGTTCGGGTGGTGCACGCGGGTTTGCTCATTTAGGAGTCATAAAAGCATTGAAAGATGCTGAAATTCCGATTCATCTGATTGCAGGCAGCAGCATGGGGGCGCTGGTTGCAAGTTTTTACGGGGCAGGAATTGACATGGATCGGTTATATAAATTATCCACTGCTTTTAAAAGAAAATACTTTTTGGATTTTACTGTTCCGAAAATGGGATTTATCTCAGGAAAAAAAGTAAAGGAATTTATTAAGGTTTTTACTCATGGAAAAAACATTGAGGACTTGTCCATTCCAATAGGTATCGTCGCAACTGATTTATTGACGGGGGAAAAGGTTGTTTTTCAAACGGGCCCGGTTGCTGATGCTGTAAGAGCAAGTATTTCCATCCCGGGGATTTTTGTTCCAGAAAAATATAATGGGAGAATCCTTGTAGATGGTGGTGTATCTGACCGTATTCCTGTTTCTGTGGCTAAAGAGATGGGGGCGGATATAGTTATCGCAGTTGATGTCTCCAGGGTGAAACGGAACGCAGAAATTACCTCAATTTACGATGTGATTATGCAGAGTATAGACATTATGCAAGCGGAAATAATTAACAATAGAGAGATCGCGGCCAGTGTAATGATTCGACCCCCTGTTGAAATTTATAGTTCACGAGCCTTCACAAATATTGATGAGATCATTAATCTTGGTGAGGAAGAAGCGAAAAAACATCTAAAGCAAATAAAAACCGTGATTGAACAGTGGAAGGGGTAGAAATTGCGATGCGCAAAAAATTATATATAGGTTCTGCACTAATCGTTGCCATTTTTTTTATCTGGGGAATGTTCTATTCATTGCCTTATTATGTTTCAAAACCTGGAATGGCGAAAGAACTTGGACCAATCATTATGGTTGAAGGCGGCGATAAGGATAAAGGTAATTTTATGCTTACAACAGTTAGAATGGGTAGAGCAAATATTTACTCCTATTTAGAAGCAAAGATACGAAATTATGAAGAACTTTATCCATTAGATATGATTTTAAATAAAAAAGAAACAGAGGAAGAATACAATGCAAGACAGCTCCATCTGATGGCTGGCTCAAAACTTAATGCAATAGAAGTTGCCTACCGTAAGGCGGGATTGCCTGTAAATTATAAATATAAGGGGATCTATGTCATGCAGGTGATTCCAGAAATGCCTGCGGAAGGAAAGCTTTCCACGGGTGACCGAATTTTTAAAGTGGATGGGCAGCAATTGCCTTCTTCGGAAAAATTTATTGATTACGTAAGCAAAAAACAAGCTGGGGATAAGGTGAAATTAACCTACTTGCGTAATAAAAGTACAAAGACTGTTACATTAGAACTTCAGCCTTTTAAAGAGAATCCTCAAAAGGTGGGGATAGGGATTTCTCTAGTGGACGATAAAGAAATAGTTGTCAAGCCAAAGGTTAAGGTAAAGACAGATGAAATTGGGGGACCATCTGCTGGATTCATGTTTTCATTAGAAATCTATAACCAGTTAACAGAAGGAGACTTAACTAAGGGCTATCAAATTGCTGGTACCGGGACGATCGATGTGGATGGAACAGTCGGACCTATTGGAGGAATTGAACAAAAAATCGTAGCTGCTGACAAGGCTGGGGCGGAGTACTTTTTAGCTCCTAATGAAAAAGGGATAAAGAATTCCAATTACCGGGATGCTGTTAAGACTGCAAGGGACATAAAAACCAAAATGAAGATCGTTCCAATTGATACATTTGACGACGCAGTTAGGTATTTAGAAAAGCTAAAGGAAAAATAAAAATGATGGTGCGTCTGCATCATCATTTTTATTTTTCCTGTATATAAATTGGCGGTTGCTCAAATTCCTGCCGAAGCATTTTGTTTTTTAAATGACTAGGAATCCCTAGAGAATAAATCCGAGCTGCCTTAATATCAAGGTTTATTTCTTTTTCTTTAAATGAGGCTAGTTTTGAAATAAGGGGGAGACTAAGGTGAGACTTCTTCTTATTTAAGTATTCCCTGCCTATACTGGTCATTCCTAAAAGTCTTAGATAAGAGGCTTTTTCCGAGTGTCTCGTCATTTCCTCCTTTTTTGTGTTCGTTAAAATATGAACACATAACCTTTGCAGCCTTGTCCATGTATATCTTTTTGTTTTAATTTGCTGCATAAATTTATGAAAGTTATCAGTTACAAGAGATGCTGCTTGAAGTCGGTTCTCAAGTCCCTCCTCCATCTCATAAATTTCCCTGAGTTCACTTGGACTAGAATGAATCAAGCGGAATTGAAGGTAGCTCCAATAATTTTCCCATTGGTGAAATCCCTGAAATTGTTGTACATACTCTTTTAATAAAAGTTTTGTTTGCTCTGGTACATATTGATTAATTTCTGCTTGGCTTGCGTTATCTGTAAAAATGGCTTTACGAATACTCGTCGCACTTGCAATTGTTGCAGAAGCAAAATGTTCATCGTGATAGTCAGCGTTTTTTCGTGGGATTGTCATCGGACTGACTGAACTCTTTTGTCGTTGGATTGCTTTTATGTATTCAAGGCCAAGAATATTATTTGGCTTTGCTAAATCCAAATAATTATTTGCATTAGGCAATTGTTTAAAAGCTAAGGAAAGGGCTTTAGGATAGCTGACACCAGTATCTAAGTGCCATCTGATGTTTTCATTAAATGAGTTTTGCTGATCTTTTAAGTAATCGATAGTTTGAATGAAGGAGGATAAATCCCCACTTTCACTGCCAAAACATAGAGAGTCGCAGCCGACTGCATCTAAAATTGACACAGCACCGTTTGCGAACGTTTCCGCTTTCTGAGTAGCGAAGCGATAGGGAAGCTCAAAGACTATATCTACTCCATTAAGCAATGCCATCTTGGTGCGCTGCCATTTAGAAACAAGTGCCGGTTCCCCGCGCTGTAAAAAGTTTCCGCTCATTACTGCAATGACAACATCTGCCTCTGCAGCCTCCTTTGATGCTTGTAAATGAAAGGCATGTCCATTATGAAAAGGGTTGTATTCCACTATTAATCCTACAGATTTCATTTATTTTCTCCCTTTTTTTTTAAACTACTAACATTATATCAATAATGTAAGGAAACCAATCAAATTATATGATAAGATATTAAAGATGTTTGCAAATAGCTTAACTGGTTAAACTAGTATAGGAAACCTATATGAGCGATTGCTTTTTATCACCTGACGGGGTGTAAAGAAAAAACATTGACAAAAAATTTATCGAAGGCTATAATTACCTTTGTTGCCTTGGGGTGATTCAATTGAAATGGACATTAAGTCAATTACAAAAATATCGAAACAAGGATTTTATGATTGATGAGATGGTTCGTGTGGATGAGATCAAACAAGATGATCCAACCATCCGAGAAGTTTCTCCGATGCATATTACTGGTCGGGGAGATATCGATTCAACAAAAGTGACATTCCATTTAAAAATCGAAGGTTACTTAATACTTCCTTGTTCTCGTACTTTAGTGGATGTAAAACTTCCAATTAATGTCGAAACGACTGAAACGTTCCTCTTGCAAGGTTCAGTTTATGAAACTGAAGAGGAAGCATATCAAGTAAATAGTGATGTGATTGATGTTATGCCAATCCTTCGAGAAATTCTTTTACTTGAAGTTCCAATGCAAGTTTTTTGTGACGATGTTAATCATGAAGATGCTGCTCCACAGTCTGGCAAGGATTGGGAAGTTGTTCATGAGGAAGATCAATCTAAAAAAATGGATCCGAGACTTGCTGGTCTCGCAAAGTTTTTTGACGAAAACAATTCTTCTTCCGAATCATAATCGACAAATCTAAGAAGCAAAGTGAAGAACCAGAATTCCTGGCCTTCATTACTTTCTTAATACTCTTTAAGGAGGTGGGAAGAATGGCTGTACCTTTTAGAAGGACTTCTAAAACTGCAAAAAGAAAACGTCGTACTCATTTTAAATTAAACGTACCTGGTATGGTAAGCTGCCCAAACTGTGGTGAAATGAAACTTTCACACCGCGTATGTAAAGCTTGCGGAACATACAAAGGAAAAGACGTAGTGAACGACTAATTTTAAGGTAAGATAGAAAGCACAAGGGTGTTATAGCCCTTGTGCTTTTGTCGTTTTAAGAAAAATACATACTATATCCCTTTATCAATTGGCTGTGTTAAAGCTAAATGTTGATTTTTCACAATCTGTTGATTGGAGCGGAATGCGCGAGACTCCTGCGGGAGTACGGGGCAGGGGAGACCCCGCAGGAGCGAAGCGACGAGGAGGCTCCCCGGCACGCCCGCGAACCGCACGCGCATGGAGCGGAAATCAACAGACAAGTTTAACACAGCCTATCAATTAATAATGAAAGGTTGCGACATTTTGTCTTATTCCATTGAAAAACAGGAAAAGGGTTATTTATTATTTACGATTAATAGAAGTGAAAAAAGAAATGCTATTAATTTTGACGTGATGGAAGGCTTAGCTGAGGCGATAAAAAGAGCCTCAGAACCAGATATAAAGGCACTTGTGATTACTGGAAAAGACGATCGGGCTTTTTGTTCGGGAGGAGATTTATCTGTTTTTCATAAGCTTCACACAAAGGAAGAAGCGTACCCAATGCTTTCTAAAATGGCTAATATTCTTTATTCGCTGCTAACCTTAGCGGTTCCAACCATGGCTCTCATAAATGGAACAGCTGTTGGCGGCGGGTGCGAACTTGCAGCAGCTTGCGACTTTCGTATTGCGCGAGAAGGTATAAAGGCAGGGTTTGTACAAGGCAAGCAAGCGATAACAACAGGCTGGGGTGGAGGTTCAATTTTAACAGAAAAGTTCCCAGTCTCAGCTGCTATGAAGCTTTTAATGGAGGCTGAACTGCAAACAGCGTCATTTTTAAACGAAATTGGTTTTATAGATGCTTTGTATAGGGGTAACTCTCTTAAGGCTTGTGAAGCATACCTTGAGAAAATGTTAACAAATGATCGAAGTGTGCTGAAATCCTATAAAATGCTTTGGGTTAGAAAGTGGGAGGAAACTAATTTGCGTGAAAGAATAGAGGAAGAGGTAAGAAATTGTTCCTTATTGTGGGAAAGTGATGCCCATCATCAATATGTAAAAACTTTTATAGGGAAAAACAATGAATAAAGATTAAAACACCGCTTTTGATTAAGTCTATCTTTTCTAGTAGATGCATATGTATTATAAAAACACTAGGAGGGATGATTTAATGTCACCAACTCGACAAGATGCATGGTCCCAAGACGAAGACTTGTTGCTTGCTGAAGTTGTGTTACGGCACATCCGTGAAGGCGGGACACAGCTGCAAGCGTTTGAGGAAGTAGGGAAGCAGCTTATGCGTACCTCTGCAGCCTGTGGCTTTCGATGGAATTCATTTGTTAGAAAACAATATAAATCAGGAATAGAGCTTGCCAAAAAGCAGCGTAAAGAGTTGAAAAAGCAGCCAGTCTCGAATGAAGTAGAGACTATTCAGGAAGAAGTTAAAGTAGAAAGCGTTCCTTCACCAAAAGGAAATGTGCCAAGCAGCACAATTACGTTTTCGGCTGTTATTCAATTTTTAGAGGGTCTCCATCAAAAAGCGCAAGTTTCATCCGATTTTGAAGCAGACAGGAAGAGGTCTTTTGAAAAAATCAAAGAGTTGGAAAAGAAGGCATTCTATTTAGCTGCAGAAAATGAAAGATTATCCAAAAATTTAAAAGCAATCGAAGAGGATTATCGATCATTAATTGAAATTATGGAAAGAGCTCGAAAAATGGTCGTCCTTCAAGATGAGGACCGACAACAAAAGGTAAAATTTCAAATGGATAAAAACGGTAACCTTGAAAGAGTAGAAAAGTAGAAAAAGCGGACCTAATGTCCGCTTTTTCATTTTTTTAATTATGATGTTGTGGTTCGACGCCTTTAGGATACCAAACCAATGGATTTTCTCCACGGTCACGCTCCATATCGTATTCTACATTGGCAAAGTCCATTTTTTCCCAGAAACTCCTTGATTGAACTCTAGGGTTCGTTTTAATCGGGAGACCAAAGTTCTTCGCAAATTCTACAAGCACTTTGCCATACCCCTTACTTTGATAATCAGGCAATACCTCGAGCTTCCATAGTTCTAAGTAATTTTGCGGCGGATAGAAGTAGCGGTCAAATTTTGCATCAATTTGATATAAACTCATTCGTGCTACTAGTTTGTCCCCGAAATAAATTCCGTAGAATGGTGAGTCGCTATTGTTATCAACCATATTTGCTTCAAGATCTTCGAGCATAGACAATTCTTGAATCCCATATTCTTTAAACTTTTTAAACTCTTCTAGTGTTTTAAAGTTTACTTTTAGTCTTTCCACTTTAATTGCCATAGTCGACCTCCTAAATATGAAAACCTCATAATCTTGTATATATTCATTTGTTCCTGAATAACATGATATGAAATTAATTTTGCATTATTCAAATGAATTACCTTTATTATATAACAAAAACTCAAAAAATTCTTCAAATAAGTTCAGATAGCGTTTTCAAAGATTGCAGGAAATTTAGAAAATGATGATGAAACATATTAACGGACGTTTTTTGAGGAGGAAAATTATTGAAAAATCAATTGAACGAGAACCGTAAAATAATTGAATCCGGCGGACAACCAAAATATCATGAGAAGGCTAAACAGCAAAAAAAGCTCTTTGTTCGTGAGCGTCTTCAATTATTGCTTGATGAAGGAAAATACGAAGAAGATGGTAAATTCGCCAATTTTAAGGCTGGTGACCTTCCTGCAGATGGTGTCGTAACAGCGATTGGTAAAATTAAAGGTCAGACTGTCTGTGTCATGGCAAATGATTCAACAATTAAAGCAGGGTCATGGGGAGCAAGAACGGTTGAAAAAATAATCCGTATTCAAGAAGTAGCGGAGAAATTAAAAGTTCCGTTATTTTATCTGGTCGATTCAGCAGGAGCAAGAATAACAGATCAATTAGAAATGTTTCCAAATCGACGAGGTGCGGGAAAAATTTTTTATAATCAAGTGAAGCTTTCCGGGATGATTCCCCAAGTATGTATTCTGTTTGGCCCGTCCGCTGCTGGTGGGGCTTATATCCCTGCATTTTGCGATATTGTTATTATGGTTGATCAAAATGCTTCGATGTATTTGGGATCACCACGTATGGCAGAAAAGGTTATCGGCGAAAAGGTAACGCTTGAGGAAATGGGCGGTGCCAGGATGCATTGTTCTGTCAGCGGCTGTGGGGATGTTCTCACTTATAGTGAGGAAGATGCGATTGAATCAGCTAAAAAGTATATCAGTTTCTTTCCAAGCAGTTTTAAAGAAAAACCAAGAATGACTGAAGGCGCAGCAGCGAAACAAGGCCGTGAACTAGAAGCGATCATTCCAGAAAACCAAAACGCACCGTTTGATATGTATGAATGTATTGATAGACTTGTGGACCAAGATAGCTTTTATGAAATTAAAAAATTATTTGCCCCAGAATTGATAACGGGATTAACTAGAATCGATGGAAGAGCTATTGGAATTATTGCTAATCAGCCAAAAGTAAAAGGCGGCGTTTTGTTTGTTGATTCCGCTGATAAAGCTGCAAAATTTATTCAGCTTTGCGATGCTTTTCATATTCCGCTATTATTTTTGGCAGATGTACCTGGTTTCATGATCGGAACAAAGGTTGAACGTGCAGGAATTATCCGTCATGGGGCAAAATTAATTGCTGCTATGAGCTCAGCAACTGTTCCGAAAATATCTGTAATTGTTAGGAAAGCTTATGGTGCTGGTCTTTATGCGATGGCAGGTCCCGCTTTTGAACCTGATTGCTGCATCGCGTTGCCGACCGCACAAATTGCCGTTATGGGTCCAGAAGCCGCTGTCAATGCGGTCTATTCAAACAAAATTAATGAAATAACCGACCCGAAAGAAAAAATTGCTTTTGTCCAAGAAAAACAGAAAGAATACAAAGAGCATATCGACATTTACAAGCTTGCTTCAGAGCTTATTATCGATGAAATCGTCGCTCCGTCTGAATTACGAAATATACTTATTCAACGCTTTGCTTACTATGAAACGAAAGAATTAAATTTCAGTGTGCGTAAGCATCCGGTTTACCCCGTATAATTTTATAGACCCTATTCGGCGGTTGTCGAATAGGGCTTATTTTTTCTAATCTTTCTAACAAACTATCGACTGCATCTGATAAAATATGGGTAACGATGACTAAAAAGAGGGGTTACCATGAGGGTTGGAATTATAGGTGCTGGATCAATTGGCTTATTATTTGCCGCTTATATTAGTAGGGTGTTTGAGGTTACGATATACTGCAGATCAACAGAGCAAACATCTGAGATAAACAAAAATGGAATCGTACTAAAGAAAAAAGGAGAACAAACGATATCCTTTGTACAGGCCCTGCCAATTACAGAGTGGAAGGGAGTAGAGGATATAACAATTATCGCGGTCAAACAGTATCATCTTTATCCAATTATTGAGAAAATAAATCAATTACAGGTAATTCCTAACAATCTATTATTTTTACAGAATGGCATGGGGCATTTAAAACAGCTTGAAACAATCCCGTTTACTAATATTTATGTGGGATCAGTGGAGCACGGAGCCCTTAAAGAAAATTCATATACTGTATCCCATAATGGTGAAGGTATAACTAATGTTGCTGTTTTCAAGGGAGATACAACACTTTTGAGTGAATTTGTTTTTTCAGCACCAAACGAATTTCCACTTGTTCTCAAAGAGGATTACTTTCAAATGCTGCAAAATAAATTAATTGTCAACGCAGTCATTAATCCATTAACGGCAATTCTTCATGTTAAAAATGGCGAATTAATAAATAATCAATACTATTTTCATGTATTAAAAAATTTATTTTCCGAAATTTCTACGGTATTAAATTTGAAAAATGCTGAAGTACATCAACTACAAATTATTGATATATGTAAAAACACCTCCGAAAACCGCTCCTCCATGCTTAGGGATATTGAAGCGAACAAAATGACAGAAGTAGATGCAATCTTAGGGTATATTTTAGAAGAAGCACAATTTAAGGAAATGACCGCACCTCAGGTTGAGAACCTTTATTATTTAATAAAAGGGAAAGAAGTGTTAAAGGAGGCGAACTCTTGATTACTTTTCTATCCTCCATAATATCTATTTTCTTCACTTTGCCATTTTTAGGATTATTCATCGTTTTTTTTATAACAAAACTGGTGACAAAAAATACTCGAAAATCTGTCCACATGGCACTTGATTATACAACGATTTTATTTATTATTTCCGTTCATTTTTTAATCGCTACTATTTGGGGTAAATCACTTTTTTGGTTAATAATACTAATAATGATTTTAATTGCGATGATTTTTGTATTTGTTCATTGGAAGGTAAAAGAAGAAATTGTTTTGAAAAAAGTGATGAAGGGTTTTTGGCGTTTTAATTTTATCCTTTTTCTCCTTGCATACATCACCTTAACGCTATATGGATTAATCCATCGTGCATTAATATTTACCTTTTCCAACTGATTTCAAGCCAAAGTTTTTTTCAAATCCGGTTGGTAGTGGTATACTCTAAAAAGAATGAATTTGGGTGATCAGAAAGGAAGTACATGAATGGAGATTTTAAATCTCTCTTTACCAGCAACAAATCGGTTTGCTTCGAATTATTTGGAACAGTCTACTGAAATCGAGCCTTTTTTTCATTACAGGTATAATGAATTAACCGATGATGCCAAAAGGGTTTCTGAACTAAGTAACCGGTCATTTCCTCGCGTAGAGGTTGCTGAACACATTGAGAGCTTTATGAAGCAGTTTCCATCGTCTGAAGCTGTTATCAAGTCAATTGATAAACTTAAAACAAATAATAGCCTCGTTGTTATTGGTGGTCAGCAGGCAGGGATCCTCACAGGGCCGCTTTATTCAATACATAAAGTCATTTCAATTATTAAATTAGCAGAGCAAAAGGAAGAGCAGCTTGGAGTACCAGTCGTTCCAGTATTTTGGATTGCAGGCGAAGATCATGATTTCCAAGAAGTTAATCATGTGTTTGTGCCTGTTAATCGAAAGGTAGATAAATGGACCTATCCGGAGAGAGTAGTTAATAAGAAAATGGTCTCCGATATTCAGTTAAACAAAGAAAGCTGTCTATCATGGGTTAATAATCTAATTGAGAATTTCGGTGAGACAGAGCATACGAATACACTATTAGAATTTGCCAAAGAACAAATATCCATATCAACCACCTTCGTCGATTTCTTCGCAAATATTATTATGGAATTGTTCAAGGATTATGGGTTATTAATTGTTGATTCAGGTAACAAAGAGTTTCGTTTGCTGCAGAAAGAATTTTTAAAAAGTCAAATTCTTCACCATGAAGCGATAACAAACAAATTATTGGAACAACAAAGGGAAATTGGAATAAAGGGTTTTCCGATTACGATTGATGCAAGTGAAGAAAATGCCAACCTATTCTACTATGATCAGAAAATGAGTGAACGGATTCTACTTGAGTACGATCGAGGAAATGATCGTTTTGTGGGGAAAAATGGGACCTTGGCATTTACGAGAGAACAATTAGTGGTGCTAGCCGAGGAGAATCCGGCAAATTTAAGCAATAATGTGGTGACGCGTCCGTTAATGCAGGAATGGCTCTTTCCAACTGTTGCTTTCATTGCGGGGCCAGGTGAAATATCATACTGGGCAGAACTCAAACTAGTTTTTGAACATTTTGATATGAAGATGCCGCCGATCGTTCCCCGTTTGAATATTACCATCCTTGATCGATCGGTGGAAACGGATGTTGCAGAATTGCATCTAAATTTAGCAGAAGTTTTGAGCATTGGAACGGACAAAGGAAGACACCAATTTCTAGAAGCAATAAAAGACAAAGAAGTAGAGTCACTATTTTCAATTACTAAAGACCATTTAGTAAAGCAGTATAGACAAATTGAAGCAAAAACAGCTCAGTTAGACCGCGGCCTCCTACCATTATTTAAGAAAAACGAAGGTTACTTATTAAAAGAAATCGACTTTTTGGAAAAGAAACTTGATGAAGCAGTAAGATTAAAGCACGATAATATGATCAAAAAATATGCGCGTGTCGATCTTGCTTTAAGACCTGATGGTTTTCCGCAAGAGAGGGTTTGGAATGTATTTTATTATCTAAATCAATATGGATTGAATTTTATTAAGGACTTAATGACTGGAAGATTCGAATTTGATGGAAGGCACAAGGTCATGAAAATATAGAAAAACTTCACTTACATAGTGGAGTTTTTCTTTTTTTTGTAAAAAAATAACTTAATGAAACAGGATAATTAAGAATTAACGCGAATAGTTAAAAAATAGGTGGTGGAAAGTGGGGGAATGTGGTACATTTTTAATAGAAAGTGGGGGTCATGGGTATGTTCATGGGTGAATACCATCACAGCATTGATAATAAAGGCCGCATGATTGTGCCCTCCAAATTCCGTGATGAGCTTGGTGAAATGTTTATTATCACACGTGGATTGGATCAATGTTTATTTGGTTACCCCATATCAGAGTGGGAGCTTATCGAAGAAAAGTTAAAAGGCTTACCTCTGACAAAAAAAGATGCCCGTGCTTTTACTCGCTTCTTCTTTTCTGGAGCAACAGAGAGTGAACTTGATAAGCAAGGAAGAATTAATATCCCAGCACCACTATTGCAATATGCAAAGCTAGAAAAAGAATGTGTAATTTTGGGTGTTTCCAATCGAATTGAAATTTGGAGCAAACAGATTTGGGAAGACTATTTTTCACAGTCTGAAGAATCTTTTGCGGAAATTGCAGAAAATATGATTGGCTTTGATATATAATGGATAAATTATGTTAATATATTTTCTGTTATATATCGTTCGATTGGAAAAGGTGGTTACTACATGTTTGAACATACAACTGTGTTGTTAAAGGAAGCTGTTGATGGATTAAATATTAAGTCAGATGGTATTTATGTTGATTGTACTTTGGGTGGGGCGGGACACAGTTCCTTGATTCTTTCAAAACTCGGAGCCCGCGGTAAACTATTTGCATTTGACCAGGATGAGACAGCTATTGCACATGCTAAAGAGAAGTTGGCACAATATGGAGACCGATTAGAGATAATAAAAAGCAATTTCTTATATTTAAAAGAAGAGCTTAATGATCGAGGAATTGCTAAAGTTGACGGAGTCCTATACGATCTTGGGGTATCCTCACCACAATTGGATACACCAGAAAGAGGTTTTAGCTATCATCATGATGCACCACTCGATATGAGGATGGATAATGATGCTGATGTTTCTGCCTATGATGTGATTAATCATTGGGCATATGAAGACTTAGTTCGCATCTTTTTCCGCTATGGCGAAGAAAAATTCTCTAAACAAATAGCACGTAAAATTGAAGCGGCAAGACTTGCAAAACCAATTGAAACAACGGCAGAATTAGTTGAATTGATTAAGGATGCTATTCCAGCACCTGCTAGAAGAAAAGGTGGACATCCTGCCAAGCGAGTTTTTCAAGCAGTAAGAATTGCTGTTAATGATGAATTAGCTGTGTTTGAAAAGTCTATAAATCAAGCAATTGACTTATTAAACCCAGAGGGGAGAATAAGTGTTATTACCTTTCATTCTCTAGAGGACAGGATTTGCAAGGCAGCCCTTAAGAAAGCAAGTGAAACCCCTAATTTACCTCCAGGTTTACCAATCATTCCAGATGAGTATAAACCGATCTTAAAGCTAATCTCACGGAAACCAATTCTTCCATCTGAAGAAGAATTAGAACAAAACAATCGTGCCCGATCTGCAAAGCTCCGTATTGCAGAAAAATTATAAAAAATACTATCACCTAGGCATTGGTGGTAGAAAATGAATAAAATCTGGAGGGGAAGCGTTTGAGTAATCTTGCCAGGAAGTATCTAGAGCAGCAACAAACAGAGCAGAAAGTCGAAAAAAAAGGTCAAGTAATTATCAAAAAATCCTGGCTTACTCCAGGAGAAAAAATAATTGGATTAGCCTTTGCTGGATTTGTATGTTTTGGGGCGATTCACATTATTTCGAACCAATCTAAAATTTACGAGGTCAATAAGGACATCCAGGTTATTGAAGCAAAAGTGTCCGAACAACAGAAGGTAAATAGTGATTTACAGGTTCAGGTAAGCGAATTAAGTGCATATGATCGAATTTATCAAAAGGCCAAGGAAATGGGCCTTATTAAAAATGAAAATAATGTCAAGGTAGTGCATTAAAATGAACAAGAAACAACCATATATGAATGCAGGAGCAGCCATTTTATTTGGATTATTTGGCTTGCTCTTTTTTGTATTACTCTTTAGGTATTTTTCGATACAAATCTCTGGAGAAGTAGACGGGCAGCCTCTTGCTGCGAAAGCTCAAGAGAAATATAGCAGGGAAGGGAATTTGGCGGCCTTAAGGGGCGATATCTTTGATCGGAATGGCGGGGTAATTGCTGAAGATACGAATGCCTATAAATTAATCGCTATTTTAGATAAGAAGATGACGACGAATCCCAAAAAACCGCAACACGTTAAAAACCCAGACAAAACAGCAAAGGAATTAGCTAAATACTTAGAAATGGATGAGTCAGAGATTTATAATATTTTAACTACAGGAATAAGAAATAAGAAATTTCAGGTTGAGTTTGGCAAGGCAGGCAAAGATATTACTAATCAGACAAAGAAAAAGATAGAAGATTTAAAGTTGCCTGGAATAACTTTTCTACGTGAGTCCAAACGCTTTTACCCAAACGGAGTTTTTGCTTCACATTTAGTTGGGTATGCAGACCGGATTGAGCAAAAGGATAAAACGATTAAATCAATTGGGAAAATGGGAATCGAGAAAATTCTAAATGATGAATTAACAGGAAAAAATGGTAAATTAAATTTTGAGAGTGATTTGTGGGGCTATATACTTCCGGACGAGAAGGAAAAAATTACTCCTGCTCAAAATGGGAATGATGTCTATTTGACCATAGACCAAAAAATTCAAACCTTTTTAGAAGATGCAATGAACAAGGTAGATAAGGAATATAAACCTCAAAAAATTATTGCGATTGTAGCCGATCCGAAAACAGGAGAAATATTAGCGATGGGGCAACGGCCGTCCTTCCATCCAAAAACAAAAGAAGGAATTGATAAAGGCTGGCATAATGAAGCTATTGAAACCTCATTTGAACCTGGATCGACAATGAAAATATTTACACTTGCAGCAGCGGTGCAAGAAAAGGTTTTTAATCCGAATGAAACCTATCAATCTGGTTCCTATCAAGTTACCAAAAAGGATAAAGCAATTCATGACCATAATTACTCAGGCTGGGGAACCATCACCTATCTTGAAGGTGTGCAACGTTCATCAAACGTTGCATTTGCGAAGATTGCGAAGGAGAAGTTGGGTTTTGAAAAGTTTAGAGAATATTTAACAAAATTTGGTTTTGATAAACCTACGGGTATTGATCTTCCCGATGAAACCTCAGGAAAGATTCAGTTTACTTATCCGATTGAAAAAATTACAACTGCATACGGACAGGGAACGGCAATTACACCGATTCAACAAATTCAAGCGGCAACAGCGATAGCTAATGACGGGAAAATGATAAAGCCGCATGTAGTCAAAAAAATTGTCAATCATGACACAGGAGAAACGATTAAATCAACCACTCCTGAGGTCGTTTCAACTCCTATATCAAAAGAGACTGCCAAACAGGTTCGTGATATCCTTGAAACCGTGGTTACCTCACCTAATGGAACGGGTGGCCGTTACAAAATTGATGGCTACAGTGTCGCTGGTAAAACGGGGACAGCTAATATCCCAGGACCGAACGGAAGATATTTACAAGGGGCAGATAACTATATGTTTTCGTTTCTAGGCATGGCCCCTAAGGATGATCCCAAGTTGATTGTATATGTTGCTGTTCAGCAGCCTGATCTTGATGGAACCGGCATAGGTGCCCTTCCTGTCTCGGCTATTTTTAATCCTGTCATGAAAAACAGCTTGCAATATTTAAATATCCAACCTTCTAAAAGTGAAAAAGCACAATTAAATAAACTATCAGATTTTATCGGGAAGTCGGTCGAGGCAACAGAAAAAGAACTAAAGGCAAAGGACATTGAAACCGTTGTAATAGGCAAAGGAACAAAAGTTGTCAGACAATTACCAGAGTCAGGTACGACTGTTTTAGAGGGGGAAAAGGTAATCATCCAAACAAATGGAGATAAACTGGCCCCAGATATGACAGGCTGGTCACTTAGAGATGTAATGAAAGTAGCCAATATTGCTGGCTTAAAACTGAATTCAAAGGGACAAGGCTACGTAACTCAACAAAATATCAAACCAAAAACGATTATGCGAAACGGTGATTTCTTAATAGTTGATTTAAAAACTCCTGAAGAACAGTGGACTCAAGAAAATCAGGCTAATTCAAATGGTCAAGACCAATCAGAAGAAACCATTGAAGAAATAGTCCAAGATTAAACGTTAATCCCGCTTACTAGAGCGGGATTTTCTCTTATTTATTAACGTTATTCGGCGTTCTAATAAAAAAAGTACAAGCATATAAATGAACGATAGAAAAAGGAGGGTCGTTCAAAATATGCGAGTTTCAAATGTAACTGTCCGTAAACGATTAATGATTGCTCTATTCGTTGGTATTCTAACCTTCTTAATTATTGATGTGCGGCTTGGATATGTTCAATTTGTTTTGGGTGATTGGTTGACTGCAGGAGCAAAAGACTCTTGGAGCCGTAATATCCCTTTCGAACCTGAACGAGGAGAAATTGTAGACCGTAATGGGGTGCCGTTGGCAACGAATATAAGTACCCCCACTGTTTGGGTGGTCCCAAGACAAATAAAGGACCCAGCAACAACCGCGGAAAAGCTGGCCTCCGTTTTAAATATGTCAAAAGAAAAGGCATACCGGGATATCACCTTAAAGGAGAGAATTGTTCGTATAAAGGAAGGCAGAAAAATTTCTCATGAAAAGGCTAAGGAAATCAGATCCCTGGGTCTTGAAGGGGTCTATATTGGGGAAGACTCCAAGCGTCATTATCCCATGGGGAGTTATCTCTCACATGTACTTGGGTTTGCAGGAGTGGACAACCAGGGGTTGATGGGACTAGAGCAATATTATGATAAAGAGCTAAGTGGTGAACGGGGCTCAGTTAAGTTCTATGCGAATGCTAAAGGTGAAAGAATGAACGATATGGCAGATGATTATGAGCAGCCGATCAACGGTCTCGATTTGAAGCTGACAATCGATTCAAAGATACAAACCATTGTCGAAAGAGAACTAGATATTGCTGAGGCAAAATACAATCCAGATGGTATTATCGCCATTGCTATGAACCCAAATAGTGGTGAAATTTTAGCGATGTCAAGCAGACCAACTTTTGATCCTGCTAATTTCCGGAATGTACCCCAAGAGGTCTATAATCGGAACCTGCCAGTTTGGTCAACCTATGAACCTGGTTCAACTTTTAAAATTATTACCCTTGCTGCAGCATTGAATGAAGGAAAAGTTAACTTGGAAAAGGAACATTTCCATGATTCTGGGTCGGTTCAAGTAGCAGGTGCAAGGTTAAAATGCTGGAAGCGGGGCGGGCATGGTGATCAAACATTTTTAGAGGTTGTTGAAAACTCGTGTAACCCTGGATTTGTTGAATTAGGTGAACGACTAGGAAAAGAAAAGCTTTTTAAATATGTTAAGGATTTTGGATTTGGTCAGAAAACTGGAATTGATTTACAAGGTGAAGGAACAGGGATTTTATTTAATTTGAACCGCGTAGGTCCTGTTGAACAGGCAACAACTGCTTTTGGACAAGGAGTATCTGTAACACCGATCCAGCAGGTAACCGCAGTGTCAGCAGCGGTCAATGGCGGAATATTATACAAGCCGTTCATTGCGAAAGAGTTAATTGATCCTGTAACCAAAGAGATTGTAATGAGGAATTCTCCTGTTGAAAAAAGAAGAGTAATTTCCGAGAAAACTTCAAAGGAAATCCGCCATGCACTTGAAAGTGTAGTGGCCCAAGGGACAGGTGGCAGGGCATTTGTTGAAGGCTATCGTGTTGGTGGTAAAACAGGGACTGCGCAAAAAGCACAAAACGGCAGATACTTAGAAAATAACTTTATTGTTTCTTTTATGGGCTTTGCCCCTGCTGATGACCCACAGATTGTCGTTTATGTTGCTGTTGATAACCCAAAAGGAGTTACGGCATTTGGGGGAACCATTACCGCTCCAATTGTAGGTAATATTATGAAAGATAGCATGAAAGCAATGGGGGTTGAGCCGAGGAAGGATCAAATTGAAAAAGAACTAAAATGGCCAGATACTCCTTTAATAAAACTTCCTGATTTTACCGGTTTAACAAAAATGGAGTTAATGGATCAGCTTATTAACTTAAAGGTAGATGCCAGCGGGGAGGGAGATGTGGTTATTAGCCAATCTCCTGTAGCCGGAACCAAAGTGAAGGAAGGGTCAAAAATTAGGCTTTATTTTGGTAAAGAAGAATAACTCGAGTTGAATTTTTTATTGTTAGGGCGGTCGGAATGTTTTCCGCCGCCTAATTTTTTCTTTAAGCTTATATAACTAAATAGCAAAATAAAATATTTTAATGTAAAATAAGATGGAACTTTCGTTAAGAAGAATTTTGAGGTAAATACTGGTAATATGTATGTACGGTCATGAGAGGATTTGAGAGAAATGAAGCTACAAAAGCTGCTTAAGAATTTGCATCTTTTAGTTCCTTTTAAAGGTGAAGATCTGGAAATTACATCGATCGAAAACGATAATCGGAAGGTGCAAAAAGGGAGCTTATTTATTTGTATTAAAGGTTATACAGATGATGGTCATGATTTTGCAGAATCAGCTGTCAAAAACGGCGCAGCAGCCATACTTGCGGAACGTCCGTTATCACTTGATGTGCCTGTTATTCTTGTAAAAGATACAACAAGAGCAATGGCTGTGTTAGCTGATACTCTTTATGGGCAGCCAACTAAAAAGCTGCATTTAATTGGGATCACAGGAACAAATGGAAAAACAACCACCAGTCATTTAATTGAAAAAATAATGGTAGATGCTGGTCAAAAAACTGGTTTGATTGGCACGATGTACACTAAAATAGCTGAAAAGACGATTGAAACCAAAAACACCACACCTGAAAGCTTGATACTTCAAAAAACCTTTCAGCAAATGGTTGAAGCAGGTGTAAATACTGCTGTAATGGAGGTTTCTTCGCATGCCTTAGACCTTGGCAGGGTCCATGGCTGCGATTATGATGTGGCAGTGTTTACAAATCTAACGCAAGACCACCTGGATTATCATAAGACAATGGATGAATATAAGCGTGCGAAGAGTTTATTATTTGCCCAGCTCGGTAATACATTTGATCATCATAAACCAAAATTTGCTGTTTTAAATGCAGACGACCCTGCCTCTGATATGTATAGCAGGTCAACTGCCGCACATGTAATTACATATGGAATCGACAACAAGGCCGATATTCAAGCGAAAAACATCCAAATGACTTCCTCTGGTACTCATTTCAATCTTTTTGTCGAAACGGAAAAATTTCCGATCCAAATGCAATTAATTGGGAAATTCAGTGTTTATAATGTTTTAGCAAGTATTGCTGCCTCACTTGTGTCCGGAGTCGAAATTAATGAAATTATTAAATCCATTGAAAGTGTAGAAGGTGTATCAGGAAGGTTTGAACTTGTAAATGCAGGACAAGATTTCACGGTTATTGTTGACTATGCCCATACACCTGACAGCCTTGAAAATGTATTAAAGACGGTTCAGCATTTTGCCAAAAAAAGAATCTTCGTCATCGTAGGCTGCGGTGGAGATCGAGATCGTACGAAGCGGCCATTGATGGCTCAGATAGCCTGTCAATTGGCCACAGATCCTATCCTCACGTCAGATAACCCTAGAAGTGAAGACCCATTAGCAATATTGAAGGAAATGGAAGCGGGGGTTGAGGGTGAAAAATATAAGATCATACCTGACCGTAAAGAAGCGATTCATACAGCAATACAACAGGCAACAACAGGAGATGTGATCTTAATAGCCGGTAAGGGCCATGAAACATATCAAATTATTGGCAATGTCGTTCACGATTTTGATGACAGGCTGGTAGCACGGGAAGCGATTGAGGGGAGATAGCTATGTATTTAGCTTTGAAAGACTTGGGAGGTCTATTTGATTCTAGCTGTGGAATCCAAGACGATTTTTTGTTTGCTTCGGTTAGCGACCAAGCAAACGAAGCGCAGCCAAAAGGATTATTTGTGTCATATAACGGAATGTATGGTGAGCTTTCAGAAGCGATTGCCAATGGAGCAATCGCAGCTATTTGGAATCAAGAACACGATCTTCCAAGGTATACTCCGAACCATTTTCCAGTATTTTTTACAAACGATCCTGCTGATGCAATTGTAACAATTTTAAATAGATATATTGAAAAATTAAATGGAGAAACAGACAAAATTATGGCGATAACTAACTTTAAATTTTCAAATAAAAAACTTCTTAATAAAAATAACGAAACATATGATATATCTGTGTTATTAAACGAGGTAATTAATAAAAACAAACCTGAAAGGAGGGAATAAAATGCTCGAGCAAGTTATTTTTTTTACAATAATTATGGGCTTTCTTATATCAGTATTGCTTTCTCCTGTATTTATTCCCTTCTTAAGAAGGTTGAAATTTGGACAAAGCATTCGTGAAGAAGGGCCAAAATCCCACCAGAAAAAATCTGGCACACCAACCATGGGTGGTGTGATGATCTTGTTTTCGATCGTTATTACGACACTTGTAATGACTGGAAAATTTTCTGAACCGACCGTTAAAACATATTTGCTGCTTCTTGTAACGCTTGGTTTTGGATTGCTTGGTTTTTTAGACGATTTTATCAAAGTCGCGTTAAAACGGAATTTAGGATTAACCTCTAAACAAAAGCTAGCAGGTCAAATCATTATTTCAATTATCTTTTATCTTATCTATAAACAACAAGGTTTCTCTACCGAAATTAGTATCCCTTTTACTGAAACAACATTTGATTTAGGCTGGTTTTTCATCTTTTTCATCATATTCTGGTTAGTTGGCTTTTCAAATGCGGTCAACTTAACCGATGGACTTGATGGCCTGGTGTCAGGTACCGCAGCAATTGCTTTTGGTGCACTAGCAGTACTTGCTTGGAATCAATCACAGATGGAAATTGCGATATTTTCTGTGGCGGTTGTAGGAGCTGTGTTAGGGTTCTTGGTGTTTAACGCCCATCCAGCCAAGGTTTTCATGGGAGATACCGGTTCACTTGCCCTTGGAGGGGCAATTGCCACTATCGCAATTCTTACCAAACTTGAAATTTTGCTTATCATTATCGGAGGAGTATTTGTCATTGAAACATTATCCGTTATTTTACAGGTTATCTCCTTTAAAACAACCGGTAAACGGATTTTCCGTATGAGCCCATTGCATCACCATTATGAATTAGTAGGTTGGTCGGAATGGCGTGTTGTCGTCACTTTTTGGAGTGTTGGATTAATCCTTGCGATACTAGGAATCTATATAGAGGTGTGGTTATAAATTGAAACAGATTAAAACTTTCAGTCATAAAAAAATTCTTGTCCTTGGTTTGGCGAAAAGCGGGGTAACAGCAGCCGCTCTATTACATAAGCTTGGAGCATTTGTGACGGTTAATGATAAAAAGCCATTCTCGGAAAATCCTGAGGCACAAGGGCTATTAGAACAAGGGATAAAAGTGATTTGTGGTGAACATCCTATTGAACTTCTTGATGAAGGCTTCGAGCTGATCGTTAAGAATCCAGGTATTCCTTATAACAACCCAATGATTGCTGGAGCTATTGAAAAAGGAATTCCGGTAATCACCGAGGTAGAGCTTGCGTATGAGGTTTCGGAAGCCCCATTTATTGCTATTACAGGAACAAACGGGAAAACAACTACGACAACTTTAGTCTATGAAATGTTGAAAGAGGATGAAAAGAACCCGCTAATTGCAGGGAATATTGGTACAGTGGCATCAGGTGTTGCGGAGGAAGCAACTGCAGACAATACGATTGTCATTGAATTATCTTCGTTTCAATTAATGGGGATTGTCAATTTTAATCCTAAAATTGCCATTCTTACAAACTTATATGATGCCCATTTGGATTATCATGGGACAAAAAAAGAATATATTACAGCAAAGGCAAACATCACAAAAAATCAAACAGAACTTGAATATCTCATTGTCAATGCGGATCAAGAAGAAACTTTAGAAGTTGCTCGTCACTCTAAGGCCAGCATCATTCCTTTTTCTACAAAGAAGAAACTGTCGGAAGGTGCTTATATTTCCGATGGTTGGATTATATTTAATAGAGAAAAAGTGATGGAAATTGAGAAAATAGCTCTGCCGGGCAACCACAATCTTGAAAATATTTTATCTGCTATGGCTGCGGCAAAGCTTTCAGGCGTAGAAAATAGCGCGATTCAAAGGGTTCTGCGTACATTTACTGGTGTCAGGCACCGCCTGCAATTCGTTACAGAAGTGAACGGTAGAAAATTCTATAATGATTCTAAAGCGACGAATATTCTGGCATCCATTAATGCTTTAGCTGCGTTTGAAGCACCTGTTATTCTGCTGGCAGGCGGTTTGGATCGCGGTAACGAGTTTGATGAGCTCCTGCCTTATTTAAAAAATGTAAAAGCAATGATTACATTTGGGCAAACCGCTCCTAAGATGGAACGGATCGGGACATTGGCTGGAATAAAAACAATCATCCGTGTCGATAATGTTGACAAGGCAGTGCCTGAAGCTTATCGATACTCCGAATCAGGTGACGTAATATTGTTATCTCCTGCTTGTGCGAGCTGGGATCAATATAAAACTTTTGAGGTCAGGGGAGACATTTTTATCGAAGCGGTGCATAAGCTTAAGTAAGGGCTTGTACCTCGCGTGGTTCTGCAAAGCCCTAAAACTAGCAGTTGAGGTGTATTGTGGTGCCGACAAAAAGAACAACTCCCGATTTTATTTTAATGATCGTAACATTCACGCTTCTGGCAATAGGGCTTATCATGGTTTACAGCGCAAGTGCTATCTGGGCTGAATATAAATTTAATGATTCCTTTTTCTTTGCGAAAAGACAAACTCTTTTTGCAGGGGTAGGAGTCGCTGCTATGTTTTTTATTATGAACATCAACTATTGGACGTGGAGGACTTGGTCGAAAACCTTTATTATTATTTGTTTTGTCCTACTTATTCTTGTTTTAATTCCGGGAATAGGTAATGAAAGAAATGGATCTCGAAGTTGGATTGGTGTAGGGGCTTTTTCAATTCAACCTTCAGAATTTATGAAACTGGCGATGATAGCTTTTTTGGCAAAATATCTGTCCGAACGGCAAAAGCTCATTACTTCATTTAAGAAAGGTCTTGTTCCATCATTAGGGCTTGCCTTTTTAGCCTTTTCAATGATCATGCTCCAACCTGATTTAGGTACGGGAACAGTTATGATGGGAACCTGTGTCGTCATGATTTTTATTGCTGGTGCACGGATTAGCCATTTTTCTTTCCTTGGACTGTTGGGTATAGCAGGGTTTGTCGGCTTAATTGCTTCCGCACCTTATCGAATGAAAAGGATAACTTCCTTTTTAGATCCATGGTCCGACCCGCAGGGAAGTGGCTTTCAAATGATTCAATCGCTTTTTGCGATTGGACCTGGCGGATTGTTTGGACTTGGACTTGGCGAAAGCCGACAGAAGTTTTTTTACTTACCAGAACCACAGACCGACTTTATCTTTGCAATACTATCTGAAGAATTAGGTTTTATCGGTGGTTCATTTATATTACTATTATTTGCACTGTTGTTGTGGAGAGGTATTCGAATCGCCCTAGGTGCACCGGATTTATATGGCAGCTTTTTAGCCGTAGGGATCATCGCCATGGTGGCTATTCAGGTAATGATTAATATTGGAGTTGTCACAGGGCTAATGCCCGTTACGGGCATTACCTTGCCATTTTTGAGCTATGGGGGTTCTTCATTGACCCTGATGTTAATGGCGATCGGTGTTCTCCTTAATATTAGCAGGTATTCTCGCTTTTGAACCTTACCCCTGTTTAGCAGCAGGGTTCTTTTTATTTTTAGCGAAATCTAATTCATAAGGTTACAATTAGATAACATTCTTTTTTCATATGCTTTATTTCGTTCGTTTTTATAGTAAGATAGTTATGGCAATAAGGTGTTAAATAGTTAATGAGGTGGAAAAATGAAAATAGTTGTTAGCGGTGGAGGGACTGGCGGACATATCTATCCTGCTCTCGCACTAATTCGAGAAATTCAAAAACAGAATAAAGATGCACAATTTTTATATATTGGGACTAAAAATGGTTTGGAAAGTAAGCTTGTTCCGATGGAGAATATTTCTTTTAAAGCAATTCATATTACTGGTTTTCAAAGAAAGCTTTCCTTTGAAAATATAAAAACTGTCCTACGTTTTCTAAAAGGGGTAAAAGACAGTAAAAGAATGTTAAAAGAGTTCAAACCTGATATTGTCATTGGAACAGGCGGATATGTATGCGGACCTGTTGTTTATGCTGCGTCAAAGCTCGGTATCCCAACGATTATCCACGAACAAAATAGTGTTCCTGGACTTACCAATAAATTTTTAAGCCGTTATGTAAATAAAATTGCGATTTGTTTTGAAGAAGCCAAAGAATTCTTTCCGAAAGAGAAGACTGTTTTCACAGGTAATCCTCGTGCATCCGAAGTAATTGGCAAGGATGGGATTCAAGGACGTCTTGCAGCTGGGCTTAGTACAACAATACCAGCAGTCTTAATCTTTGGCGGCAGCCGTGGTGCCAGGCCAATTAATGAGGCTGTTGTAAAGGCATTTGGGGAATTGGCTGAAAAGCCATATCAAATTCTTTATATTACAGGAGACGTTCATTTTGAGGATGTCAAAAAAGAAGTAGATCTAATTGGAAACCCCAAAAATGTAGTAATTAAGCCCTTTATTCATAATATGCCAGAGGTTCTGGCGGGGATTGATCTAGTCGTTTCAAGAGCAGGAGCAACGACACTAGCAGAGATTACCTCGCTCGGTATTCCAAGCATTCTTATTCCTAGCCCGTATGTTACAAATAATCATCAAGAGAAAAACGCTAAATCTTTAAGTGACCATGGTGCGGCAGAATTACTATTAGAAAAAGATTTAAATAATAAAAGTCTTGTGAACCACATCGATCGTATTCTCTTAAATAATGAAAATTTAAAGGAAATGAAGCTAAAAGCTAAAAAAATAGGTGTGCCTGATTCAGCTATTAGACTGTATTCCTTAATGCAAGAGCTTGTAAAAACAAATCAAAGGTAGCCCATAATCGTTTTTAGCATAAACTGAAATAAATGCATCTTCGAAAGATAGGTGGTAAATATGGACGCAATAATAACGGAATTGCAAAATTCAAATATAGGAAAAGTGAAAATAAATGAACCTCTTGTCAACCACACCACAATCAAAATCGGCGGTCCTGCTGATCTTTTTATTGAGCCTTCATCAGTTGAAAATTTAAAACAGGTGATGGGGTTGGTAAAAAAACACAGCTTAAATTGGCGGGCGATTGGCAGAGGTTCTAATCTTTTAGTCTCTGACAAAGGCATCGAAGGAGCGGTAATTAAACTTGGCTCTGGAGTGGATGGACTTAAAATTAATGGCTCAGAGATTACAGTGGGAGGCGGACATTCCCTGATAAGTTTGGCTACACTTATTAGCAAGAAAGGGATGGCCGGATTAGAATTTGCCAGTGGAATCCCTGGGTCTGTTGGCGGTGCTGTTTATATGAATGCTGGTGCACACGGCTCAGATATTAGCAAAATACTGACAAGGGCTCATATTTTATTTGAAGATGGGACGATGGAGTGGCTTTCGAATGATGAAATGAAATTCTCGTATAGAACATCTGTCTTGCAGAAAATTAGACCAGGCATTGTTGTAGAAGCTGCATTTCAACTTGTCGAAGGTGATAAAGCAGTCATTGTATCACAAATGATCAAGAATAAGGATTATCGAAAAGATACCCAACCATGGAATTTTCCCTGTGCTGGCAGTATATTCAGGAACCCGCTTCCGAATTACGCAGGAAAATTAATAGAAGATGCTGGGTTAAAGGGATATAGTATTGGCGGTGCAAAAATATCGGAAATGCATGGGAATTTTATAGTAAATGCTGGAAATGCTACTGCAGCAGATGTGCTTGACTTAATTCAGCATGTAAAGGATACCATTTACAGCCTTTATAATGTAAAAATGGAAACAGAGGTAGAAATAATCGGACGGAAATAAGAAAGAAAATAATCGTACGAATGACAAATATTGTGTTATAATTACTGATAATATTATAGGTGCAACCTCGAAAAGTAACTGACGGCATGATTTTTCGTGCCGTTGTTTCTCTTTTCAAGGTAACACTATCGAATGTTTGGACAGGCTTAGTTAGCTATTCCTGAGGCAGCTGCTTTTTATTTGGAGGAATAATAAATGGAAAAAGGTAAAATCGTTGCTCTCGAGGATCGTATCCCTAAACTTAAAGAGCAAAGACGACGAAAAGCGAATAGACGCCTTGTGCTCCTGTTAATTCTGTTTTTTACAATGATAGTAGTTATCGCCTACTCACAATCACCATTAAGTCATGTAAAGACGATAACAATAAAAGGCAATGGAGTGTATTCCGCTGAAGAATTAGTCAGTCAGAGCGGCCTTTCGAATAATACGAATATTTGGAAAATAAAAAAGGAAGAAACCATTGTAAAATTACAGCGATTATCCGAGATCAAAAAAGCTGATATTCAAATTCACTGGCCTAGTACAGTTATTATTCAAGTAAAAGAATATAAAAGAATTGCCTATCTAAAACAAGGGAATAATTTCCTTCCAGTTATGGATAATGGGAAAATTCTAAAAAATCGAGCAGCAAATAAAATTCCTGTTAATTCTCCAATTTTATTTGAGTTTAAAGAAGGGGCAGCCCTCAATCAATTGGTTAAAGAGTTAGAACAACTTCCAAGAGAAATTTCAAACTCGATCTCTGAAATCCATTATACTCCCAAGAAAACAGATCCATTTCATATATCCTTATTTATGAATGATGGATTCGAGGTGAGTGCGACATTAAGAAGTTTTTCAGAAAAAATGGTGCATTATCCCTCAATTATCTCCCAATTAGATCCTAACAAAAAGGGAATTATTGACTTAGAAGTAGGATCTTACTTTAAGGCTTTTGAAACAGAAGGGGAGGAAAAAGAAGTTGAGCAAGATAAAGGTGAAGGGTAAACATGTTATCTTGTCCCTCGTCTGCCTTGTATTAGGATTTATGATTGCCTTTTCTTATCATTTGACGCAAATAGAAAATAAAAATGAGAAGCCAAATGTATCGGGTAAACAGTGGGAAAAGACACTAGCATTAAGAAATCAATTAATTTCAGAAGAAAAGAGTAATCGAGAACTGCAAAAAGAGTTACATCAAAAACAAGATTTGGTTCTTAAAAATGAAAAAGACCTCTCAAAGGAAGCACAGGTCTTTCTTAATCTTGCTGAGGATGCCGAAAAATATCGTATGTTCTTGGGGAAGGTGAAGGTACAGGGTAAAGGGGTTAAGATTACTCTCACTGACGGTGCATACGACCCAAAAGAAGATAATATTAATAATTACCTTGTTCATGAACACCATGTATTTAAAGTGGTGAATGAACTATATATATCAGGAGCAGCAGCTGTTGCTATAAATGGGCAAAGGCTGACAAGTCATTCTTATATTATTTGTAATGGACCGGTTATTACTGTGGATGGAATTGAACATCCAGCACCATTTATTATTACAGCAATCGGAGACCCTGACGTCCTTTCATCATCAATAAACTTAGTTGGAGGGGTTAAGGATCAACTAGTGAACGATAATATTGTTTTTACATTAGAAAAAAATGATGAAATTGTCCTAAATCCAATTCTAGGAAGTTAGCCATTTTCAGGAGTAGTGTCCACGGGATGATTATATAAAAGGTTAGGTGAAAAAAGGTGGACAACCAAAAAATTAATGCAAGTTTTACATTAATAGCAATTTTGGTCGGTTTCATGATTGCGATCCAATTTCAAACAGTAAAAAAACCTGCTGAACGTGACACACGCGATATTTGGCAGCTTCGTGAAGCGTTACTTAAAGAAAAAGAACTTCAATCCAATTTATTAAGTGAAATCCGTTCAAATGAAGAAAAGCTGGCAGCCTATGAATCTAAGCGAAAACAAAGTAAGGAACAAGCTTTAAAGGATACATTAGATGAATTAAAGATTGAAGCTGGATTATCCAAAATTACTGTTCCTGGAATTACCTTACATATTGAGCCAGTAATCGAAGAAATAAAGCCTGGTACTCCAGTTAATAGGGTGGTTTCACCAGAACTTTTAAAAAGATTACTCAATGAATTGAATATGTACGAAGCAAAATATGTAGCGATTGATGGACGAAGAATTATTAATACGTCTGTCATTCGGGACATCAATCGGGAAACAAAAATCGATGGACATACAATTAATAGTTTGCCGATAGAAGTTATCGTGGGTGTAGATGATAATAATACAGCTGAAAAATTATACAATCGGATGAAAGTATCTAAATCTACGGAAGAATTTTTTATTGAAAATCTCAGACTTTCTATTTCAAAACCAAATCCGAACGTAACGGTACCTGCCTATGATAATTCCATTCGTATCCGCTACATGGAACCGACAGAAGAAGGGGGCGATTCTTAATGTGGCTTCCATTCATTGGATTAATAATTGGAATCATACTTGGTTTGTTAACGGAGATTCGAATACCTGAAGAATATTCCAATTATTTGTCGATTGCTGTCTTAGCGGCATTCGACACACTTTTCGGTGGCATCAGGGCATATCTGCAAAATATATATGATGAAAAGGTGTTTGTTTCAGGATTCTTTTTTAATATAATGCTTGCTGCAAGTTTAGCTTTTCTCGGTGTTCATCTTGGTGTAGACTTGTATTTAGCGGCAGTTTTCGCGTTTGGTGTCAGATTATTTCAGAATATTGCCGTAATAAGGCGAATAATATTGACGAAATGGTCAACAAACAAAGAAAAAGTAGAAAAAAATTGAAACTTTTTAAAGGGAATCAATTAGTTGTGACGAATAATTTAAATATTACTATGAAACTTTTATTGAACAAAAAAAATAGTTGTTGTTCAACTTAAGGAAATCTAAAGGAGGTGCCAAAGAATGAACAGCAATGAAATATATGTTAGTCTTGACATCGGTACATCCAGTGTGAAAGTTATCATTGGTGAAATGGTCAATGACTCGGGTAAAGACTCGTTAAATATAATTGGTGTTGGAAATGTGCAATCTGAAGGATTGCGCAAAGGGTCGATCGTGGACATGGACGACACCGTTCATTCGATTAGAAGGGCAATTGAGCAAGCAGAAAGAATGATTGGGATGGAAATCAGAGATGTGGTGGTTGGCATTTCTGGAAACAATGTTATGCTTCAACAATGTCATGGTATTGTAGCTGTTTCAAGCCAAAACCGAGAGATTACGAATGAGGATGTCATTCGTGTCATTGAAGCATCCCACGTTGGTTCTATCCCGCCTGAGAGAGAGAACATTGGCGTTATTCGAAAACAATTCATACTGGATGGTAAAGATGAAATTAATGATCCCCGCGGTATGATTGGTGTTCGCTTGGAAATGGATGGAACACTCATTACCGGATCCAAATCGATCATCATTAATACACTTCGCTGTGTAGAACGCGCTGGACTTGAGATTGTAGACATTGTCCTTCAGCCTTTGGCAGCTGGAGATTATGCTTTGTCAAAGGATGAGAAGAACCTCGGGGTAGCTCTTATTGACCTTGGTGGAGGATCTACAACGATCGCTGTTTTCGAAGAAGGATTTATCACACAAACAAGTGTCATTCCAGTTGGCGGAGATTATATCACGAAAGATCTTTCTGTAGGGTTACGGACTTCGACAGAAGATGCAGAAAAAATCAAAGTAAAACATGGACACGCATTTTATGATGAGGCTTCAGAAGATGAAGTATTCAGTGTTCCTATAATCGGCAGTGATCAGCATCAACAATTTAATCAGCTTGAGATTTCTGATATTATTGAAGCAAGAATGGAAGAAATTTTTGAACTAGTTTTACATGAAATGAAACGCCTAGGATTAAGTGACCTTCCTGGCGGTTATGTTTTAACTGGCGGTATGGCAAATATGCAAGGTGTTCTAGAACTTGCCCAGGTGATTTTACAAAATCGAGTTCGGATTGCCGTCCCTGACTATATTGGTGTGAGAGAACCTCAATATACTACAGCTGTCGGTTTAATTAAATATGCCTACAAGAATGCTAGATTACCAGGTGGTACCATTGGTTCATCGACTATTTCTGAACCTGTAGAAAAGAGAGTACCAAAACAACAACAACAACAATCTAAAGCAAAAGTAGAAAAACATCCGGAAGAAAAGATGTCATCAAAAGTAAAAAAATTCCTTGGTTACTTTTTTGAATAGGAAAATCAAAAAAGGAAGCGACGAATTAGGAGGATTGTCATGTTAGAATTTGATACAAATTTAGATTCTCTTGCAACAATAAAAGTAATCGGAGTAGGCGGCGGTGGTAATAACGCGGTAAACCGAATGATTGAACATGGCGTTCAAGGGGTAGAATTTATCGCTGTAAATACTGATGCTCAAGCATTAAATCTTTCTAAAGCAGAAGTTAAGATGCAGATTGGCGCAAAACTTACTCGTGGACTAGGTGCAGGTGCTAATCCTGATGTGGGAAAGAAAGCAGCAGAAGAAAGTAAAGAACAGCTTGAAGCAGCATTAAGCGGAGCAGATATGGTATTTGTTACAGCTGGAATGGGCGGAGGCACAGGAACTGGTGCTGCACCCGTTATTGCTCAGATTGCCCGTGACTTAGGTGCATTGACGGTGGGTGTTGTCACTCGTCCGTTTACATTTGAAGGTAAAAAACGATCAGGTCAAGCATCAGGCGGAATCGGTGCGATGAAGGAAGCTGTAGATACACTAATTGTGATTCCTAATGATCGTCTTCTAGAAATCGTTGACAAAAGTACGCCAATGCTTGAAGCTTTCCGTGAAGCAGACAATGTCCTCAGGCAGGGTGTACAAGGTATTTCAGATTTAATTGCTGTCCCTGGTCTTATTAACTTGGACTTTGCAGACGTAAAAACAATTATGTCTAATAAGGGTTCAGCATTAATGGGTATCGGTGTATCTGCCGGTGAAAATCGTGCAGCTGAAGCCGCTAAGAAAGCAATTAGTTCTCCTTTATTAGAAACCTCTATTGATGGAGCACAAGGAGTACTTATGAACATTACAGGTGGCACAAACTTAAGCCTTTACGAAGTGCAAGAAGCTGCCGATATTGTAGCAACCGCATCAGACCAGGAAGTTAACATGATTTTTGGTTCTGTTATCAATGAAACGCTTAAAGATGAAATTATTGTTACTGTCATCGCAACCGGCTTTAAAGAAGAAGGAATGCAGCCAAAAGCTACTCGTCCTACTTTTGGACAAGCCAAGCCGACAATTGGCAATGTTAAGAGAGAGCAGCCAAAACGCGAAGAGGTTCAGCAAGAACCCGTTCGCCACACCCAAGTTTCCCAAGAAGAAACTTTGGATATTCCAACCTTCTTACGTAACCGAAATCGGAGAAGATAAATTCGAATTATCTAAAAAAGGCATGGCCAATTATGGGTCATGTCTTTTTTTATTTATTGCAACAAAATCTATCTGACAAAATCCGTTGTGAATAGTGGAAAATTCTGTTTTTTTGATTACAGAAAGTGACACACTTCAGCCATGCAAGTACGTTATACTTTTTCGTAAACAGAAAGGAAAAGCTGACAATTTAAAGGGAGGAAGCTCGCCTGACTATTTATTTAGATGTGATTTGGGCACTAAATTTGTTTTTTGATAGCCTGCTTCTGTATTTAACAGCTATTTTTCTAAAAAGAGAAATTAAATTAGGGAGACTACTTGCTGGCGGATTTATTGGTTCAATGATAATTTTATTATCATTTACACCATTAAATGTCTATACAAGCCATCCAATTTCAAAATTCATGTTTTCAATCTTGATGGTGTTAATTACCTTTGGGTATAAGCGAATGACTTTTTTCATTAAAGCCTTAATGACGCTATATGTTTCAACTTTTTTAATTGGCGGGGCATTAATGGGGGCACATTATTTTATTCAATATGACTCTGAATTGACAACTAAGGTCCTAATGACCAGTGTAAAAGGTTTTGGAGACCCAATTAGTTGGGTATTCGTTCTTATTGGTTTTCCGGTTGCCTGGCATTTCTCAAGAAAAAATGTAGAAAGTATGGAGATGACCAAAATTCAATTTGATCAAATTGTTAAAGTAACCGTGGAAATTGACAATGAAACACTTACTTTTAAAGGATTAGTGGATAGTGGAAACCAACTTTATGATCCGTTGTCAAAGCTTCCTGTTATGTTCGTCTCAATTAAAAACCAACTAGATACAATCCCAGAAACGATACAGAAACTTGCGGATGATCCAGAAATACTTTTAAAAGGGAGTGGAGAAATCCCAGAGGAATGGCAAAGCAGGCTCAGGATCATCCCTACTCGCGTGATTGGACAAGAGCATCAGCTTATTATAGCGGTTAAACCTGAAAGCATATTGATCGAACATAACGGGACTCAGTATTTATGTGAAAAAGGCCTTGTATCTTTTACAATAAAGCAACTCTCTAGTGAGGATGCATTTCAATGTATTGTTCATCCAAAAATGCTAACTGGGCATAAACAGGAAACTGAAACCGTTAAGGTGAGTTAATATTACTATACTCAGAAAAACATATTTTAGAAGGAGGAACACGCATGAAAAAATGGAGGCTTCGCCTATCCTACTACTGGTATAAACTATTAATGAAATTGGGCTTAAAAACGGATGAAGTTTATTATATTGGTGGCAGCGAAGCATTACCGCCTCCTTTGAGTAAAGATGAAGAAGAGTTGTTGTTAAAAAAACTACCGGGTGGTGATAAAGCCGCAAGGTCGATATTAATTGAACGTAATCTCCGTCTAGTTGTTTATATTGCTAGAAAATTTGAGAATACAGGTATTAATATCGAGGATTTAATTAGTATCGGGACCATTGGATTGATTAAAGCCGTAAATACCTTTAATCCTGAGAAAAAAATAAAACTTGCTACATACGCCTCTAGATGTATCGAGAATGAGATTCTCATGTACTTACGACGTAATAATAAGATCAGATCAGAGGTATCCTTTGATGAACCTTTGAACATTGATTGGGATGGAAATGAGCTTTTATTATCTGATGTATTAGGAACAGATGATGATATTATCACAAAAGACCTAGAGGCCAATGTGGACCGAAAGTTATTGACAAAAGCACTGCATCAGCTTACAGACCGTGAAAAACAAATAATGGAGCTTCGGTTTGGTCTGACAAACGGGGAAGAAAAAACTCAAAAAGACGTAGCCGACATGCTGGGAATTTCCCAATCCTATATATCAAGATTAGAAAAAAGAATCATAAAAAGATTAAGGAAAGAATTTAATAAGATGGTGTAAAGAAAAGAAAATTTTTTTCATTCGAAAAACCTAAGAATTTCGCGACTTAATTACATTCTTCGACAAATATGCACTTGTCCACCATCGTGGATAAGTGCATATTTTTCCTTCTCAAGGAAATACTGTTTTTTGTACAGCAACTCCTGTGAGGAGGGAAAAGGATTGACTCGAAATAAAGTTGAAATTTGCGGTGTGGACACAGCAAAACTTCCTGTATTAAAAAATGAAGAAATGAGAATACTCTTCAAGCAAATGCAAGAGGGCGATATTTATGCCAGAGAAAAGCTCGTCAACGGTAATTTACGACTCGTATTAAGTGTCATTCAACGATTTAACAATCGAGGCGAGTTTGTTGACGACCTGTTTCAGGTTGGCTGTATTGGACTGATGAAATCAATCGATAACTTTGATTTAGGTCAAAACGTAAAGTTTTCGACTTATGCCGTACCAATGATTATTGGAGAAATTCGAAGGTATCTACGTGATAATAATCCAATTCGCGTTTCAAGGTCCTTGAGGGATATAGCTTATAAGGCCCTCCAAGTAAGGGAGCGATTGATGAGCGAAACTTCACGTGAACCCACTGCAGAAGAAATCGCAAAGGTCTTAGAAGTTCCACACGAAGAAATCGTGTTCGCTCTTGATGCCATACAGGACCCAGTGTCCCTTTTCGAGCCAATTTATAATGATGGCGGCGACCCAATTTATGTAATGGACCAATTAAGCGACGAGAAAAATAAAGATATCCACTGGATTGAAGAAATTGCTTTAAAAGAAGGAATGCGAAGGTTAAACGATCGTGAAAAATTAATTTTACGTAAACGATTTTTTCAAGGAAAAACACAAATGGAAGTCGCGGATGAAATCGGGATATCTCAAGCTCAGGTTTCTCGACTAGAGAAAGCGGCCATAAGGCAAATGAATAAAAATATTCAAAGTTAAGCTGTCCTTTGGGCAGCTTTATTTTTATTCTTTTTACTAAAATGATATGAACAATCATATATTTTCTATAGTAATAAAACTGGGAGTGAGAGATGATGGTGAAAATTTCCGAATTCCAAATAAAAGATGTGGTTAATGTATCAGACGGAAAAAGGCTTGGTAATATAGGTGATATAGAGATCAATTTAACCACAGGTAAAATTGATGCCGTCGTGATTAGTGGCAGCGGCAGAGTACTCGGCTTTTTTGGAAAAGATGATGACGTGGTTATTCCGTGGAAAAATATCATTAAAATTGGTCAGGACGTAATTTTGGTAAGGTATAAAGGAAGTGAAGAGAGATTTTCAACGGAAACAGAGGTTTGACAATAGTTATTTGCGGTGACCATTTTTTCGTTTCATGGTAAACTATAGAAAAAAACAAAAGAGGTATGGTAATGGAACCCTTTGTTTTAAAGAATGAGTCATTTTTTTCAATAGAAAGCTGGATAAGGCAATTTCCTGGTTTAGCTGCGGGTATGACAACCAAAAATGGAGGAGCGAGTAAAGGGAATTACGAAACCCTAAACCTTGGCTTTCATGTTGGAGATGACAGAAGCGATGTTTGCATTAACCGAGGAAAAGTTTCTGAACTTCTGAAGTTTCCTCTAAACACCTGGGTTGGGGCAGAACAAACACATGGTATTCATCTTAAGAAAATTTCAAAAGCAGATCGAGGTAAAGGGTCAAATTCCTATGAAGATTCTTTTAAAGACACTGATGGTTTTTATACGAATGAGGAGGGTATTCTTTTATCGCTTTGCTTTGCCGACTGCGTCCCTCTTTTTTTTATTGCACCTGAATCAAGGATGATTGGAATTGCCCATGCTGGCTGGAAAGGGACCGTGGGTCAAATTGCCAAGGAAATGATAAATGCATGGGGAAGAGAAGGAATTAATCCCCAACAGATTTTTGTGGCAATTGGCCCATCAATTTGTGAAAAATGTTATATTGTTGATCAGCGTGTTATAAATTTAGTTGAAAATACACTAGTAGATGTCGAAACATTACCCTATAATTTAATTAATGATGGCCAATACTCTTTAGATTTACGTGAAGTAAATAGACAAATTATTGTCAATTCAGGTGTACCTGATACTAATATTCAGATGACTGGATTTTGTTCTAGTTGTGATAAAGAGTTTTTTTCCCACCGCCGTGATCAAGGTAGGACAGGAAGAATGGTAAGTTTTATTGGCTGGAAGGAGACTACGAAAAGTTTATGAGGGTTGCAGTAAAGTTTGAACAAATAAAACAACAAATTATTGAGACATGCCTTCGAGTAGAGCGGGACCCTGAAGAAGTGAAAGTGATAGGCGTTACGAAATATGTTAGTACGGAGAGAGCTATCGAAGCATTACAAGCTGGCATCATAAATTTAGGTGAAAATCGTGATGAGGGGCTCCTTCATAAGTGGGAAGTTCTTAAGGACAAGCCTAATTGGCATTACATCGGTTCGCTTCAGACGCGAAAAGTAAAAAATATTATTAATATAGTTGAATATATTCATTCTTTGGACCGGATTTCTCTTGCAGAAGAAATCAATAAACGAGCAGAACAAAAGGTAAAATGCCTGGTTCAAGTCAACGTCTCTGGGGAAGAATCTAAGCACGGCTTAAGTCCTGAAGATGCGATAGTCTTTATTGAATCGCTTCGCAAATTTGAGAGGATTAGCGTGGAAGGTTTAATGACAATGGCTCCATTAACGGATGATGAAGACCAAATTCGAGAATGTTTTCGCAAATTAAGAGAGCTTCGCGATCAAGTTCAAGCCCTAAATTTGGATTACGCCCCATGCACAGAGCTTTCGATGGGTATGTCTAATGATTATGTAGTTGCTATTGAAGAAGGGTCAACAATGGTAAGAATAGGCACAGCGCTTGTTGGTGAAGATGGTTAGGAGAGAAGATAATGACGATTAAATCAAAATTAAAAACATTTTTCTTTTTAGATGATGAATATGATGATAATAATGATGATTATGCACAAACAGTTGAACCGGCTCCCGTAAAGCAAAAGCAACAGCATCTGCCAGTGGTAAAAAACCAAAATGTTGTTAGCTTGCAAAGCGTCCAAAAAACTACCACTTCATCAAAGTCATCCAAGGTAATATTAGTTGAACCACGTACATATTCTGAGTCAACTGATATTGCAGACCATTTAAAAAATCGCCGGGCAGTTGTAGTGAACCTGCAGCGGATTGATAATGAACAAGGCAGGCAAATTGTTGATTTTCTAAGCGGAGTTGTCTATGCCCTCGGGGGTGACATTCAAAAAATTGGTTTAAGTATATTTTTATGTACTCCTGATAATGTTGAGGTGTCAGGAAATATATCCGATCTGATTCCTGACTTTGATAATCAAAATACGAGGTGGTAATGTTAAATGGCATTTGTATTTAGTTTATTACAACAGTTAATTCAAGTTTATTCGTGGGCATTAATTATTTATATTTTAATGTCTTGGTTTCCAAATGCTAGAGAGTCCTCTATTGGTCAATTTTTAGCAAAAGTTTGTGAACCTTATTTAGAGCCATTTAGAAAAATCATCCCACCTCTTGGTATGATGGATATATCACCTATTGTTGCATTTCTTGTTTTAAACTTCGCGAGCAGTGGTTTAGGCAGTGTATATCGCTGGCTTGCATAAGAATACTGAAACTAGGTTGTGTTTTGAAAAATGAATATTTACCAGCATTTCCGGCCAGAAGAACGAGAATATATTGACCAAGTGTTAAATTGGAAGGATTATGTCGAGACGCAATATACTCCTAAGTTAACAGATTTTCTTGATCCAAGGGAACAGCATATTCTAAAAATATTAATTGGTGAACATGGTGAAGTAAACTATAAACTTTTTGGCGGCAGCCCGGATGTTGAACGAAAAAGAGCCTTAATCTTTCCAGATTATCTAACCGCCACGGAAGAAGAATTTCAAATCAGTCTTTTTGAAATCCATTATCCAACCAAATTCGTCACGATCGAACATCGACAGGTATTGGGTACGTTAATGTCTTTAGGGCTAAAGCGAGGGAAATTTGGTGATATCCTCAATAAGGATGATAAATGCCAATTTTTCGCTGCAAAGGAAATAAGCGACTATATAAAAACTAATGTCGAAACAATTGGCAGGGCTGGCGTTAAACTAACTGAAACCGATATCGAGAATGCCATCCGTACCAATGAATTATTGGTCGATAGTGATTTAACAGTATCTTCACTACGATTGGATACTGTTATTTCAGGTATTTATCATGTATCACGGCAAAAATCACAACTTTTTATTCAACAAGGGCTCGTGAAAGTGAATTGGACATTAACCGAAAATCCTTCATTTGAATGCGATATTGGTGATATGATTTCAGTTAGAGGATACGGCAGAGCAAAAATTCTCGCCATCGAAGGGAAAACAAAAAAAGAAAAATGGCGAATAAATGTCGGAAAACAAAAATAACTACATAAGTGAAGAAGGAAATTCGAAGAATGTTGTCGAATAATTGCTTATACATATAGAATTAGAGATTGTATGGAGGTGGCATCAATGCCGTTAACACCGTTGGATATTCATAATAAAGAGTTTAATAAGGGTTTTAGAGGATATGATGAAGATGAAGTGAACGAATTTCTCGATCAAGTCATCAAAGATTATGAATTAGTACTCAGAGAGAAAAAAGAAATGGAAGAACGCTTAAACGATATGAAAGAGCGTCTTGGTCATTTTGTTACTATTGAGGATACTCTGAATAAATCAATCATCATTGCTCAAGAAGCTGGGGAAGATGTAAAACGTAATGCCCAAAAGGAAGCGAAGTTAATCATTAAGGAAGCAGAGAAAAACGCGGATCGAATTGTCAATGAATCACTTTCAAAAGCAAGGAAAATTGCTCTTGAAATCGAGGATTTAAAAAAACAATCAAAAGTATTCCGAACTCGTTTTAAAATGTTGATTGAAGCTCAGCTTGATATGTTGAACACGGATGATTGGGATCATTTATTAGAGTATGAGGTAGATGCGACAGAGCTAAAAGTTCATCAAGAAGAAGATTCATTAGCTTGACGAAATGCGTTTTTTTAGCATATAATTTCTTAACAGTTATAAAGAATGGTCAATGACGATGAAAGGGAAAGTACAATTTTCTATGGCTTTTTAAAAGCGAGTCGGGGGTGGTGGAAGCCCGGTAAAGTTGGAAATTGGAAAATCACCCTCGAGTTCCAGGTCGAACCTCCTTCTTAAGGATAGTAGGCTTAGGCGTGTTATTCACGTTACGAATGTTTAAGAGGATAGAACGATTATTTCGTACTATTTATCAGGGTGGTACCGCGGGAATAAAACCTTCTCGTCCCTATTTTGGGATGAGAGGGTTTTTTTGTTTGTCTATTGGCTATTCTTTGTTATATGAAGAGGATTACAGGAGGAAGAAAAGATGGAATATAAAAATACGTTATTAATGCCGCAAACTGAATTTCCGATGCGTGGTAATCTTCCACAAAGAGAACCTGAGATTCAGGCAAAATGGGAAGAGATGAATATTTATAAAAAAGTACAGGAACGGACCAAAGGACGTCCTATGTTTGTTTTACATGATGGTCCTCCGTATGCCAATGGTGATATCCATATGGGCCATGCCCTTAATAAAATTTTAAAAGATATGATTGTCCGTTATAAATCTATGAGTGGTTATCATGCACCATACGTACCTGGCTGGGATACACATGGACTCCCTATTGAGCAGGCGTTAACCAATAAGGGAGTGAAACGCAAAGAAATGACGGTTGCAGAATTCCGTCAACTTTGTACAAAATATGCTCTTGAACAAATTGATAATCAACGTGAACAATTTAAACGCCTTGGTGTCCGTGGTGACTGGGAAAATCCTTATATTACTCTTAACCCATCATATGAAGCACAACAAATTAAGGTTTTCGGTGAAATGGCCAAAAAGGGTTATATTTATAAAGGTCTTAAGCCTGTCTATTGGTCCCCTTCAAGTGAATCAGCACTTGCAGAAGCAGAGATTGAATATCAGGACAAAAAGTCTGCATCCATTTATGTGGGCTTTAAGGTAAAGGATGGTAAAGGTGTTCTTGACGCGGATACCCAAATTATTATCTGGACGACTACTCCTTGGACAATTCCTGCAAACTTAGGAATTTCAGTGCATCCTGACTTAACATATGTGGTGGTATCTGCAAATGAAAACAAATACCTAGTTGCTGAAGCTCTTCTGGAAGAAGTTTCGAAGGTAATTGGCTGGGAAGAAGCAACAGTTATTAAGAAGGTAAAAGGAAATGAATTAGAGCATATTCTTGCCATCCATCCTCTATATGGTCGTGATTCATTGGTCATGTTAGGTGAACATGTAACAACTGATGCCGGTACTGGATGCGTTCATACAGCACCAGGCCACGGGGAAGATGACTTCCATGTAGGTCAAAAATACGGTTTAGAAGTATTATGCCCTGTAGATGATAAAGGCGTGATGACAAGTGAAGCACCGGGCTTTGAAGGATTATTTTACGATAAAGCTAATAAACCAATTACACAAGCATTAGAAGATACAGGTGCACTACTTAAGCTTTCGTTTATAACTCACTCTTATCCGCACGACTGGAGAACGAAGAAGCCGGTTATCTTCCGTGCTACAGCCCAGTGGTTTGCTTCTATTAAGGATTTCCGTAATGAATTACTCGATGCGGTGAAGGAAACCAAGTGGATTCCTGCTTGGGGTGAAACGCGGTTATTTAATATGGTGCGTGACCGTGGGGACTGGTGTATTTCCCGTCAACGTGTCTGGGGGGTACCAATTCCTGTTTTTTATGCAGAAAATGGGGAAGAAATCATCACTGATGAAACGATCAATCATGTTTCAGATTTATTCCGTGAGTTTGGTTCTAATATTTGGTTTGAACGTGAGGCAAAAGATTTACTTCCGGAGGGCTTTACCCATCAAGGAAGTCCAAACGGAACATTTACAAAGGAAACGGATATCATGGACGTGTGGTTTGATTCAGGTTCCTCACATCAAGCAGTGTTACTTGAAAGAGATGATTTAGTTCGACCTGCCGACCTTTATCTTGAAGGCTCTGATCAGTATCGTGGCTGGTTTAACTCGTCATTATCAACTGCGGTAGCTGTGACAGGTGAAGCACCGTATAAAGGAGTATTAAGCCACGGCTTTGCTCTTGACGGTGAAGGTAGAAAGATGAGTAAATCAATCGGGAATGTAGTGATCCCTGCAAAAGTGATGAATCAATTAGGCGCAGATATCTTACGCCTTTGGGTTGCTTCCGTTGATTATCAAGCAGATGTTCGTGTTTCCGATGCTATTTTGAAACAGGTTGCTGAAGTGTATCGTAAAATTCGTAATACTTTCCGGTTCTTATTGGGGAATTTAGCAGACTTTACACCTGCTGATAGAGTTCCTTATGAAAATCTACGGGAAGTCGATCAATTCATGCTTGTTAAATTAAATAAGCTGATTAAAAATGTTCGGAAGGCCTATGAAAACTATGAATTTGCAGGTATTTATCATGCGATTAATAATTTCTGTACCCTTGATTTAAGTTCATTCTATCTAGATTTTGCAAAAGATGTCCTTTATATTGAGGCAACAGATAATCATGAGCGTCGTGCGATCCAGACAGTTTTATATGAATCACTTCTCGCTTTAACTAAGTTGGTTTCGCCAATTCTGTCCCATACAGCTGATGAAGTGTGGAAATTCATTCCATCTGTAACAGAAGAAAGTGTTCAATTGACTGACCTTCCAGAATACCAGGAGTTGAGCAATGCAAATGCTTTGGAAGAAAAGTGGACTGAATTCATGAATCTGCGTGATGATGTGTTAAAAGCACTTGAAGAAGCCCGTAATCAAAAGGTGATTGGAAAATCGTTAACCGCAAAAGTAACCCTGTATGTTAATGAAAAATCGAGACAGCTATTAGATTCTATTGATGAAAATATGAAACAGTTGTTTATTATCTCAGGCTTCGAAGTGGCGGGAACATATGAGGAAGCACCTGAACATGCGGTGAAATTAGAAACTGCAGCCATTGTTATTACGAAAGCTGAGGGAGAAACATGTGAGCGCTGCTGGATTGTTACACCAGAAGTGGGTCAAAATCCAGAACATTCCACACTTTGCAACCGGTGTGCCGACGTAGTAAAAGAAAACTATACCCATTTAGCATAAATAAAACGAAGCCCTGTGCAAAAAATGCACAGGGCTTTTAATTTTTTCCTTCTCCGTTAATTGTTGTAGTTGTTGTCAAATGTTTTTCTGAGTTAAGTAATAATTGACGGAAATAATAAGACAAATGAGTAACGGAGGTAACAACTATGAATGCCACGCAGGAAAAGCTGTTCTTTGAACTCCGTCAAACGAAAGAAGAAATTGAATATTCGTTAAAAAATAAACAAGTAAAAAATTGGTTTACAACCATTTTGGAAGAGGAATTGTCAGATACTATTACAGCAATCCAAAAGTTAGAAAATGGGAATTTTGGGCAATGTGAAATTTCCGGTGAATTTTTATCCGCTGATTTATTAAACATGATTCCGACCTTAAAATCACAAAGAGACTCAGAGTATTTGGAAAGTTACTTCAAAAAATCAATTTACCATTCTTAATTAATAATGTTCCATTTTCGTTTAGCGAAAAAGTATGCTAAAATGCTTAAGAAGTATGAAAAGCGAAAGCGCCTAGAATCGTAAGTCTAGGTTGATGTGGAGGTATTTCTTAGTGTTTTACTACTTAATCGCACTTTTTGTTATTTTATTAGATCAAATTACGAAATGGTTAATTGTAAGCAACATGTATCTAGGAGAAAGTATTACCATCATTGATAAAATTTTCTATATTACTTCTCATCGTAATCGTGGAGCAGCATGGGGGATATTACAAGGTCAAATGTGGCTTTTTTATGTAATTACTGTAATTGTAATAGTTGCTATTATGTATTATCTTTACAAAGCAGTAAAAGGAAAATGGCTGCTCGGGGTATCGTTAGCATTAATGCTCGGAGGCGCCATTGGCAATTTTATTGACCGTGTGATTCGTAAGGAAGTTGTCGACTTCATTCATACGTATGTTTTTGGCTATAATTTCCCAGTCTTTAATATCGCAGACTCAGCTTTAGTGATCGGTGTCATCATGTTAATGATTCAAATGTTGCTAGAAGAGAGAGAATCAAAGGAGAAATCATATGGAGAAAATGGAACACACCATTCTTGAGGAGCAAAAAGGAGATCGGATTGATAAGGTGATCTCAAGCTTTGATGAAGAATGGTCCCGAACACAAGTACAGCAATGGATAAAAGAAGGTAATGTCCTTGTGAACGGACAACAGATTAAAACCAATTATAAATGCAGCACGAATGATCAAATTGAGATCACAATACCAGACCCAGAAGAACTAGATGTATTACCTGAAGATCTAAACTTAGAAATTTTTTATGAAGATAAAGATGTATTGGTTGTAAATAAACCAAGAGGGATGGTTGTTCATCCGGCACCAGGGCATTTGTCAGGGACATTAGTCAATGGTTTAATGTTCCACTGTAAGGATTTATCGGGTATTAATGGTGTATTAAGACCCGGGATTGTTCACCGGATTGATAAAGATACTACTGGGCTGTTGATGGTGGCCAAAAATGATATGGCTCACGAAAGCCTTGTCAATCAATTGGTGGCTAAAACTGTCACTCGTAAATATAAAGCGATTGTCCATGGTGTCATTCCACATGACTTTGGAACTGTTGATGCTCCGCTAGGCAGGGATACAAAAGACCGCCAAAGTATGACAGTTGTTGACCACGGAAAACATGCTGTCACTCATTTCCATGTGATTGAACGGTTTAAAGACTTTACTTTTGTAGAGTGCCAATTAGAAACTGGACGAACACACCAAATTCGCGTTCATATGAAATATATTGGCTATCCTCTCGCTGGTGATCCAAAATATGGACCGAAAAATACTCTGGACATAGAAGGACAAGCCTTGCATGCAGGTGTGCTTGGATTTAACCACCCGAGAACTAACGAATATTTAGAATTTGAAGCGCCACTTCCAGAAGATATCGAATTGTTGCTAGCTCAGCTTCGAAATAATCGTTGACACAGTCGTTTATTTAAAGTAAGATGATTTTAGCTTAATAAGCCTTTAAAACAGTCCCGAGAGGCTGAGAAGGAAACGGTTAAGATAATGGGCAAATTGTGCCCATATCTATAAATTAACTTGTTAACCTCTCACCAGAATTGGGTGAGAGGTTTTTTATTTTTACTAAAGAAGAAGGTGTAATATGAACCAAAAAGCTGTTGTCCTTGATGAACAAGCAATCGGAAGGGCCCTGACTAGAATTGCCCACCAAATTATTGAAAAAAACAAAGGAATAGAAGACTGCATTCTGATTGGTATCCGGACGAGAGGCATCTATCTTGCGGATCGACTTGCAGCAAAAATTGAAGAGATTGAGGGCAAGTCGATTGCTATAGGTGAGATAGATATTACCCTTTATCGAGACGATTTAACTAAGAAGACGGAAAGTCAAGAACCACTTGTTAAAGGCTCAGATATTCCGGTTGGTATAAATAATAAAAAAGTAATTCTTGTTGATGATGTTTTATATACGGGAAGAACAGTCAGAGCTGGACTAGATGCCTTAATGGATATAGGACGCCCATCAGTTATCCAACTTGCGGTATTAGTCGACCGAGGACATCGTGAACTTCCAATCCGGGCAGATTATGTAGGGAAAAATATCCCAACCTCAAGTGATGAAAAAATCGTTGTTGAGTTAGCCGAAGTGGATAAGGTTGATCAAGTAAGTATATTTGAAAAATAAATAGCAACCCTTTTAAATTTAGTCCTGTGAGGCTGACAAAGGGGAATATGCCAACATGAGACTTCATTATGGCATTTCCATACCCTCTTTGTACCCTTATCGGCAAAGAGGGTTTTTTTTATGAAAAAAATAGATACTAATAAAATGTAGTATATCAAATGGAGGAAATCCAATTGAACAATAAACCTATCCTAGACGTAAAAGAGATTCCAAAACCATTTCAATGGATAACATTAAGCTTACAGCATTTGTTTGCTATGTTCGGTGCAACAATACTTGTTCCCTACCTGGTGGGTTTAAGCCCAGCGATTGCACTTATTTCAAGTGGACTTGGAACATTGGCGTTTTTATTAATAACTAAATTCAAGGTTCCGGCTTATCTGGGTTCATCTTTTGCCTTTATCGCACCTGTCATTGCTGCCAAAACAGCAGGCGGCCCTGGTGGTGCGATGGTCGGTACTTTTCTCGCAGGATTAGTTTACGGAATTGTTGCACTTGTCATAAGCAAGGCGGGGCACCGTTGGATCATGAACCTGCTGCCACCAATTGTTGTCGGCCCAGTTATCATTGTTATCGGATTAGCTCTATCTGGAACTGCAGTGAATATGGCAATGAATAATCCTGCGACTGGAAAGTACAGCTTGCTTCATTTCTCCGTCGCACTTGTTACCTTGGCAGCGACGATTATTTTCTCGATCTATGCAAAAAAAATGTTAAGCATGATTCCAATCTTAGCAGGGATTATTGTGGGATATATCTATGCACTACTAGTTGGGATCGTCGATTTCAAACCAGTATTAGATGCTAAATGGTTTGAAATGCCTGAATTTATCCTTCCATTTGTAAGTTATAAAGTAAAATTCACTTGGGATTTAGTCCTATTAATGGTACCAGTTGCAATTGTAACTTTATCGGAACATATCGGACACCAGTTAGTACTAAGTAAAGTAGTTGGTCGTGATTATATAAAAGAACCCGGCTTGCACCGCTCGATTCTTGGTGATGGAACAGCAACAATTATTTCTGCCTTGGTTGGCGGCCCACCCAAAACAACTTATGGTGAAAACATTGGTGTCCTTGCCATTACAAGAGTATACAGTGTGTATGTCATTGCTGGTGCAGCAGTCTTCGCTATCATCTTTGGTTTTATTGGAAAAATAACGACCTTAATCGGGACCATTCCAACACCGGTTATGGGCGGAGTTTCGATTCTGCTTTTCGGAATTATTGCTTCTTCAGGGTTGCGAATGCTGGTTGATAGCAAAATTGATTTTGGAAACAAGCGTAACCTTGTCATATCTTCTGTCATCCTGGTGATTGGAATCGGTGGCGCTGTGATAAAAGTATCTGATTCATTGCAAATCCAAGGTATGGCATTGGCAGCAATTTGCGGGGTTCTCTTAAATCTCATCCTGCCTGGCAAAGAACCAATTAATGAAAATATGCTTGAGGAGAATCAATCCTCTGAAAAGCGGAAAACTGCATAATAAAGTTTCAACTTTTTAAATAAATCCAGAGAGATTTATAAGGGTGTAAGCTTGATGCCATGATTTTAGTCTCATGGATTAAGTCGTGAATTCTTACACCCTGAACCAACCAATGGTCAGGGTGTTTTTTTATCAAAATGAGAGGCGGGAAAAAGACGGATGATAAATCACTTACTAACCACAAATGAATTAAAGGTGGAGGAGATTAATCAAATCTTAGCAGATGCTCATGGATTCAAAAACGGAATGAAGTGGCATCCTGAAGGGCAAATGTTTACTGCCAATCTATTTTTCGAACCAAGCACAAGAACTAAGAGCAGCTTTGAAGTGGCACAAAGAAGATTAGGATTAGAAGTTATTCCTTTTGAAGTTCTAACCTCAAGTGTTCAAAAAGGGGAGACACTTTATGATACTGTGAAGACCTTAGAATCAATTGGCGTAAATACGATTGTCATTCGTCATGAGCAGGATCGCTACTTTGATGAGTTAGTTGGGAAGGTTAACATCCCAATCATCAATGGCGGTGATGGATGCGGACATCATCCAACACAATCGCTTCTAGATTTACTGACCATTCAACAAGAATTTGGCCAATTTGCAGGATTAAAAATTGCCATTGTTGGAGACATCCGACATAGCAGGGTGGCGCGTTCCAATGCAGATGTTCTGACAAGGCTGGGAGCGGAAGTGGTTTTTTCTGGACCAGAAGAATGGTTTGATACAAGGAGTGTAGATATATCCAGGTATAGGCCTATTGATCAGGCAGTACAAGAAGCAGATGTAGTGATGCTGCTGCGCGTTCAACACGAACGGCACCATAATAAAAGCAGTTTTACAGCAAATGAGTACCATAAACAATTTGGGCTCACTTTAGAAAGAGAAAAAATGATGAAGCCGGATAGTATCATTATGCATCCTGCTCCAGTAAATAGAAATGTAGAAATAGCTGATAGTCTTGTGGAGTGCAAGCGGTCAAGAATTTTTAAGCAAATGGAAAACGGCGTTTATGTTAGAATGGCAGCAATTAAGAGATCAATTGAAAGTCTTGAAGGAGGAAAAAATTATGAACATTCTTATTCAGAACGCATGCTACATAGCCTCTAATGGGGAAAGAAAACATGCTGATATATTGGTGAAAAATGGCGTTATTGCAAAGATTGAAACGAACATTGATGCGATTGTGGACCGGATTGTGGATGCAGCAGGGAAGTTAGTTTCACCAGGATTTATTGATCTACATGTTCATCTTCGCGAGCCTGGCGGTGAAAAAAAGGAAACCATCGCTACAGGGACACTTGCCGCAGCTAGGGGCGGGTTTACAACAATAGCAGCGATGCCAAATACAAGACCGGTGCCTGACACCAAGGAACAAATGGAATGGTTGCAAAACAGAATCAGCGAAACAGCAAAGGTAAGGGTTTTGCCATATGCATCGATTACGACTAGACAGCTTGGCCAGGAACTAACTGATTTTGAGGCATTAAAAGAAGCGGGAGCGTTTGCCTTTACCGATGATGGTGTCGGAGTTCAGTCGGCTGAGAGGATGCTAGCAGCCATGCGGAAAGCAGCAGCCAATAATATGGCAATCGTTGCACACTGCGAAGAAAACACGCTAATTAATAAAGGCTGTGTCCATGAAGGTTCTTTCTCAGAGAAACATGGCTTGAATGGTATTCCTTCCATCTGTGAATCAGTTCAGATTGCAAGAGATGTCCTCTTAGCCGAGGCCACAGGCTGTCATTATCATGTCTGCCATATTAGTACTAAGGAATCGGTTCGGGTGGTAAAGGATGCAAAACGAGCAGGCATTAATGTAACTGCAGAAGTATCACCGCATCATTTATTATTATCTGAAGATGATATTCCAGGGCTTGATACGAATTTCAAGATGAATCCACCGCTTCGTGGTGCAGATGACAGAACGGCCCTAATCGAAGGACTTCTAGATGGAACGATTGATTTTATTGCAACCGATCATGCGCCGCATACAGCAGAAGAAAAAAGTGAAGGAATGGTTCTCGCTCCATTCGGAATTGTTGGACTAGAAACTGCGTTCCCACTGCTGTATACACATTTTGTATTAAAAAAGATCATCTCGCTTAACCAATTAATTGAATTTTTAACAATAAAACCAGCGGAAGCATTCGGGCTTCCATATGGAAGAATAGAAGTAGGCGCACCAGGAGATTTAGTAATCTTGAACCTCGATGAAGAATATGAAATTAAACCAGAAGAATTCTTATCAAAAGGAAAAAATACTCCATTTGGCGGCTGGAATTGTAAAGGCTGGCCTGATATGACCATAGCTGGAGGGCAAATTGCTTGGGAAAAAGGATGTGTACTAGCATGAAAAAACAGCTTATCTTAGAAGACGGTACAATTTTTATCGGTAAAGGATTTGGCAGTGATACTGAAACGATAGGTGAAGTGGTGTTTAACACAGGGATGACTGGCTATCAAGAAATCCTTTCTGACCCATCCTATTGTGGACAAATTGTAACACTAACCTATCCGCTTATTGGTAACTATGGGATTAATCGTGATGATTTCGAATCAATCAATCCGGCTGTGAAGGGATTCGTTGTTAAAGAAGCGGCTGAATTCCCGTCCAATTGGAGAAGTGAATATACGTTAAATGAATATTTTGAAATGAAAAAAATCCCGGGAATTGCAGGGATTGATACACGAAAATTGACAAGAATTATCCGCCAATACGGAACACTAAAGGGAGCAATTTGCAGTATTGAAAAAGATGCAAATGAGGTTCTACAAAAATTGCGTGGAACATCGCTTCCAATCGATCAGGTACGCCAAGTATCAACTAAAAATGCCTATCCTAGTCCTGGACGCGGGAAAAGAGTTGTACTTGTTGATTTTGGAATGAAGCATGGAATTTTACGTGAATTAAATCAGCGCGGCTGTGATGTGATCGTTGTACCATATCACACTACGGCTGAAGAAATTCTTCAATTGAGTCCAGACGGAATTATGCTGTCAAATGGACCTGGGGATCCAAAGGATGTACCAGAAGCAATCGATATGTTAAAAGGAGTATTAGGCAGAGTTCCATTATTCGGAATTTGTCTTGGCCATCAGTTATTTGCCCTGGCCTGCGGGGCGAACACCGAAAAAATGAAGTTTGGTCATCGCGGTTCCAATCAACCTGTCAAAGACTTAACTACAGGGAAGGTTGCGATTACCGCACAAAACCATGGATATACAGTTGAAGAAGAGTCAATCAAAAACACAAGATTACAAATTACTCATATTGCCATAAATGATGGAACGGTTGAGGGACTAAAACACCTAGATTATCCGGCATTTACTGTTCAGTATCATCCGGAAGCATCTCCAGGACCTGAAGATGCAAACGGCTTATTTGATCAATTTCTTGCCCTAATGGAAGAGAACAAACAGGAGGTTACAGCAAATGCCTAAACGTACAGATATCAACTCCATTTTAGTAATTGGTTCGGGTCCAATCGTCATTGGGCAGGCTGCAGAATTCGACTATGCTGGTACTCAAGCATGTATCGCTCTAAAAGAAGAAGGCTATCGTGTTATCCTAGTAAACTCTAATCCTGCAACCATCATGACAGATACAGAAATTGCTGATGCTGTTTATATCGAACCATTAACAGTAGAGTTTGTCAGCAGAATTATTCGTAAAGAACGTCCAGACTCCCTTCTAGCTACTCTCGGCGGACAAACAGGTCTTAATCTGGCTGTTGAGTTGTCTGAATCCGGAGTTTTAGCTGAGTGCGAGGTTGAAATTCTTGGTACTAAACTTTCCGCGATTAAACAAGCAGAAGATCGGGACCTATTCCGCAGCTTAATGAATGAGTTAAACGAACCGGTACCTGATAGTGCAATCATTCATGAATTAACTGAAGCTAAGGCTTTTGTTGAACAGATTGGTTTCCCTGTGATTGTCCGTCCTGCCTATACTCTAGGAGGAACAGGAGGCGGCATCTGTCATAATCTAGAAGAACTTGAGGAAATCATTGCAAGCGGACTAAAGCATAGTCCTGTGAATCAATGTTTGCTCGAAAAAAGTATTGCCGGTTTCAAAGAAATCGAATACGAAGTTATGCGCGATGGAAACGACAATGCAATTGTCGTTTGTAACATGGAAAATATTGATCCGGTGGGTGTTCATACTGGGGACTCCATTGTGGTTGCACCAAGTCAAACCCTTAGTGATCGAGAATATCAACTGCTAAGGAATGTATCACTAAAAATCATTCGTGCTTTAGGAATTGAAGGGGGCTGTAACGTTCAGTTGGCCTTAGATCCAGATAGCTACAATTACTATATAATCGAAGTAAATCCACGTGTTAGCCGTTCTTCGGCATTAGCATCAAAAGCCACTGGTTATCCAATTGCCAAGCTTGCTGCAAAAATTGCCGTTGGCTTAACGCTGGATGAAATGTTGAACCCGGTTACTGGGAAAACGTACGCAAGTTTTGAACCAGCTCTCGATTATATTGTAACAAAAATCCCTAGATGGCCGTTTGATAAATTTGAATCAGGGAATCGTTCACTGGGGACTCAAATGAAAGCAACCGGAGAAATTATGGCGATTGGTCGGACCTTTGAAGAATCCCTATTAAAAGCCATTCGTTCCCTTGAGGCGGGCGTCTTCCATTTTGAATTAAATGGAGCGGAGGAAATTGATGATGAATTACTCGAGAAGCGGATTCGAAAAGCAGGAGATGAGCGTCTCTTCTACATTGCAGAAGCGTTAAAACGAGGACTAACCATAGAAACCTTGCATCAATGGAGTAAAATCGATTTATTTTTCTTAAAGAAAATGGAAGGAATTATATGTCTGGAAGCAAAAATCGCTGCTAGTCCTTTTGATAATGAAATCCTTTTTGAAGCAAAGCAAAAAGGTTTTACTGATAAAAAAATCGCTGAACTTTGGAATAGTAATGAAAAAGAGATTTTTAACCTGCGAAAGAGCCTAGGGATTATCCCCGTTTATAAAATGGTTGATACTTGTGCAGCAGAATTTGAATCGGAAACACCTTATTACTATGGTACGTATGAAGAGGAAAACGAGTCGGTCGTAACGGACAGAAAAAGTGTGATTGTTCTCGGGTCGGGACCTATCCGTATTGGTCAAGGAATTGAGTTTGACTATGCTACTGTTCATTCGGTTAAAGCCATTAAGGAAGCAGGATATGAAGCAATTATTATTAATAATAACCCTGAAACGGTGTCCACCGATTTCAGTATTTCCGATAAGCTTTACTTCGAGCCGCTGACGATTGAAGATGTCATGAGTATTATTGAGTTAGAAAATCCAATTGGGGTTGTGGTCCAATTTGGCGGGCAAACAGCTATCAACCTTGCCGCAGATCTTGCTGAAAATGGTGTCAAAATCCTTGGAACATGCCTTGAAGATATAGACCGTGCTGAAAATAGAGATAAGTTTGAACATGCTCTTCAACAATTAAATATTCCACAGCCGTTAGGGAAAACAGCCTTATCAGTGGAAGAAGCGGTGGTGATTGCCAACGAAATCGCCTATCCTGTTCTAGTCCGCCCATCCTATGTTCTTGGGGGAAGGGCAATGGAAATTGTCTACCATGAAGAGGAATTGCTTCACTACATGAAAAATGCTGTTAAAATTAATCCAGATCATCCAGTGTTGATTGACCGCTATTTAACAGGAAAAGAAATCGAAGTAGATGCCATCTGTGATGGAGAAAATGTACTAATACCTGGAATTATGGAACATATCGAGCGGGCGGGGGTCCATTCTGGTGATTCAATTGCTGTTTATCCGCCGCAAACTCTTACTGAGACAGTAAAACAAACACTTGTGGAGTATACAGAGAAATTAGCAAAGGGCTTAAACATTATCGGATTATTAAATATCCAGTACGTTCTGGCAAGGGATCAAGTCTATGTGCTTGAGGTCAATCCGCGTTCAAGCCGTACAGTTCCATTCTTAAGTAAAATAACGAATCTTCCAATGGCGAAAATAGCCACTAAAGCAATTTTAGGTGTATCGATTGTTGATCAAGGGTACATTCCTGGTCTTGCCACTGAAAAAGAAGGGGTTTTCGTAAAGGTTCCTGTTTTCTCCTTTGCTAAGCTCAAAAGTGTGGATATAACCCTCGGACCGGAAATGAAATCGACAGGGGAAGTAATGGGTAAGGATGTAACGCTTGAAAAAGCTCTTTATAAAGGATTAGTTGCTTCAGGTATGAATATCCAAAAGTTTGGTACGGTATTGTTTACTGTAGCAGATAAAGATAAACAGGAAGCCTTAAAGCTGGCGAAGCGATTTTCCGCTAACGGCTATCGTTTAATGGCAACGAGCGGTACAGCAGCTGTCTTAGAGGCGGCTGGACTAAGAGTCAAAGAGGTCGGAAAGATTGGTTCGGAAGGAAAGACTCTTTTGGATGTCATTCAACATGGCGAAGCGCAATTTATAATTAATACACTGACCAAAGGTAAACAACCGCAACGCGACGGGTTTAGAATTCGCCGGGAAGCCGTTGAAAATGGGGTTCCGTGTTTAACTTCATTAGACACAGCAGATGCTATCCTTAAAGTGATTGAGTCGATGAACTTCTCGGCTGAAGCGATGGATTCAGTGAAAAAGGAGGCTGTCTTTGCTTGATTAGAAAAGAGTTATGCAAAATCAGCAGCCAAAAAGAAATTGCTGAAGACATTTATGAGCTTACTGTTAAGGGAGAATTGGTCGGACAAATTAGTGCCCCGGGTCAATTCGTGCATATTAGGGTCTCAAGTGGGTGGGACCCGCTTTTACGAAGGCCCATTAGTATCTCTTCCTTCGATAAAAAACAAAAGAGCATGACCATGATCTATCGCAAGGAAGGAAGAGGAACAACAATGCTAGCAGAATTGGGTCCAGGGAAGAAACTTGACATCCTTGGACCGCTCGGCAATGGCTTTCCTGTCGATGAGGTCAGCAGAGGTGAGACAGCCTTGCTTGTTGGCGGTGGAATCGGTGTTCCGCCACTATATGAACTTTCTAATCAATTAGTCGAAAAAGGTGTAAAGGTTATCCATGTCCTAGGCTTTCAAACGGAAGCGGCGGTTTTTTACGAAAAGGAATTTTTAGAAAATGGTGAAACCTACGTGACTACTGTTGACGGTTCCTATGGTAGGAAAGGATTTGTAACAGATGTCATGAAGGATTTACGATTTGATTGTATTTATACATGCGGACCAACACCAATGTTAAAGGCGATTGAACAAAGTTATTCGGATAAAAAAATGTTTTTATCATTAGAAGAACGAATGGGCTGCGGAATTGGGGCATGCTTTGCCTGCGTGTGTAAAAGTAAAGATGACCCAACCGGAGTTGCCTATAAAAAGGTATGCAGCGATGGGCCCGTTTTTCGCGCCGGGGAGGTATTGATATGAGCCGTTTGAACATCGAATTACCGGGTTTAACACTGAAAAATCCTATCATGCCTGCCTCGGGATGTTTTGGATTTGGACGGGAGTACAGCCAATTTTATGATTTGAGTGTATTGGGCGCGATTATGATTAAAGCCACAACAGTAGAACCGCGGTTCGGAAACCCAACCCCAAGGGTAGCAGAAACAACATCAGGGATGTTAAATGCAATCGGATTGCAAAATCCAGGCCTTGAAAAAGTACTAGGCGCGGAGCTGCCTTGGCTCTCCCAGTACGATGTCCCGATTATCGCAAATGTTGCAGGGTCACTCGAAGAGGATTATGTGGAGGTTGCTCGCAGAATATCAAAAGCACCAAATGTGCATGCATTGGAACTAAATATCTCATGTCCAAATGTAAAAACGGGAGGGATTGCATTTGGTACAATACCTGAAGTAGCTAAGCAATTAACCCGGAAGGTAAAGGAAGTTTCTGAAGTGCCGGTGTATGTGAAGCTGTCACCGAATGTCACTAATATTGTGGAAATGGCGAAAGCGGTGGAAGCTGGGGGCGCCGATGGTTTAACCATGATAAATACACTTGTTGGGATGAGGCTTGATTTAAAAACGGGCAAACCGATTTTAGCCAATCGTACAGGCGGCTTATCAGGTCCAGCTATTAAACCTGTGGCCATTCGGATGATTTATGAGGTCAGTCAGGCTGTATCCATTCCGATTATTGGCATGGGTGGAATTGAGTCGGCTGCCGATGTGATTGAGTATTTCTATGCAGGCGCAAGTGCCGTAGCAGTTGGAACTGCAAATTTTGTGGATCCCTTTGTATGTCCAACCATTATTGAGGAATTACCAGCTTTACTAGAAAAATTAGGCTTTGAACACATCAGTGAATGTACAGGAAGGAGCTGGAAGGAAGATGGAAAACTCGCTTATCATCGCGCTTGATTTTGCCAATGGCAGCGAAGTGAATCGTTTTTTGCAGCCTTTTGAAGGCAAGGAGCTTTTTGTGAAAGTTGGCATGGAGTTATTTTATCAAGAAGGCCCTTCAATCGTTCATCAATTAAAAGAAAAAGGTCATCATATTTTTCTGGATTTAAAGCTTCATGATATTCCGAACACTGTGAAAAGTGCAATGAAGGGGCTTGCCCGATTGGAATGTGACTTAGTTAATGTTCATGCTGCCGGGGGAAAAGAGATGATGGCAGCTGCACTTGAAGGACTGGAGGCAGGAACTTCTGCAGGACGGAAACGACCTGATTGCATCGCGGTAACACAGTTGACGAGTACATCAGAAGAGCAAATGAATAAAGAACAGCTCATTCCTGTTTCATTGGAAGAATCCGTTTTACATTATGCGTTACTTACAAAAGAAGCTGGCCTGGACGGTATCGTCTGCTCTGCTTGGGAAGCTGCTTTTATTAGGGAGAAAGCTGGGCAATCGTTTTTGACCGTATGCCCAGGAATTCGCATGGAGTCTGATCAGGTTGGAGATCAAAAGCGAGTGGCTACACCGGAATTTGCGAGAAATTCGGGGGTAAGTTCTATTGTTGTGGGGCGTTCGATTACTCGGTCAGTTGACCCAGTGAAAAGCTATGAAAAATGGATGGAAGCATGGAAGGGGATACGACAATGAAACACGTGATTGCTGAAAGATTATTAGAAATTAATGCGGTTGCCTTAAAGCCACAGGATCCATTTACTTGGACATCAGGGCTCCGGTCACCAATCTATTGTGATAATCGGTTAACACTCTCATTCCCGGCCGTTAGAAGAGAAATTGCTGCTGGCTTGCAAAAACTCATCCTTGAGAATTTTTCAGAAGCTGAAGTTATTGCTGGTACGGCGACAGCTGGGATCCCACATGCAGCGTGGGTGAGTGAGCTAATGGATTTACCAATGTGCTATGTTCGTTCAAAGGCAAAGGGGCATGGCAAAGGAAATCAGATTGAAGGCAAGGTTGAATCAGGTCAAAAAGTTGTCGTTGTTGAGGATTTAATTTCAACAGGGGGCAGTGTGATTACGGCAGTTCAAGCATTACGGGAAGCAGGCTGTGAAGTGCTTGGAGTTGTTTCCATTTTTACATATGGGCTGGAAAAGGGAAGAGAACTGCTTCAGGAAAACGGGATTAAGGGTATTTCTTTGACTGATTTTCCGACATTAATAGAAGTAGCGATTTCAAAAGGCAACGTTACGGCAGAGGATCAGAAAAGTCTGCTTTTATGGAGTAAAGATCCATCTGAATGGAGCAAACAGTTCGTTGAAACAGATTCGCTGATATAATCGAAAATACGCTGATAAAATGAAATTAACGCTGATAAATCATGTGTTTTCGCTTATAAACAGGTAATATCCGCTGATAAATAGAAAAAGAGGGCATCCAAGTTTGATGTGACCCCCAAAAGTTA
>NZ_JAGGQR010000028.1:0-44662 GCF_018613205.1 Bacillus sp. ISL-46
GCCACTCTGTTACGTCGTAATTATTTTTACTAGCCATAAATAAATTCTCCTATCAATTTAGTGTGTTTGTTCATAAACTACTTTTTCCTTGATATAGCTGGAAGTAAAGCCTTACGAATTCGTGCTTTTCCTGCAGCTTTTCTGTTACTTTATCTTTAATTAATTCTTTAGACGATCGATTCTTGATAATTTCTCCCACTTCCCTCACCCTTTCCTTTTATAAACAGAATTTCTATTAAATTTTCGACATTTTATCAATTAATCCCTTTTATATTATTCAATTAAGCTGCTTCCTTACTTTAAGTACATTCTTTTACAACCTCTATTTTTACATAAATATCCAAATTAACTACCAAGTGTTATTCAATTATCTGGCCCGTTAGCTGAAGAACAAAAAAGGATCGCCGCAGCAATCCCATTTTTCAACTCAAGCACCCGTTACTTTAATAAGAAAATTTCCACTGTAAAGCCCATTCTTTCGCTTTATCTGCTAATTCATTAACGAACTGCTGCTTTCCATCTTGATACTTGTAATGGTCGTTAGGAAACTGTTTTGCTAAGTTTATTTTCAATTCTCCATACTTTTTGGCTTCAGAGGGGTTCTTTATCAAGTATTCTTTAAAATCTAAGTAGGTTTTTATGTGTTCACTTCCGACTTGAAAGATATGTAAATGATGTGTTCTATTATCTTTTCCTTTTGGAAAATATCTTCTTCCAGCAATCCCATTTTCACCTCTCGGTTCATAACCTAATGCCCGCATTTCATCATTGAATAAATCTACTTTTTCAATATCCTTAACAACAATCAAAATATCAATTATCGGCTTTGCGTAACCTATTGTTGGTATAGAGGTACTTCCAATATGGAAAATATCAATTAGTTCATCTTTAAATACCTTTTTTAATTTTATCTCTTCTTGCCTGTATGATTTTCCCCAGTCTTCGGTCCAAGAGAGTATTTTGGTTTTTCTCAAAAGAATCCCCCCCATCTGGAATCCTGACAAAAAACCCTTCAGTTACAACAATTTTCTGGCTATAACCACCATAAGTTGGATTACCATCGTAGTCTAAAGAGTTATAAATTGAAACAACACCTTTCGTACAATATTGCTCCTCGCCACGGCCAACACTTTGAATTACATAAAGCATTGACCTAGGCTATTGAAAGCCATTGTGACGGTTCTTGTGGACCTACGACAGTAGTTCCTCAATTAATTGCCGGTGTATATCGCTCGCTTTACTTAAATGGTCGGCTCCATTTTTAATTTCGCTGTAATTTCATCGAGTTCCTTAATCATGCTATTCGCTTGATAGTAACTCAGGTCACTCGTAATTTCTTCTCCCCATTTTTCAATTGGCATACTAATACATTTGCATTGCTCGTAGCCCATCGCGCGACATTCTACTTCCTTAACAAGGATCGGCTGTTGCAACACTTTCGACAGGTAAGCGCTTGCATATCCACACAAGGTGTGACAAACAGGCTCTTCACTAAGGCCTTTGTCTTTTAAATATTGAGACGCTTCAAACGTATTAATCCAAAGGACTTCAATAATATTGCATTTCTTTTGCTCATCAAAGCTCATTTCCAAAATTTCCACTTTATCTAAGTAACCATGCAACATGTGAAATTTAGGACCTGCATTTACCAAATCCATCTCATCGTCCCATTGCAGCGACATGGCTTTTTCCGCATCACTCACACCACAATGCCAGCCGTAGCGAATAAACACGCCCCTTGTTCGTTCCTCGCCAATTACGGTAATGAGCTCATTTTTCAAATTTGTTCTTGCTTCACTAGGGATTGTAATAATTCGTTCATAAAATTCATTCAAAACTGTTTCTTTAGGTAATTCAAAAGCATTGTATTTGGTTAAAACTCATATTTACTCAACCCCTTAGTCTGTGCTCTTGAAAAAGACCTGTCACCACTCGAAATTTGTAGCATTCGACAAGTGACAGGCACCATTTAATATTTCATGTTTTTTCCTCAATTAAAGATGGAAAGACTTTCATTATGTATTATGTAATTATTGAAACAACTACGAAGAATTATTTATTTCATGAGTATTATAACATAATATTCAGAATTTTATTTACTTAGTTTAGATAGTAGGAACGATGTTCTTATAGCTCTGAAATAATATTAGGACTTGATTTAATAGATTTAATTGCCCCGAAATGAAATCGCACCATTCATCTAACAAGGATTTCATTAAGTTTCTTTATGATTAAGTTTTTGATTTTGGAAACAGTCTGCCCCATTACACAGTCCAATAATGCTTCGGCACAGTATACCTTCTTAAAGTCTAGCCCCGGTTTAACTTAAATACTTTTTTTCATTTACCATTCCTAAACTATAGAGCTGGTCAAATTCAGAATAAACCCATCTTAGAGTAGATTCTATTTTAATTGATCGGTGGGTTGGACTTTTTTGAGTATCTTTTTTAGCTGATTAACTGAATTTGACAATTTATTTCCCTCCTATTTTTATATTTTTTAGCATTGAATAAGGTTATTTTTTCCCCATGGCCCGATGATAGATCGTTATTCCCTTTCTCTTTTATTGAAAAAATAAGAGGCCCTCATTTCAAGATAATCTCACCTTGAATTGAGAGCCTCTAGTTAACCAGTCGGCATATAAATTATTGCGCAAATATTTACTAACATCTTATACCCGACAATTCCTACCAGTCAAGTATAAATTAAATATTTTTTACTATATTTTACTAAGTCATTCCCCTATTTAAGAACAGTAGGGTCCTGATCATCACATATTTTCTTCTGGAATTAACTACCGCCTTCATCAATGTCCAGTATTGATATCGTTTTCATCCGTTGTACCCCAATGGCTTGTCAGTTGGTCAAGTCTCTCCATACAAACTTTAATTCGATTAACCTCAGTATGGAGTAAAGAAATATGGTGGTGTAGACTAGCTTCTCTTTCCACAATGGCCCGCTTCATTTCCTCCGGTGCTGGTCCGCCAGGCAGCGACCGAGTTTTAATAAAGTGTTCTGGGTCCATTGCTGTGCGAATGATCTCCTCCGGTAAATTCAACGGAATTCCGACAACTGCTCTTGCCGCTTCATCCACGAGTACAGATGTGACATGAGTAGCATTCAGTCCTCTGGCCAAGGCAATTTTCACCACCTGGCTGGCAATGGAATGAGAGGTTCGAAACGGGATGTTTGCTTCCCTAAACAGGGTGTCGGCTAATTCCGTTATTGTCGCAAAACTTTCTTGGGCCCTTCTTTTTAACAGTGCTTCATTTACTTCAAGTGTTCCAACCACCACGTTTGTTAACCGAAAAACTTGATCAATAAGGTGCAGGCCCTTCCATAAATACGGCTGAAGGTCATCCTCGGTATCGTTTATATCTCCGTATGGTGTGTTATGTAACATTTGAAGTACGGTTTGGGCATTCCCAATTCCGCTAGAGCTTAATGCACGAATATGCTCTAGTGAAACAGGATTTCTTTTTTGCGGCATAATGGAACTCGTTTGAACATAGGGGTCTGCCACACGAATCGCTGAAAATTCTTGGCTGGACCATAAGAGAAGGTCTTGTGAAAACCGGCCGAGATTGATAAAGGTTAATTGTATCGCTGTTGCAATTTCCCCTAAATAATCGGCACCGCCAATCGCATCATAGGCACTCTTGATGATTTTCGGAAATCCTAATAACTCTGCGACTGTATTTCGGTCAATCGGAAATCCGGTCGTAGTGAGGGCCGCCGCGCCGAGAGGACTAGCATTGCATGTATCATAGGCTGCTTTCAATCTTTTTAAGTCACGGTCAACGACATCGTACATACCCAGAAGATAATGGGAGAACGTCATCGGCTGGGCTTGCTGCGTATGGGTATGCCCAAGGACAATGGTTTCCTTATAGGTGTCGATCACCCTCAAAAGTGTTTCTTGAAAGGAAAGCAGCGCCTCGATGGCGAGTAGAATCTTGTCCCGAAGAACCATCCTGTACATTGCAACACCCATATCGTTCCGGCTCCGAGCAAGGTGCAAACTCCCACCCATTTCGCCGGCAATTTTCATAATTTGACTTTCTACAAGGAAAAAGAGATCCTCATACTGTCCATCATAGGTGGATTGGAGAATTCTCTCCTTATCAAGTGCGCAAATAGCTGCAAGGATTTGGGAACCCGCACTCTCCTGCAACAACCCTTGTTCCACAAGCATAATCAGGTGGGCTTTATGGATTGCTATCATCGGCTCTAGTAAAGATTGCTTGGCGTGCTCATAAGCAGGTGCCAATACTACCTCTGAATAGGTCGCTCCTGGAAACTTCCGACCTTCTTTTTCCAAAATGCTCTCCTTAATATTCATCACAATACCCCCAATATTCCCCTATCATGGTTAATTCGGTAAAAAAGGCTACAAGAATGAATAAACCTTAAATGACTAGTAAACTTTTGAAAATAAAACAGGAGAAAAAAGTTCGCAATCTTTTGTTTATTTTATGTCTCCAGCCTATTTATGTTAATAAAAAAAGCATGAACATTGTATGTTCATGCCATCGGTTGTCCGGAAGACAGTAAATAATACTTTATATAGACTAAAATCTCTGTGCACGGTTTAGAATCGCTTGCAAAATTATTTTTCTTTCCAACCTTCTTACAATAGTGATGAATTTTTTATAATTTAAATAATGCTATTATTATGCCAACAGAGTTCCTCTAAAAATATAATGGTTTTATGCTATCTCTACGGTATTTATAGATTAATGAAGTTTTCTTATACAATACAAACTGATAACGAAATGTATCAACTGTCAAATTGATTAAGGGAAAGCCTTGATAAACAAGGAGTTAGATTGATAAATTTTTGTATCAATCAAATGAATTTTTGTCACAAGTATCTGACCCCCGTTTTCTGCCTTCCATCAAGTTTGTTTGACCTCATAAATTTGCGGACAGAGAGAACGTTGATTCCAAGATTAAAAGATTCTTTTCTGCCCCAACATTGAATTTTTTAATTTCCTTGCCAAAAAAAGACCGCAGGTGTGGAAATACCATACAGTCTAATGTAACCTAACCATATTTATTTTATATCCATTGAATAGATCCAAACTCACCATGCGGATGGTTTTGTAATTTAAATCTTCTATACTCATATTCTAATTTCGATAGTGGCAACTCATATAGCTTTTGATCGCCTTTGTTATAGACGTTTAAAAAAATTAATTTATTGATAAGTTTTTGTCGCTTTTTTTCATCATTATTTCTCAACAGAAACACTCCCTTAGTTTTACAAAAACTTTCCCTTGAATACAACCACTTTTAATTTCATTTATTAGATTAATTTTATTATAAACCTACAATTCCTATCAGTAAAGTATGAATTAAAATTAAATAAAGAAGACACTATCATCATGACAGTGCCTTCGCGATTTTCAATAACAAGCGGTATGGACCCAATCGGTTAAATATTTATAACTTATCGATTAATAATTTGTGCCAATCGGAAACAAATTGTTCGTCATATCCCCCGGTTTTTCATATTCCATTAGATGTTTCTCACATTCTATTAACTTTTATATGTTTCAACATATTACATTTGATGCCAAAAGGACGGCTCCTTTTTGGTTTTCATTCGTTTCACAAAATAAGTGAACATCAACATTTAAATCGTTAAAAAAGAAGAGTGTACACATAATACATCCTTCTTAACCATTTTAATAAAGACCTTTTTCGTCCTTAGTTCCATTTACCAGTTAATACCTCTGTTCGATCCGTTGCAGGTGAAGGTGTCCTTGATAAATTGGTAATTTCAGCGTACATTTCTTCTGTCATATTAAAATCAGCCGCTGCTATTGAATCTTCTAATTGGTCTAAATTACGGGCACCAATGATAGGAGCAGTTACAGCAGGATTAGCCATTACCCAAGCAACAGCTAAAGTTGCAGGTTTCACATCATGTTCTTGTGCATATTTGGTGAACTGTTCAGCCGTAACAAAATCTTCAGCAGCACCGTAACGGTCACCATAGCGGGCATTCTGAACAAGGCGGCCCTGCTCAGGACGTTTATTCATTCCATATTTCCCTGAAAGAAGTCCAGCACCAAGTGGGCTATAAGTAATGACTCCAACTTGTTCTGAAGCAGCCATTGGTAAGATTTCAACCTCTGCTTGGCGTTTAACAAGGTTATACATAGGTTGAATCAATTCAAAACGAGCGAGTTGCTCTTTTGCAGAAATTCCTAATGCTTTTGTGATTTGCCATGCTGCCCAATTGCTTACTGCTGGGTAAAGAATCTTCCCTTGACGCTGTAAGTCATCGAATGTCCGTAGCGTTTCCTCCATTGGAGTTTGTTCATCAAAATCATGGACGAAATAAAAATCAATATAATCCGTCTTTAAGCGACGCAGGCTATTTTCAATACCTTGCATCATATGTTTTCGGGACAAGCCTCTAGCATTCACATCAGCACCCGTGTTCCAGAACACTTTTGTTGTTAGGACGATGGATTCACGTTCATGTGCGATGCATTCACCTAAAATTTCCTCAGAACGCCCATAAACATCGGCAGTATCGAAGAAGTTGATACCAGCTTCCCGACAACGTTGATACATGGCTTTAGATGTTTCTTCATCAGCGTCTCCGCCAAAAGACATGGCACCAAAACATAAATTTGAAACCTGAATTCCTGTTTTTCCTACTGTGCGATATTCCATAATGGACCTCCAATATTTAATCAATCTTTTGTTAAACGGCGGTTAATCACGTTTTGTTACATACTTCAACCATAACCCGCCATCATCCAGTTTTTCGACTTCTTTCAAGAAGAAATTTACTGGATGCTGATTTGTTAGAAAAGAGCTCGTCTCAAATAGCGTCACTGAATTAGATGCACCATCTGCAATTGGAACTAAAATCAGACTCAATTCATCAATTAATCCTTCATTCAAAAAGGAGCCATTTAAAACTCCTCCACCTTCTAGCACTAATTCATCGATTGAAAATAGATTTTTTAGCTTTTCTACTACGACAGTAAAATTCAATTGTTCTTTTCCCCCAAAAATATAAGATATACCAAGTTTTTGCAGATGAGCTAAATAGGCATCAGATACTTGTTCTGTAAGGACTTCGATAATGTGGTCACCTAATCCGTAGTCATCTGTAATGTAGTTTTTTGTCCATCCTAGTTTCCCAGAAGGGTCTACTGCAATGGCAAAACTTTTTGCATCTTTATTTGCAACGTAATCAGTTCTAGTTATCGTGGGAATGTTATCTTGTGTTAAATCTAATTGATGTCCGAAAGTAAAGTGTTCTTCCAAGGTAACCCTGCCACACATCCATGCTTTACATCCGTAACGATTATGGATTTCTTCGTATAAATCTCTAAAATAAGCTGCTCGTTTTTCTTTCAAATAATCTCCAATGATTTTCCCATCCAATGAGGTTAGCATGTGACAGATTATATATGGTCGTTCCATTTGGTTTACCCCTTTAATCTTTAAATGTGCCTCTAAGTTGCAAAACTGGAAAAGATAAATCTATTATTTTAACCTACTGGATTAGACATTCTAAATAACGCCCTTTTTTAATTTGCAAAAGTATAAAATAAACGTTATTTGATTAATCAACATCTGTTTATAATTATAAAAGGAAACGGAATTCTTTCAATCGTTAATATAACGCGATTTGTTGATTATTAAACAATTCATTCTAAATTGTTGATTATTTTTACTGGAATTTTTGCTAAGTGTTTTTAATCGATATTTTCAATTGTAACTGTAAAATTACCTTTCATACATGCAAGCTTTTCAATACCAGATTCAATCTTCCCTAATTTAATCAATCCACTTGCAAAACCAAAATCCCGATAAAATATAGCCAAATTGCCCCATGGGGAATAATAAGTGAAATCTCCAACTGAAGGCTTACAGCCTGATGGTGCTTCTTCTTTTGATAATCTTTTCGGTAGATTACTAATTTTTTCGGTGCCTGCATAATCTTCGAATGTTAAAGTTAATGGAAGTAATGATAGAAAATCCTTGGTTGTTGGATTATGATCCATTTTCACAATTACTTCCCCGTTGTTATATCTCACTTTTATACTACTCACATTACAACCCTCCATTAAATAGCTTTCTCGTACTTAGTGGGTTTCCTATTAAGACTAAACGAGACCGCTGCGATAATTGCGGCAATGGCGACTGATAAAGCTCCGATCCAGCTGACTTCCAACACTGATGTGCTTTTTACTGCAATACCCCCGATTCCAGCGGCTGCTGCTATGCCTAACTGTATGAAAGAGCCATACAGGCTAAGCATGATTCCCGAAGCATCAGGAGCAAGCCAAACCAGATTATACTGCATACCTGGGCCAGACGACCATGCCGAGAAGGACCATAGCATGAGCAATGGAATGGCGACAAAGGGTGACCTTGCAATAGTAGATAGCAACACTAAAGCTATAACGTGGACAACCAAACCGCCGACAAGAGTTCTGGGGTTACCAATCCAATCCGTCATGAAGCCACCAAACTTAGAACCTATTAAGGTAGCGAAACCGAAGGCAAACAAAGCACTGCTCACTTCTCGTCCGCTCATGAATGTAACGGTTAACAGGAAGGGAGCAATATAGGAATACATTACCCCATATCCTAACTGCCAAAAGAACGTTGCACCAAGGCCCATTAATATTTTCGGGTTCTTTAAATAAGAGAGTTGCTTGCCTAGAGGAACGGGAGCCCCGTTATTTGTGGCAGGAATCGTTCGCATGATAACGAAAATTGCAAGTAAACTAAGAACACCGATACCCACAAAGATTAGCTTCCAATCGTATGCTGTTGCTATCAGACGACCAATTGGTACACCGATGATAATGGCAGCACTAAACCCAAGGATAACTGTGCCAATAGCACCTGCTTGTTTTTCTGGGGGAGCTAGCTTGGCTGCGGCAGTTTTGGCAGCAATGGCAAAAACTCCACTTCCTAGAGCAAGTATAATGCGTGAGACAATTAGAAAACCGAAGCCTGTAATGGTAAATGTCATTACGCTGCCGAGCACCATTAAAATAAGAGAGAGTATTAATAACTTTCGCTGATTCATTTTTGTCGTCGCCATGACGACAAGAGGAGAACCAATTGCATTAGCAAGAGCAAATACGGTGATTAGTTGTCCTGCCACCGCTACGGAAACATGATTCGAGGCAGCCACTTTATCCAAAATACCTGCAATGACGTACTCAGATGTACTTACCATGAAGGTAATTAAGGCCAGCATGTAAATTTTCCAGGTGTTTTTCATATTTTTTCCGTCCCCCCAGGCATCCACTATTATCCTCTCTTTGAATTTTCATTCCTTTTCGGGAATAATTTCATTTATACAATTTAAGGCGTTCAGTGTTCTCGGAAAGCCCATATATGGGAGGCAGTGAGTGATGGCGGTAATTATTGTTTCCTTGTCATTACCTACATTTAGGTTTCCCTGCACATGTGCCTTCACTTGGGCTTCTGCACCTCCTAAACTGCTTACGATGCAGAGTGTCAGCAATTCACGTGTTTTCAAATCAAGTCCGCCACGGGTGTAGAAGTCTCCAAAGCAAAAAGCGGAAAGATAATCCTGTATATGCTTTAGATTTGATGGGGCAGCCTCACGCATTTTTGCAATAACTTCCCCAAAAATCTCTACTTGGACTGAAAGTCCCTTATCAAAACGAGTCTCTTCATCAACCTGCTGTTGGCTTTCAATTGGTAAAGCGATATTCTTTGCTTTGAAAACCTCATTGACTTCATTGATAGCGTTTAGTGTTTTGGGAAATCCAATGTACGGTGCACACTGATAAACGGCCTCTTTGATATCTACAGGTGTCAGCCCAACGTTCAATGCCGCACCGACATGGCCCTTCAGTTGAGGTAACGTTTGGTTGGTTGCAAGCACTACCAGAGTTATCAACTCACGTTGCTTGTCATCGAGATTACCTTGATAAAAAACTTCTCCAAAAATGAAGCGGCTAAGAATGTCCTGAAAATCAGGATCAGTAGCGTATGCGGCTGATACTCCATTCCCAAATAGCTGTTTGTATTTTTCCTTGCTCTTTTCAACACGGTCCATAAATAAGCCTCCTGTTTGAAGAAAATTTACTTTTATTATTTCAATAGTTAGCTAAACATGATGCTTTAAAAATTAATATTGATTGATTAATCAACATCTGTTTATAATTATAAAAAGATTCAGAGTGCGTTCAATGGTTAAATTAACGCAATTCGTTGATTACTCAACAAATCAATTAAAATTGTTGATTATCTTTAGAAAGATTGGTGAATTAAATTGTCTAAAGTAGATAGAAGAATAGTAAAAAGCCAAGTAGCTATAAAAAATGCTGTCATTGAACTGATGTCTGAAAAAAGTTTTGATGACATTACCATTCAGGATATTGCCGATAGGGCAGATGTTAATCGTGGAACCATCTATCTTCATTACACAGATAAATATGACCTCCTGGATAAGATGATTGAAGAACATATGGACAATCTCCGAGAACTATGCCAATCTGCATCTGAGATGACTTTTCAAGAAGGAAATTATGTCTGGTACGAATACTTTGAGCGTAATTATTTATTTTTTTCAACGATGTTAGCGAGTAAAGGTGCACCCTATTTCCGCAGTCGTTTTCTTGAATTAGTGATCGAAGAGTTTAAAGCGGAAGTGGAAACAACCGAAGGGAAAAACCAAGGATTAAGTGAAGATGTTATTCTTCAATTTTTTGGTTCCGCAGTTGTTGGGGCAGTGGAATGGTGGTTCAAGAATGGAATGCCATTGCCAGCACGTGTTATGGCAGAACAAACGGGGGCATTGTTAGATAGAAACCTAGAATAATGGAACAAGTTTTTTAAAGAAATGAAATAACCTGAGTCTCTAACTCTACTGGACTCAGGTTATTTTATTATTACTGTCTATTTGACTTCATGAATAGGCATTGAGAAATGGGAATTAATTGTATCTTCAACTTTCTTTAAATGTATTGTGAAGCTGTTGATGACTTTCTCACCAAGATTACGTAGGAAATAACAGCAAGTATACTTGTCATAAAAATGGTGATTCCGAATGGAACAGCAGAATTTTCTCCTGCCATACCTACTAAAGGTGAAGTGACAGCCCCTAATGCAAATTGAAGAGTGCCTAATACGGCGGCCGCACTCCCGGCAATTTGCCCCTGTGATTCCATAGCCAGTGTAAATGAAACCGGTCCGATTATTCCAATAGCTGCTGCGAATAAGAAGATGGCAATGAACAAAGCAACGAAAGGTCCGTGAACTAGCACTACCATTAAGATGGCAGCGGTAGTGATGAAAGCTAACAGCAGTCCCATCTGAAAAATACGGTGTTCGTCCATCCGCTCGGCCAGTCGTTTAACAAGCTGTGATCCAAGAATAATCCCAAGCCCATTTAAGGCAAAAAGAACCGAAAACAATTGTGGCGATATACCATACATATTTTGATAAATAAAAGGAGTACCGGCAACATAGGCAAACACACCAGAGAACAATATGCCATTGACAAGCGCATACCCCATAAAGCTCCGATCTCGAAGCAAGGAACCGTAGTTTTTTAATACTCTACTGAAATTGCTGGGAACACGCTGCCGGGCAGGCAAGCTTTCTTTTATTCCCCATATGGTTATGCCTGTTAAAGAAAGCCCTAAAAAACCTAGAAAAATAAACACACTGATCCATGAAGTGAACGTAGTCACCACGCTTCCAGCAGTAGGGGAAATCAATGGAGCGACATTACTAATCATAGTCAATAGTGCCATGAATTTAACCATTTCTACTCCACTGTAGCGATCACGAACTATCGCACGAGAGATAACAAGCCCTGCGGCAGCGACAAATCCCTGAATAAAGCGCAAAATAATAAATATACCGACGCTCGGTGAAAACGCACATACTACAGAAATGAGAAAATAAAGCAGCATCGAAATCAGCAAAGGCTTACGCCTGCCATGAGCATCGCTTAAAGGACCTGCAACGAGCTGCCCCACACCTAACCCTAACAAACTGGCCGTTAGGCTCGCTTGAATGGAAGATGCCGTTGTATTAAAATCATTCATCATTTGCGGCAGCGATGAAAGATACATATCGACCGTAAAGGGTCCCAATGCAGAAAAAGCGGAAAGCATCAAGGCAGATAGAACTGTACGGTTAGTGGTCTTAACATTCATTCAGATACCTCCTTACTTTGGTAGTAATGATTGATTTTGAATTTTTTAATAAAACTGCCCCCAATTTAAGGGCAGTTATTTTTTTAAATTAGTAACACTCATCGATCGTTACCAGAAAAGCCTTGCATAGAATGTGGAACGTTTCTTTAAAGTGATTATTACTTCATATTCTCGGTAAAGAATACTTCCAACTTGTCGAATGGAATCAAGTCCGTCTTGTCATACAAATCAACGTGTCCTGCATTCGGAACGATGTACAATTCTTTTGGTTCTGCCGCCAATTCGTAAGCATCTTCACTAAAGTATCGGGAGTGAGCCTGCTCGCCCATGATGAACAAAATTGGCCGCGGCGAAATCGATTTAATGTGCGTAAGCAGAGGAAAGTTCATCCATGACATGCTGCTAGTCACGGAAAATTGAGTAATAGAGTTTGGGTGGTACCCACGAGGCGTAGAATAAAACTCTCCAAACTCACGACCGATAGGGTCTGTATTTTCATCAAATCCAATAGGTGCTCCTCGCTGGGCGAGCGCTGGCTGGCCGCCCTCAAAATCCGCGTAACGTTGCGCAGCAATTGCATCGAGCATACTGTTGCGGTCTTCTTCGGTTAACGAATCCATCCAGCCGTTGGCTGACACACGGGATATATCATACATGCTGACCGTGGCAATGGCCTTTATGCGCCTATCAACCTGTGCTGCACTAATTGCAAAGCCACCACTGCCACATATACCGATTGCTCCAATTTGATTTCTATCTACAAATGGACGTGTACCTAAATAATCAACGGCTGCACTGAAATCTTCTACGAAGAGATCAGGCGATGAAATATGCCGCGGCTCTCCGCCACTGTATCCGTTGTAAGATGGGTCAAATGCAAGAACGACAAAACCACGCTCTGCCATGTTTTGAGCATAGATACCAGGACCCTGCTCTTTCACACCACCATATGGCGCACCGATTATAACGGCTGCGTGTTTCTTTGACTCATCAAAATCCTTTGGCAAGTAAAGATCTGCAGCAATATTGATTCCAAACCTGTTATGGTAAGAAAGTGATTTCCTTGTTACCTTATCGCTTAACTCAAAAATATAGTTTGACATATTAATCAACATCCTTTCATGTAAATAAAATCAACGATTGATGTATTTTCGACATCTGTTTATAATTATAAATAGAAAAACGATGCTTTCAATCGTTAAATTCACTCAATTCGTTGTTTACTCAACAAATCAATAAAAATTGTTGATTATTTTTTAGGCTTTTTTTAAAAGCTTTAATTTTTCTTTTTGTTAGTCCATACTTACCTACGTTAGTTAGCCAATTTTACGCAATTCTTTGTTTTTCCATTAAAGCAATCCAAACGGATAAAAATTTTCAGGAAAAGTTGGTGATGAAACAATGCCAAAAGTAGATAGAAGAGTAGTCAAAACTCAAAAGGTGATAAAAAAAGCATTTCTTGAACTTATGAGTGAAAAAAATTTCGATGACATTACCATTCAGGATATTTCTGACAGGGCAAATGTAAATCGAAGTACTGTCTATCTTCATTACTTGGATAAATACGATCTGCTAGATAAGCTGATAGAAGAACATATAAACGAGCTCGGAGAAACAAGTGAATGGGCATGTCAAGAGGAATGGATCGATGCAACCAGGATCTTTTTCGAATACTTTGAGAATAATTATTTATTCTTTTCCACCATGCTGGCCAGTAAAGGGGCTCCTTCTTTTCGAAGTAAGTTCCTAGAGTTGGTTATTGAAGGGTTCAAGGATGAGTTGGATATAACAAAAGGAAAAAATAAAGGTTTAAATGAAGATATTATTGTTAAATTTGCAGCAAATGCTTACCTAGGGGTATTGGAATCATGGTTAAAAGATGGAATGCCTTATCCACCTCGAGTGATGGCAGAACAATTGGGAGATTTGTTAGAGAGGCTCTTATAGTTAATGGCAGAAGGAAGTTAACATATAAATTAATGAAATTAAAAAGGCTGGGTAATTGGTATACCTAGCCTCATTTTACACATGGAGATACTTGATTTGTTACCAATCGATTCGTTTTCCATCTAGGAAGAATCCCCCATTAGGTCCTTCGGATCCGACAGTCGCTAACCAAAGGATTGACTCAGCTGCTTGTTTGGGGGTTCTTGGAGCAGATGGTCCACCCATATCAGAGCTCACCCATCCCGGATCAACCGCGTTTATTTTAATATCACCTTTGGTTTCTGCCGCTGCCAATCGTGTCAAACCATTTAGGGCAAGTTTAGACAACTTATAAGCGCCTGCACCTTGATAAGACATTTCGCTCATCGCCCCATATTCTGAGGAAATATTAATAATCCTCCCATATCCATGTTTTTCCATAAGGGGAATAAACAAACTGAGACAATAGTAAGCACCGAAGAAATTTGTTTCCATCGTTCTCTCCAATATAGAAGGGTCCATAGCCATTAACTTTTTATTCTCATCCAAATAAACACCGGCATTATTAATCAATACGTCTAATCTTCCATACAGCTCATTTACTGTAACAGCAGCTTGACGGATGCTTTCTTGATCGTTTACATCCATCGCCACAAACGAAACATCAAAATTTAATTCCTTAAGTTTTTGCACTGCTTTATGACCCATTTCCGGATCCCGACATGCCGAAATGACCTTAAAACCTTTCAAAGACAACTGTTTGACCAACTCGTAACCAATTCCTCGATTCCCGCCGGTGACAAGTGCAACTTTTAAATCCTTTGACATTTTTTATCCTCCATTTTTGGCTATTTAAATACTAAAAGAGGCACACCGGTGTTGGAGTGCCCTCTAATATGTTGCTAGGAATACTTGTTATTCATTATCCATCGTGCTGATGTCGATCACAAATCGATACCGGACATCTGAAGCTAGGACGCGCTCCCAGGCTACATCAATCTGTTTGGCGGAAATAACCTCGATCTCCGGAGTAATGTGGTGTTCTGCACAAAAGTCGAGCATTTCCTGTGTTTCGCAAATTCCACCGATTGCCGATCCAGCAAACGACCGACGATGACCGATAAGTGAGAATACATTAACTGGTAACGGCTCCGCTGGTGCACCGACGTTGACAAGTGTACCATCCAGCGCCAGCAAAGAAAGGTAGGCACTAATATCGATCTTAGCGCTTACTGTATTTACGATGAGGTCAAATGAACCAGCCAGTTTCTTAAACGTCTCTGGATCGCTCGTAGCATAATAATGGTCCGCACCAAGCTGCAAACCGTCTTCTTTCTTCTTCAATGTTTGTGATAAAACGGTAACCTCTGCCCCCATGGCATGAGCAAGCTTCACCGCCATGTGTCCAAGCCCGCCAAGTCCAACAATCGCTACCTTTTTGCCAGCTGCAGCCCCCCAATGGCGCAGTGGCGAGTACGTTGTGATGCCGGCACACAAGAGTGGAGCGGCGACGTCAAGCTCAATGCTGTCTGGGATTCGAACGACAAAACCTTCCGTAACGACGATGTGAGAGGAATAACCGCCCTGTGTGTATTGCCCATTCTTGTCGATAGATCCATAGGTGCCCGTCATTCCATTAAGGCAATACTGCTCCTCTCCCTCATGGCAGTGAACGCATTCTCCACAGGAGTCAACCATACAGCCTACCCCGACTCGGTCACCAACCGTAAACTTCGAGACTTCCGAACCTACCTGAGTGACAATCCCGGCGATCTCGTGGCCTGGAACGAAAGGATAGTTTACCGGACCCCACTCGCCGCGAGTTGCATGAATGTCAGAGTGGCAAATACCTGCGTACTTAATCTCAATGAGGACATCATTCGGCTGTAAATCCCTGCGCTCGATCGTGGCAGGTTTGAACGAACCTTCTGGATTGAATACAGCACGTGCTTTAGCGTTAATCATATAAAACCCTCCTGAAATACAAATATTATTGAATTTTTACAATCTTGTCGGTTGGGATTCTCGAGCAAATTCTGTCAAGTTCACAAGATTAATTAGTTAGTATGTTTTATCCCAAAATACGAAGTTCCCTCTTAACAAGATTAATCAACATCTGTTTATAATTATAAATAGAACCAAGATGCATTCAATGGTTAAAAAAACGCAATTCGTTGTTTATTCAACAAATTAATTAAAATTGTTGAGTATTTTAAGGTGTTTATTTCTAAACCTTTTAGATCTAATAAAAAACCCAGAGCATACATAGTCTTTTTTGATAATTTTCTTACCTTGAAAGTTGTTGTGCAGGACTGAATCCTCTCCCTATTGGTATAGGGAGGTTCTAAAAATTAGACCTATTTTCATTAGGATGCACATACTTTTCCCTTTCCCTGCTAGGCAGGAGATAAGCTCCCGCTTTTCAGACTCTATGGTTTTCTGTGCAACATTCGCGAACAAACCACTCTGACACAAAAAAGAAAGACAGTCCTTTCGATGTTAGGAACCTGAAGGTTCCCAATCGCAGTTTAGTATTCGCATCTGGCATTGACCTCCATGCCAAACAGAAAGAAAGGTATCTCACGACAACTTGTCTCTGTTCTTCCGTGGGATTCAACACGGCAAAGGATTTTATCAATAATTATTTTGATAGATTAAAAGCCGATACTAGAAATAATTTTTCTATTCGAAGACCGGAGCGTCGCTTCGGTCTTTTTATAAATTACTAAGAAAGAATCAAATTGTTCCATGCATTTTTTTCGACTCACTTTGTTTTTGCCTTTATTTACATTCTTAATTAGCCATGCTGAGTAACAATCCCGTTGAATTTTCGTACCATCTGGTAAGAGGTGGAACCTTTGAGACAAATTCTTTTTGGAATAGGAGTTCAAAACATGACAATATTGGCTTGCTTTAACGGTCCACGTATTCACAAATTCAATTTCTTTGTCTTGATACGTTAGTTTGGTATTTAAAATTTTCAAGAACAAACTTGGCGCTTTATATCCAATTCGTTTCCCATATCTAGCTTTTTGAAGACCTTTGTAGTTCATTTTTTCGCAAAAGATAGTGTTCCCCATCTTTAACACGTGATTCGCCATTCGGTTATGCATGATTTTCCGAATAGCCGCTATCTTCCGACCAATTTCCTTTAGCTCTAGCAACAAGTCCCAATATCGTTTTGATCGGACCATGTCTCGATTTTCCTTTTTGATGGTTCCATTAGGATTATATTTATTGGGATTGGTCGCTCGCCTAGACCGGTCCATTTTACGAAGAATGAGTCGTTTTTTCTTTTCCAACATATCGAGTCCTTCGCAAAATTCTTCTATGATGACTTCCTTATCTGAAATCACCGCAATGGTTGAAATGCCTATATCTAAGCCAACTTCTCCATCCACCTGTTCTCGTTTTTGGGGTGGGATTCCTTTTAAAACTAATTGCAAATAGTATTTCACTTTACCTCGGATGGTCCTGCGGACCAACCGGCAGTAGGCAATTTCATCATGAAGAGCTTTTTGCAGATATTCATCTTTACTAGGTATATGAATTCTCATCTGAAGTCCGTTCCAATAAAGAATTCCGTTGTCGTAAGTCAGCCCTGCTTTATTATTTTTACCTTCCACCGTATCAAACTGACCATACTTTTTATAATGAACCGTTTTTCCTTTACCAAAAAGTACATCCGAAACAGATTTCCATACGTTCAAGGCGATTTTTTGCACCACGTGGGAGTCCAGATGAACTTTTTGTTTATGCTTCGGATTTTTTGGTTTCTTTTGTTTAAAATGTTTCCCCATCTCGTTGACAATTCGTTCCGCACCAGTTTGAGATAGATCATATTTTTCTCAAATTGACACTAAGTGAGAAGAACGTTCTTCTGACTTTGGCTGTTTCAACCCATATTGATAGTCAGAATCCTTTTTCATACGAGCGAGATTATCCATCATCACTCGTTTACAGGCGTTCGAAATATGGCGAGCAATTTCAAATCTCTTTTCTAAGATATGAAACTGAAAAGGCTCTATTAACACATCTAATTCCACTATGTATCTGGCTTTCTTTTCTTTCGCCATATATCTTCACCACCGAACATTCATTCTTATCTTCAGTATAAGGTTTCACTACTCTTAAGACAAATAAAAGCTCCCTAAAAAAAGAAAAACCCCTGCATTCATCCCCTCATTAAAATAAGGGGCGTTCTGCCGGTTTTATCGTAAACAGATAGTATCTTAAAAAAATAGTGACCAAACTTAGTATTAATGATAGGATTCCCACCAATACAACGTATTGTGTACCCATTTCTGATATAAATAACCCACCTGCAGCTGCACCAAATGTCGTTCCTAAGTTACAAGCTGTTAAAAATAAACCATTAGCGAAGTCAGGTGCTTCGGGAGCGGAAGACATAATCCAATATTGATTGATATTACCTCCAATACCAGCTAAAATTCCCCAAATTAAAGTAATGATAGCCATTGATACGGTAAATTGTCCAAAAAAGAATAATAGGATGTAAACAACTCCCAATGCAAAAGGAAATGTCACTACAGATTTGATCGCATTTTTAGTAAGTAACTTCCCTGCGACAATGCTTCCAATAATATTGGCTCCGCCGTATACGAATAATATTAGACTAATGGTATTGGAAGACATATTCGTAACAGTTTTCAGATAATCTGCAAGATAACTATAAACTCCAAATACGGCTGAGTTTAATAAAATGACAGACACAATCGAAAGCCAAGTAATAGATTTTTTTAATACCGATAATTGTGCTCCGTAAGCAAGTCTTTCCTTAACAGGCATAGAGGGTACAAATAGTAAGGTAGCAACGGATGCCAACATATTTACAATAGCAAAGAATACCATCGCCATTTGTAAAGAAGTTGCACTAGCAATAAAACTTGCGATTGGTACACCGACTACCATACCGGCAGATACTCCTATAAATATTTTGGAAACAGCTTTTGGAGCTTCTTCTTTACTTACTGAGGCAGCCGCTACTGTAAATGCCAACGAACAATAAATGGGATGAAAAAAGGCTGGAATTATCCGAGCCATTAATAGAATGGTAAAGTTAGATGTATATATGGATACAATGTTTCCCAAAACGAAAACACCTAGTACAAGTAACATGACCTTCTTCCGATTTATCCCTGAAAACAATAAAGGCATCGTTGGACCAGATACTGCAACAACAAGGGCAAAAAAACTCACCAGCCATCCTGCTTTTGATACACTGACATGAAAGTGATCAGCAATGGAAGGCAATATCCCAATAACCCCCATTTCTGTATTTAAGATGCCGAAGACTCCGATGGTTAATATAAATATGAGTAAATTATTTTGTTTTTGCAAGAAAATTCCTCCAACTCTCTTCCTTTAATCGACCTTTTCAATATGAACTGTGAAATCACCATCAATTTTTTCAAAGTTTTCTTTTCCAGATTCAATCTTACCTAGTATAATAAGATCATTTGTGGCATCCCCAAAACCTTTATAAAAAATAGCCAAATTTCCCCAAGGAGAATAATAAGCAAAGTCTCCTTTTTTTGGTTGGTTTCCGGATTGCACATTATCTGCCAACAATCTTTTTTGTAACACACTAATTTTCTCTTTACCTACATAATCTTCTAATGTTATCGTTAACGGCAATTGAGCTAAAAAATCTCTACTTGCTGAATTATCATACATATTCACCATTACTTCCTCATTGTTAAATGTCAATTTGACTTTAACATCTTCCATAATAACTAAACCTCCATTATCAATTGTTGAATCCTTATTATTCTGTTTGTCCTGCACATCGATTTTAACTATTTGTTCACCACTTGAATTTTTATTTGTAGTAATATCATCATTGTTTTCACTCCCATTATTACTACTTCCGCAAGCTGTAAGAAACGTTGAAATCCCCAATATAGACAAAAGTTTGAATTTAAACCCTTTTCCCACCATTTCTCCTCCTCATTTATCCGTACAAATGGTTTGAAAATAACATGAAGAATAACCAAAAATCTAGAAGTGATTATATATGCTCTTATTGAACCTATGCCTGAAAAACCGGTCCATAGATTCATTTGATATCCTTCACTTTAAGGCTATTTTAGATTGTCTGTTCTGTGTTTCCTGCTTTTGAATAAATTTCAAAGCATAATGTGTCCCACAAACATAGATTCCCATAATAGATAAGTAGTCAATTAAAAAATTGATAATAGAATTATCATTCGACCAACTACCAAATGGATTATAAATCATTAGCTTAGAACCCATTTCTCTCTCGAAGGAAGCATGCACCCCATAGGCAACAATTAACACCGCCAAAATACGCAACCCAATGGTGCGAATACGGCTAGTGCCGGTAATTCCCGTCATCCTCCGCACTGAATTGATAATCATAAACCAAGAAAATCCTACATGAACTGCCATCATGATAAATCCCCAATAGGCAGTCTGAACATGTAATTGCCGTAGAGTCATGTCGTTTTTTATAGGAATATAGGGAAATAAATCACTTGAAATTAGCACAGCACTAATCATCATCATCGCCATAGTTACAAGAAAAAGTAGATTGATTGCTATTTGTAAAATGCGCCTTAAATTATGCGTTCCCTTTAAAATCAGCTTATACCAACGTCCATTAAAAAAATTATGGACGATAAATAATATAAGTACCACAACACCAACGAATTCATGAATTGTATTTCCAGTAATATAGTAAGCCATTGCTATCAACATGAGAACTGTCATAACAACGTCATTTACTAGCTTGAATAACATCTTGCGATTCAAAGAATTCACCTCTTTCTATTGCCTATTCATCACTAAATTGTGTTTTCATTGCAGGCATGCAAATACCTCTTAATGGCAACACAACCATTAGCTTTCATATTGCTTTAAATACATCTTCAATAGAACATCCTGAATTTTTTTCGCTTTTTCCTCATCATCTATTAATTTACTTTCTTCTTTATTTACATCCTTAGAATTCTTCATATGAGCAGTTACCTTCCAGTGATCTGTAGGGATTTCTGCGATTAGGGATTCTGAGCTGCTGTTCTTCGAACTTGTAACTTTTCCTAAATCAAACTCTTTCATTTGATCTAACGAATTTATATATTGATCCCTTTCCTGATTTGCGTGGCAGGAAAAGCAACGTCCAATATTATCTTCAGCCACTTCTCTGTCTGGGGTAAAATGCTGGTATTCCCATTCCCCATTTCGTTCTTCTGGCGAATATTGGGAACCCCAGCCGGTACGCTTTTCCATCACTAAATAGTGTTCAATCTCTCCATCCTTATATCCTACAAGAGTAATAACGGTGCCGCGGGGAAGCTCCTTTCCGTTCTGCACTGCTTCAATCGCTTCCTTACTATTTACGTAGATATCTTCATGAATATCTCCTCGATCGTAAGTGGCAAACACTATCCCCTTTTCAAGGTCTTTAGGGAATTTAACAAGATTAGCCCCAGAGCCAATCTCTGCGTATTCCCCAGACTTAGCCACAGAGGAATTTTCTTCTTCTTGAGAAATGACCTTTATTTCAGTATCATTTTCGTTGCAAGCAGTAAGGATGAGGGTTAGAAGCAATGCAAATGATTGACTTAATCGTTTTTTCATACCGTTTACTTCCTCCAAGTTTCGTTTTATTGTTTCGTAAATTCATTGTGACTGGGACTCTATCTGACTACTAATTCAAGTTGAACATCGTTGTCTTAAGATGGTAGGAAATTACTTTCAACCTCGTTACATTCGCAAGCATAAATAATTTCACCATACGGTAATGAATGACATCATCCTTCAAATGATCTTTACATCGAGCGAGATTACCTCCTGATTTAAACAGATAATTCCTGGAAGAAGAATTTCAATGATTGGGGATTATCACGAAACTGCCATAAGAAAAGAAAATTGCCTCAAACAAGCTATGAGGCAATTTTTAATCATTCATTAATAGCTCATCCATTAGTTAACTTGTTTCGTTAGACGAATAATGATTTCACTTACCGCAATGTAAGCTTGCACTATATTTTTGATTCTTAAAGATACTTCCCAACGAACCCGGTTGACTTTCGTCTGAAAGCTTATGCATCCTCGTAAGAAAGGGATATAGAAAGGTCCCGATAGGCATTGATCTGACTACGAAGCTCTGCAACTTTCTGCTCTGCACCAGCGATAGCATCTGCACCAGCGATCCAGCGTAATGGTGGTTTCTCCTGATTTACGATGGTGATTAAAGCCTTTGCAAGCTTGACTGGATCGCCTTCCTGATTTCCATTTTTTTCTTTCCAGAAAGCCTGGTATTGTGCATTACGCTCGGCGTAGTCATCGATTGATGGCTCAGCAAGGAATGTTGATTCTGGCTCTAAAAGTTCGGTACGGAAAAAGCCTGGTTCTACAATGGTGGTTTTTATTCCGTATGGAGCTACATCCTGATGTAACGACTCCATAAAACCTTCAAGACCGAATTTCGAAGCACAGTAAGCGGCATTGTATTCAAATCCAGCTAATCCCGCAAGAGAAGAGATTGAAATAATGTGTCCGGAACGATTCTTTCGCATCAAAGGCAACACGGCGCGGGTGACGTTCATTGGACCATAGAGATTGGTATTAATTTGTCGTTCAATCTGCTGTGGGGTCAGCTCCTCGAAGAATCCGCCATAGAAGTTGCCTGCGTTGTTGACCAACACATCAATACGTCCAAATCGGTCTAAAGCCGATTTGACTGCAGCCTCAGCATCTGTTGGGTCCGTAACATCCAACTTCACAATTAACAGATTTTCATCATCGCCGAGAACTTTAGCTACCTTATCAGTATTACGACCAGTCGCGACGACCTGATAACCTGCTGTAAGAGCTGCTTTTACAAACTCAACACCCATTCCACGTCCAGCACCTGTGATAAACCAAACTTTCTTATTGTTAGTCATATTTATTTCCTCCTAGATTGCTCTTGATTTTATTTTTCCACTTGTTGTGTCGGACGGATGATGATTTCACTTACCGCGACCGACGGAACTCAAATTCCACTTGATGCACCCATAATTACAATAACTTTATTTTTAATAGTAGAAATACTAAACACCATCCTTTCTACTGTTGTTATTACTATTTATTCTAGCTACGGCCCTTTGATATAGCCAATGCTTATATCTCATATCATGATATGCTTGATGAGCATTTCAAAAACATATATACTAAAACTTCATAAAGGAGGGTGTTTTTTGGAACTAAGAGTTTTGCGCTATTTTCTTACTGTTGCAAGAGAAGGAAGCATGACAGGTGCTGCTGAATTTTTGCATGTTACACAGCCAACCTTGTCAAGACAATTGAAAGACCTTGAACAAGAGTTAGGAAAAAAATTATTTATTCGGAGTAGTCACAGTATCATTCTTACAGATGAAGGAATGCTTCTGCGAAAAAGAGCAGAAGAAATCCTTGATATGGTCGATAAATTAGAGGCAGAGTTTAGTTCCATGGAAGAAACAATAAGTGGTGATGTCTTCATAGGTGGTGGGGAAACAGATGCTATGCGACAGATTGCACGGGTAGTAAAAGATTTACAGTTAAGTTATCCCAATATCCGCTATCACCTCTACAGCGGAAACGAAGACGATGTGACCGAAAGGCTTGACAAGGGATTGCTTGACTTTGGCATTTTAATTCAACCAGCTGATTTATCAAAATACAATTATCTCAATATCCCTGGTAAAGATGTTTGGGGCGTTGTTATGAGGAAAGACAGTCCTCTTGCTTTCAAAGATTCCATTCTAGCATTGGATTTATTAAATGTTCCGCTGATCTGTTCTCGACAGGCTATGAAACAGACATTTTCCAAAAATGAATTTGCAGATTGGTTTGGTGAAGATTTTGATAAATTAAACGTCGTGACTACCTACAATCTTGCCTATAATGCAGCCATTATGGTTGATGAGGGCATTGGTTATGCAATAACTCTTGATAAAATAGTGAATACGTCTAGTGATAGTAACCTTTGTTTTAGACCGCTAGAGCCAAGACTTGAATCTGGCTTAAATATTGTTTGGAAAAAGCATCAGGTTTTTTCCGCTGCTGCAGAGATGTTCAAAAAAAAAATTCAGGGGAATTTTTCAAATTCTTTAAATTGACGAAATACTCGGCTTCTGTTGGGTTAGTAATATCGATTTTCAAAAATAATAGATAAGCATAATTACTGTGGAATTGGCTGAATAGCTTTTGTGCTGATATCACCTGGAACTTACCACTTAGAAGCCACTATATAAAAGGATGTCCAAAAAGCTAGGCTTTTTGGACATCCCTCGATATTAACATTAGAATTTATCATTTACACAACTCACATTGTGCTGATGTCAATCACGAATCGATACTTCACATCTGAAGCTAATACGCGTTTGTAGGCTTCGTCAATTTGGTCGGCTGAAATGACTTCAATTTTAGGAACAATGTTATGTTCTGCACAGAAATTTAACATCTCCTGAGTCTCACGGATGCCTCCAATCATTGAACCTGCAAATGAACGACGATGACCGATAAGTGAGAATACGTTAACTGACAACGGCTCCGCTGGTGCACCGACGTTGACCAGTGTACCATCCAGCGCCAGCAACGAAAGGTAGGCACTAATATCGATCTTAGCGCTAACTGTATTTACAATTAGGTCGAACGAACCGGCCAGTTTCTTAAACGTCTCTGGATCGCTCGTGGCATAGTAGTTGTCAGCGCCGAATTCCAAGCCATCATCCTTTTTCTTCAATGATTGTGACAGAACGGTAACCTCGGCACCCATGGCATGTGCAATTTTAACAGCCATATGACCAAGACCGCCCATACCAACAACCGCTACTTTCTTACCTGGACCAATTCCCCAATGATTTAGTGGCGAATATGTTGTAATACCTGCGCAAAGTAATGGTGCTGCAGCATCAAGCTCAATGCTATCAGGAATTCTCACTACAAAGTCCTCAGTTACGACAATGTGGGTAGAATATCCGCCTTGAGTAGGCTCGCCGTATTTGTCAACACCAGCGTACGTGGGAACCATTCCATTGAGACAGTATTGTTCTTCTCCTTTACGGCAGTTCGCACATTCTCCACAGGAATCAACCATACATCCGACCCCTACCCGGTCACCGACCTTGTACTTTGTGACCTCTGCTCCTATATCAGTGACAATTCCCGCAATTTCATGTCCAGGCACGAGTGGATAGTCCACGGGACCCCATTCGCCATGAGCAGTATGGATGTCAGAATGGCATATGCCTGCATATTTAATTTCAATCAGAACATCATGCAAATCAAGGTCTCGTCTTTTAATTTCAGCAGCTCGAAACGGTTTGTCTGGACCGTCTACAGCTCGCGCTTTAGCAGTTATCATAAAAAAACCTCCAATAATTTATATTTTTCAAGAGAATGGCTTGTACCGGATATAAATGAAGAACTCAGGTTAAAATTCCCCTTCATTCCCTTCTATCCCTACTTTTCTCTCCTGCAAAACAATATTAATCCTTATAGTTAACTCTAGGTCAAGAGATTAGTTTAGATTATTTTTGAAGATCCCCGACCACAATGGTTTCAAACCATCTGTCAATAGGCCTATAACTACCTATATTCTTTTATTACTAAGTATTTCTCCGTAAAACAGAGCCAAGTTATTCTTTCCCTGTAAGGTGACTTTGACATTATGAAAATACCATGATAAAATCTTCTCATTCATAGAGTTAACTCGAAGTCTATATCATTAAGAAATGGAGAAAAATGATGAAGACATATTCAATAAGCGAAGTTGCAAAAGAATTAAATCTAACAGTTTATACCTTGCGTTACTACGACAAGGAGGGTCTAATTCCTTTTGTAGAACGGACACCAAGCGGAACACGAGTGTTTAAAGAATCCGATATCGACGCTTTAAAAGTAATTGAATGTCTGAAAGCAACCGGGATGCCTATTAAGGAAATTAAAACTTTCATTCATTGGTGTTCTGATGGGGATTCCACGTTGAAACAAAGATATGACATGTTTTTAGACCGAAAAGCTCATGTTGAAGCACAGATGGAAGAACTAAAAAAAACAATGGAAGTCATCGAGCATAAATGCTTATATTACAAGACTGCATTAGATGCCGGACCGGAAGATATTCATAAAAATACTAAGTTAGGAATCTCCATTTCTAATTAACAGAAAGTCCCCTGTATATCATAAATGTGGATATGAAATACAGGGGACTCTATTTATATAATTTACTACCAACTAGGAAAAGGATTTGGCACAGACATTTAGATATCTCGAGAGCATAAATAGAAAAATTTATGATGCCATGATTTAATTAAAGAATGGAGAACTTTTAAATTTGAGTCTTTCGTTTGACTTGAACTTAACTTTAACTTATATCTTATTTAGAAGGGCCTTTGCCTAAAGTCCCTTCTTTCACACGTAACTTAGAACTAACGCAAAATTTATATCTAAAGGAAATAAAAATACAAGAAGAAGAAAAAGCATGAAACAACACAATCCTTTTTTGTTAGCACTGAATATTCGAATGGACTTGAATCGATTTACTTTATTCAGTTTCTTAAACTTGATAACATTAATTGATTGATCAACATCTGTTTATAATATAAATAGCAACAGAATGCTTGCAATCATAAATTCATGCAATTTGTTGATTATTGAACAAATCAATCCATTTTGTTTAATATCTTAAGAAAAAGTAGAAACCTACCATATACCAAAAGGATAAAAATAACAAATAAGGCCAACGCTTTGAATTACATAAAGCATTGACCTAAGGCTTTTTATTTTAAAAAAGATGTATTAAATCCGTTCCGCTGTTACTTCTTTTTCTTTATCTCTTTAATTGTTTCACTTTTAATGGCTTGTGTTCCTTACTTACTTTGATGATTTCTCCGATAATACTGATGGCAATTTCTTCTGTTGTTTCCGAGCCCATTTCCAATCCGATTGGGGAATGGACCTGATCCAACTGCTCTTGTGTGACTCCTTCACTTTTTAATTTTTCAAAAATGGTTATGACCTTGCGTTTGCTGGCAACCATCCCAACATAGGCAATCGGAAATTGCAGTGCTGTTTTTAAGACCATATCATCACGATCTTTTGTAACTATCACCACATATGACTTTTCATTTAGGTTGGCTGCGAGTATGGCCTCTCCAATATCTTCGTTCACAAAAAGGTTCGTCGCGTTCGGAAAGCGTTCCTTCGTACAATAACCAACGCGATCATCGACAATGCAATAAGGATATTCAAGGGAATCAGCGAGCTTCGCCAACGCATAGCCTAAATGACCGGCTCCAGCCAGAACGAGTTCAGGCCTGCTTGTATAGACCTCAATAAACACCCGCAACGTTCCGCCACAACTCATTTGAATTCCATCTTTTGCATGTCTATTCAATTTGTATTCAACGATTTTTGATTTACCCATTTTGATTGCTTTAACACTCTCTTCGATGATATAGTGTTCAGCCAATCCCCCTCCGACAGTGCCTTCAATCGTACCATCACGGTATACAATCATTTTTCCAACATGCCTGGGAGTCGAGCCCTTTGATTCAATGATCATGGCTAGTGCAAAGGTTTCGTTTTGACGGTTCAGTATGGCTACTTTTTCCATCAGTAGCATGAATAGCTCCCCCCTTTTTTTAAACATTAATTCGTTTGATATTGCTTCATGCTAAGAAAATAACGTAAAAGATTTAAGGCGACGGTTTTTCGGTAAGTCGCAGTGGAGCGCTGATCGTCGATTGGTCTAATGATCTTATCGAAAGCTGCCACAATTCCAGCGATGTCTGCTTTGGCTAATGGTATTGTCTTTCCAAGCAGCGTCTTCTCAATATCAATGGAACGAACCATCGTTGGTCCGACCGCCCCGAAGGCAAACCGTACATCATCGATTCGAGCATCATTGATCCGGATATATCCTGCAAACCCTACTTTGGCAATGGCATCTGCGTTGCGGTTGCCGACTTTCTCAAAAACGACATGTGCACCTTCTGCTAATACGGACGGCAATATAACTTCTACTAAAATCTCATTTTGATAACGCTGTACCCGTCGTGGACCTTGAATAAAATCGCTAATCTCAACGATTCGATCACCATTTACGGAGCGCAACAGAAGCTTTGCATTGTATACATATAATAAAGGAAGTGTGTCACCAGCTGGAGAGGCGTTGCAAATATTCCCACCTAATGTCCCTCTGTTTCTTATTGCCGGGGCCGCAATGGTTTTAATGGCATTTTTTAATGGCATGGGAATGAACGGATGTTCAAGTAATTCACTATAGGTACAGCAAGCACCGATGTGAAGATCCTTCTGATTTTGATACACTCGCTTTAGTTCAGAAAGATGATCAATAAAAACAAGGGGTTTTGGGAGTTTCAGAGGTACTCCCCTACCACTTTTGTGAAGAACCATGACATCAGTGCCGCCGGCCATGATTAAACAGTCTTCTCTATTCAATTGACTCAACGTTTGGTCTAAACGATCGAAGCGATACGCGGTTATTTTCTCTACCATAAGCCGTCACCTTTTTTAGCTGCCTGATTGATCGCATCAACAATCATATTGTAGCCCGTACATCGGCACAGATTTCCAGATATACCTTCACGTATTTCAGCCTCTGAAGGCTGAGGATTTTTAGATAGCAAAGCTGCACTTGCCATAATCATCCCCGGAATGCAATAGCCGCATTGCACTCCCCCTGCTAAGCTATAGCTCTCATCTAAAATCTTAAATTGTTCCGTTTCAAGTATCCCTTCTATCGTTTGAATATCGGCACCATCAATTGAGCCAATGGGAATAAGGCAGCTGTTTTGTAGGAGGTTATTCACAAAAACACTGCAGGCGCCGCATTCCCCTTCTCCACAGCCTTCCTTTGTACCGATTAATTCAAAGTCATCTCTTAATAAATCTAGTAATCTTGCTGTAGCAGGGGCGTCCGTTTCTACGGTTCTTCCATTTAGGGTAAATTTCATCAACCCTCTTCACCTTCTTTCATCGAAAGACTTTCAATAATGACTTCTGGTGTTATTGGAATTTGCTGAAAAGAAGTTTGCAGTGCATCCTCGATCGCCGCTTGGACGGCTGGAGCGCCGCCGATTAACGTCAATTCACCTGCGCCCTTCGCCCCGTATGGACCATCAGCATAGGGGTTATCAAAGACCTTGCTTTCAATTGTAACAACGTCCAATGAAGTCGGCGGTCCATAATCCGATATGCTTTTTTGTTGGATCTTACCTTGCTTTGACGTCATCTTTTCTAAATAACCGTATGCTAACCCTTGAGCCAAACCACCGTCAATTTGGCCTTTCATAATCCGTTCATCGATGACCTTCCCCACTTCATAATTGCCGTATACTTTTTCTAACTTTACGTTTCCTGTTAACGTATCGACTTCCAATTCAACGATATTCACACCCCATGAATAAGCTGGGTAAGCATCTCCAGTGAAGGTTTTCTCGTCCCAAGGGATCATTTCACGGTGAACATAATGCTCTACTACTTCCTGTTCCACCCCTGTTTGCCACTGAACCTTCAGTTTTTTTGCGGCCCGTTCAAGCAATTTTCCGACAATCATCGTCGTCCTGGAGGCGACGGTCGGACCGGAGTCGGGTACCTCTTTTGTATCGGGATAAGGGTACAAAACATCTTCATACGGGAGGTTTAGTTCTTTGGCGACAATTTTACACAGCGTCGTCAAAATGCCTTGTCCCATATCGGAATTGGAGATTTTTAGCATAACTTTGCCGTCCTTTGATTTAACCAGCTTCACCGTTGCTTTAATATGGTCTCGTTCGCCACTGCCTGTAAATCCACAGCCGTGGAGGAACAGCGAGGTTCCAATGCCTTTTTTATAGCGCTGACTTTGTTGATTGAAACGCTGAAACTCCTGTTTTTTCTTTTTGTATGCTGACGAATTGAGCAGGTCCTCAATCATTTCTTCTACTAATATTGGATCGCGGAATATACCTTTGGTGATGGTGGGGTCTCCTTGTTTAACGAGGTATTTTCGTTTATATTCAAGTGGTTCGATTTTTGCCAGTTTACTAAGATGTCCGATATGACTTTCGATTCCGGCGAAGCTTTGTGGAGCACCAAAGCCTCTGAAGGCGCCATTCGGAACGGTATTGGTTTTTAAGACATAGCCTTTTGCATGAAAATGCGGAATTTTATAAACACCGGCACTGTTTATTAATGCACGCTGCAGTACGACAGAACTCAAACCGACATTCGCTCCGCCATCGAGATAGATGTCAATACACAGGCTCAAAATATTTCCTTCCTTATCAAGGGCAGTTCGATAATTGAGTTTGGCCGGATGCCTTTTCGTCGTAACTACCATATCCTCCGAACGGTCGAAGACGAGCATCACCGATTTTTTGACTGCCTTTGCTGCAACGGCTACGTGACAAGCCATCATCGAAGGAAAATCTTCTTTTCCGCCAAAACCTCCGCCAGTAGGGCTTTGAACCACTCTGACTTCATCGTCACCACAGGCTAACGCGCTTAGCAAGGCATTTTTTATATAATACAGACATTGCATCGATCCCTGGACTTCAATTTCATCCTCCTTATATATGGCGAGCATACCTTGTGGCTCAAGGTAGACATGCTCCTGATAACCCGTATCATATTCTTCTTCAATTATTTTGTGAGCTCCCTGCTCGATCGCTGAAATGGTCTCTAAGCTTTCCCCGAATTCATAGCTTGCCATATTGACCCCGGCTACAGATTTTTGCTTGATCGCTTCGTCCAATGTATAGATAGGTGGATGTTCTTCAAATTCAATCTCTACTTCATTTAACAAACGGTACAAGATATTCAGGTCTTCTCCTACGAGCATCAGAATTGGCTCACCAATATAATTGACCCACTCATTGGCAAAAATGGGCTGATCTTCTTTGATAATTTTGACATAATTCGGACCAGGGATATCCTCTGCTCCAACCGCTTCATATCCTTCCGGAAGGTTTGGTAATTGGATGGAGATGATTTTTCCATATGCAACCTGAGACCTAACCAAAACACCATAAACCATATTTTCCACTTTCACGTCGCTAATATAGGGCAGCTGGCCCGATACTTTTCCTGTATGATCCTTTTTGGGCACTGAGGTACTTATGTCTTTGAGACTCATTGGAACAACACCCTTCGACTCATTTTTTTCAAGGGGGACATATGATAAATAGAAACCTCTTCCTACATTTTTATAAATGAGATTGATATTTTATGATTAATTTTGATTCAAGTATCTCGTAGTATTTAATTATATTTTTATTTCGGGAAACTTTACCTATTTATGTAAGAATTTTTGACAAAGTATTTTCATTTAACTTGCTTGTTCTTTTCCGTTTCATCAGTCTAGGTAGAATTAAACCATTAATTAAAAAAAGCAAAAATATACAAGTTGTGCATGATAACTTGTATATTTTAGGCTTTTTAATCTTGTTCCTTATTATGTTAAAGCTACCCGTTACTTAACAACAGAAAAAAGGGCTCTACTCCTATTGAAGTAAAGCACCCGTTAGCTGAAGAAGAAAATCAACACATCTCTTATATCTATGTCATTTTTTCCGTCAACAACTACCCTTTCTAAAACAACTTCTAAAGGAAGCTCTCTTTATATTAAAACCACAATCTTTTATGATAATCATATTCAGAGATATCGTAATTCTCTTCTCTTTCTTTTTTTGGGGTACACTCTTCACAAGGTTCTTCCGACTGGTTATGTTCACATTGTTCTAATAAAAGTTCCATTGTTTGTATCCCCTCTCCTATTTCTTACTATCTATATTAATGGAAGCGGTTACATTTGTCAGGTGCTTTTTATTGGAAAATAATAAATCGTGTTATTAGATTTGTGAGGAAATAAGAGTGAAACACTCATAAAATTTTTCTGTTTTTGAATCTGGTAATTTGGACAGTTCCGTCAATCTCTTTGATTCCCTCATAAGACTTCCTATTCCAATCCCTTTAAATAGGCATTTCTAAACATAATATGAAAATCCGAATTTTCTCCGAAATATCGCTTAAAGCCTTCTAAAACTTTTTCTTTAATTATTAAACAATCGCACCCGTTAGCTGAATAAGAAACTATTCAATTATTTTCAAAATTCGGATGGAACAAATACGATTGGATATTGTTCTCCTAACTGTTTCTTCATCTCTTGGAGTAGTTGCAACCCTTTTTCATTGTGATTTTCCACTAGTTGTAATCCATTTTCTTCTAATAAATCGGTTTCTAAATCAATCCATTTTCCATACTCCGATACCCAATCCATTAACTGTTCCCTCAATTCATCTGTCAAAGGAAATTCCTCTATATCAAGATTTTCACCACAATCGTTACACCAAATCGGATCCGCCACAAAATCAGCTTCGAATTTATATGAAGTATGTTTGCAGTTTCTTCTTTTTTTCCAAAACATTATTTATTCTCCATTTCAAATTTATAAATAAAAATTGCAAATACGCAATATCACAATTATATCTCAACGCCTGATATTCCGTCTGCCTTATTACACTAAACTGCCCGTTAAGTCGAATAAGAAAAGGGATCGCCGCAGCTATCCCTATCTTAAACTCCTGCACCCGTAAGCACCATAAGGAAAACAATTTTATAGGAATTTGAGATGATGGAATAAGTGAGTTTTTCCATTCCATTCAATTATACATTGCTCAACACCTAAAACTGCTGTTTCTCTAATTTATTGAGATTTCGAAAAAAACCAATCTTCAATTCCACACCCCCATAAATTGTCACATTAATTAATATTCCACCTCATCTTATTTATTCCCTGCTTAACACTCCTATTGAAGTAACCTGCCCCTTTAGTGAAAGATGAACATGGCAACAAATTGCAGTTGGATCCTCACCTATCCTTAGGTTTGTGAACTTAAAATAAGTGTTCTATTTGACCTTTTTAAATTATAATCGTAATTACGGAGGTGTAGTAATAGTGAATAAAAGTCATGAACTACTATATGGCTGGACGCTGATAGCACATAAATCTTACAAGCTGTTTTCAAACGAAAATTCCTATGCACTTATAGATCAGGATAATGATGTTGCTATGCAGTTTACAGCTACAGAACAAGAGTTGGAAATAATTCATTCTAACTACAATTTGCGGTTTAAAGTGATTCCAGCATTTAAGACGATAAAGGTACTAAACGTACCTGAGGAATTTTAGTCAGGTTAGGGTTGATTGACAATGGGACTTTTAGATAAATTCTTCGAAAAAAAGCAGAAAAGGATAAAACCCATTTTTTATTTACAGCTTGTTTTAATTATTGACTGTTGGCGGCGGTGCTGCGGGCGCTATGTTTGGACCACTTGGTACTGTTGCTGGCGGTCTTGCGGTCGGTGCGCTTGGTAACCAAGTTGGCGAGGGTGCTGGCGGAGATAACAATGCTGCTGCTAACAACCGTAATGCGAGTAATAATAGCGGTTCTATGAACGAGTAGTAAATCTAAGGGGCGTGAGGAATCCTCAGCCCTCCCTTTATTTAAAAAAAGAAATAGGCTGTGTTCAAACAACAACTAGAACAGATTATAAACATTTATACATTTTTAAATCCTCTATTAATTCATTAAACGATGATTCTTCGTATTCTTCAACTGTACATAGTAATTTTCTAAGCTCCAAGTAGTTTCGCCGAAAAAGCGACCAATTATGGCAGCCTTAATCTTAAACTCAAGCACCCTTTACTTTAAGTGTAAATCTTCACAAACTTACCTTTTATTAAGGAAAAGGCGATGCCTATTTAGAGCATCGCCGTCGTTCATTCATATCAATTAAGTGGGTAGATTCACTACAATAAGGAACGATAATAACCCGATATTAAAACTGCCCCCAGAGTTTTTACCGTTCTTGATTTGTTGGTCGAATAATCATCTCATTAATAGCAACATCAGCTGGTTGTTCAATCGCAAAGGCAATGGCACGAGCTATTGCTTCAGCTTCAATCGCACCTTCATAAATTTTATCGATTCCAGGTTTCAAATCCATATCTGTGATCGATTCTGTTAATTCACTCTTAACAGCCCCTGGTGAAATAATCGTGGAACGAATATTGTTTCCAGCCTCTTCCTTACGTAGACCTTCAGAAATAGCACGCACGGCGAACTTCGTTCCAGCATAAACGGTGCTCCCAGGACCAACAAAGTGTCCGGCTACAGAAGAAAGATTGATAATATGACCTGATTTTTGTTCTCTCATTGATGGAAGCACAGCCGCAATTCCAAAAAGAACTCCTTTAATGTTTACATCAATCATCTTGTTCCAATCATCAACTTTTTTCTTGTAAAGAAATGAATGCGGCATAACGCCTGCATTATTGACTAGTACATCTATTTTTCCAAACGTTTGAAGCGCATCTTCAGCTAACTCTTCCATTTGTTCATGCGAAGTGACATCCGTTACTTTATAAACAACCTGACCACCGTAACTTTTAATTTCTTCTTGTAATTTCTTTAAACGATCTTCCCGGCGAGCTGCTAAGACCAGCTTGGCACCTTTAGATGCAAGCTCCTTTGCAGTAGCCTCCCCAATCCCACTAGAAGCACCCGTAATAATAACAACTTTATCTTGAATATTAGACATACTGAATTAATCCCTTCTTTTAAGTTATTTGCTCACTCTTTTTGCGTAATCAGAACCTACAGGATAACGATCTCCCACAATCTCTATTTTAGAGAGTGCGTTATTCAAATCTTTTAGTTCCTCAGTTGAAAGCTCCACATCCACTGCACCAATATTTTCTACCAGTCGCTCAAATTTACGAGTACCAGGAATCGGAACAATCCACTGCTTCTGAGCAAGTACCCATGCTAGTGCAATTTGAGCCGTCGTTGAGTTCTTTTCTGCAGCCACCTTCTTTATTAATTCCACTAAAACCTGATTTGCTTCAAGATTCTCTGATTGGAAGCGAGGCTGCTTGCTGCGGAAGTCGTCGCTCCCGAATGTTGTATTCTTATCAATAGTTCCAGTAAGGAATCCCTTGCCCAGCGGGGCAAATGGTACAAAGCCAATCCCTAAATCTTCAAGGGTAGGTAACAATTCATTTTCAGGACTTCTCCACATCATTGAGTATTCACTTTCAACTGCCGTGAGAGGCTGAACAGCATGCGCACGACGAATTGTTTCCACCCCTGCTTCAGAAAGTCCCCAATGTCTGATCTTGCCTTCCATGATTAGGTCTTGTATTACTCCAGCCACTTCTTCTACTGGCACAGTTGGGTCAACACGATGCTGATAATATAGGTCAATCGTTTCGATTTTAAGTCGTTTGAGCGAGCCTTCGACTGATTTCCTAATAGTCTCAAGTTTGCTGTCAAGCACCTGCTTGCCGTCTTCCATTTTAATGCCAAATTTAGTTGCGATGACCACCTTTCCCTTAAATGGAGCAAGTGCTTCACCTACCAACTCCTCATTGTGATGATCTTTCCCATATACTTCTGCAGTGTCGAAGAAATTAACACCACGTTCAACCGCCGCATGGATTAAAGATATTGCCTCTTTCTTTTCTGGAATTGGACCAAAACTTTGACTCATTCCCATGCAACCTAACCCAATTGCAGAAACTTCTAAACCGCTTTTTCCTAATTGACGCTTTTTCATTATTTATCTTCCTCCTTTTTATCAGCAATTAATTGATGAAATTTGGTTGCTTCGCTAGAATTAGTTTTTAATCCCATATATTTCATATGGAAACGCCGACGAAAGCAGCCACTTTATCAAGAATGCAGAAATAACGAATTGTGAGGTGCCAACCAAGAAGCTGATGAGTGTTAGCATGTATATTTTCTATGTGTTAATCATGGTTTCTATCTAGGTTAAAAATAAAGATGTGAAATAACTTGCATCCTCATTATGCAACAAATGAAATCGCGACTGGTATCACAATCGTACCAAATGATTGCATAATCCTCTCAAATCCATTACCTAAAAGGTGAATTAGCATTATAATGGGACCATCACGGATGAAGACAAAGGAGGATTTTATGTTTGAACAATTATATAGACAAAGAGTTGAGCTCACCAAAATCATAGAAGGTCACATAGGACAGGACGGTTCTCACATGACTGCTATTCCGTCTTTATTTTTCTCTCGATACTCTAATGAAACTGGACCAAATTACGGAGTTTACAAGCCTTCCTTATGCATTGTGGTTCAAGGGATGAAGGAGGTATTACTGTCACAAGAGCGTTTTCAGTACGGTCCTGCCGATTACCTTGTTGCATCCGTAAAGTTACCAATAACCGGACAAGTGACAGAAGCCTCTTTCCAGGTTCCGTACTTGGCTCTAAAAATTGAATTTACAGCGAGTCAAATTTTAGAGGTGTTACGTGAATCTGAAATGGGTGTTGATAAGAAGGAGAATGCTAAGCGAGGTATGTATGTCAGCAAAATAGAGCCATTTCTGCTTGACGCGGTAACCAGATTAGCTCGACTCCTAGATAATCCGAAGGATATCCCGGTACTTGCTCCTCTAATTATGAAAGAAATCATCTATAGGGTTCTGCAAGGAGAACATGGGGGGATGCTTAAACAAATTGCAATAGAAGGAAGTTCTGCCAATCAAATCAGTGACGTGATCGAATATATCATGAATAACTATGGAAAGTCTTTTAAGATTGAGGAACTTGCGGAAATAGCAAATATGAGTGTTTCTTCACTTCATCGACACTTTAAAGAGGTAACAGCGATGAGCCCAATCCAATTCCAAAAACAACTCAGACTTCAAGAAGCCCGGAGCCTGTTATTATCCGAATCAGCGGATGCAGCAGATGTTGCATTCCGGGTTGGTTATGATAGTCCATCACAATTCAGCCGAGAATATTCGCGCATGTTTGGTTTACCACCTAAAGAAGATATAAAGCGCCTAAGGGAGAACTATAACGAAACGATAAACGAATGAATCCCCTGCCTAATGGTGGGGGTTCCTATAGTGTGGAGAAAAGGAAAAATTTCTAAGGAGATGCATTAACCTGGAAAATTGCCTAACTAACAATATAAATGGAAATTCTAAATAATTACACTAAACTAAACTCCCTTTAGTTCAAAAAGAAAGCTGCCAACTCTGGCAGCCTGGTTTTTCAACTCTGCCCCCGTTACTTTAAGTACAATCCTTCACAAAATGCAACTTATTGTATAGTAAGAGACACTATTTCTAGTACGGGAATCCCACCCGCTATATGATACGACCTAAGCTCGGCCGCACACGCACCCGTTACTTTAAGTACAATATTTCACAATCTTGCATTCTTGGATAAAAACTATTACTAAAAGTTTTATTTTATTCTGTGTAAATATTCTAAATATGTAAAAAAGCTTACTCAAAGAGTAAGCTTAACCGTTATAAACACTATCACATGTTCCAGGTTTTGGTTCATAAAAACAATGTTCTTTAAATTGACCAGATTGAGGTTGACCGTACCATGTTGGAGGGCATGGAGCATGTGGATTAAAATACCAAAGAGCAAATTTCGCTGGGTGGTCTCTCCAATAATCCAAATTCTGTTTTGCTAATCTTCTTTCAGAAGTTCTTGATCTTTGATAAAATACATTCCCTTTTTGAACTGCTTCAAAGGAAAAATTTCCTCCTTGTACTTGAAAAATAACTTGGTTAATTGTTCTTAAACCTTTAAAGTCTGTACAATTTGCTACAACACGATTCACAATTACATTTCCAACATATAACATTCCCTGTTTTCCTTCACCTTCGGCTTCTGCTCTCATCATCCTTGCCATTAAGTCAACGTCTGAACTTCGGTAACTAACTCTTGGCATTTTTCCACCTCCAAAATATAATATGAAAAAAAGGCTACATTCATGCCATTGTTTATATAATAAGAATGCTTAGTTTTTAAAACTACAGTTTTTAAGTAAAATGAAAACTATTGCATTCTTTTTATACCTTTATTCAACTATACTGCTCCCTTTAGTTCAATAAGAAAAGGCTGCCAGGAATTTGAGTTGTAAAAAAGCTGGGAAGACCTAGCTTTTTTTGTATGATTCAACAAAATGAACCAAATAATAAATGAAACCAAATCAAGGTATTATTAATTTGAGGTGATATAATGCCAATCCTCGAAGTTGATGAGAGTACCCTTTACTACACTGTTAAAGGTAAAGGGATTCCAATCATATTTATTCATCCACCTGTTCTTACTTCTATAAATTTCATATACCAGTTAGAAGAACTATCTCGTTATTTTCAGGTTATCACCTTTGATATACGAGGACATGGAAGGAGTCCTTTTTCAAGAAAACCTGTTACTTATCCACTAATCGTTGAGGATATAAAAAAACTAATGGACCATCTGAATATTAAGCAAGCCTTTTTATGCGGATATTCAACAGGGGCATCTATCCTATTGGAGTTTTTTTTATCAACTTCAAAAGGGCGTGCTTTAGGTGGAATCATTATTAGTGGAATGTCTGAGGTAAGTGACTGGCGTCTAAAAAACAGAATACGCATTGCTAAAAACCTTGCAAAGATTGGGGCATTGCCTGCTTTAGCTCGTTCAATATCCCATAGCAATTCAAATACAAAAGAGTTGTTCGACAAGATGTTACTAGAAGCTAAAAAAGGTGATGCTAGAAACATCTTGCAATACTATGATTACAGTTTGAACTATAACATTTCCGATCAACTAGAAAACATTACTATGCCAATTTCCCTCATTTATGGCGGAAAAGATAAAACATTTTATCGTTATGCACAACAACTACATACGAAACTACCTCAAAATGAAATAACCTTTGTTAAAGGCATTAAACATCAGGTCCCAACAAAAGCAGCAAGTGAATTGAATCAAGTTATTTATCGATTTATCCAAAATATTCCATCAAACAAAGGTGAATAAGCTTGGATGTTAAACTATTTCGTTTAATAAATTTGCTTTCCGGACGTCATTTAGTAATAGATAAATTAATGATACTTATTTCCAAAAAGATGAAATTTGTTTTCTTTATTATTTTAGTGATTTTGCTTTTTAAAAAAAAGAATGTAACTATTGAAGCAGTAGTGTCTATCATGATTTCGTTATTCATGCATTTTATAATTAAGTTATTTTATTTTAAGCCCCGTCCATTTATAGAAGGGAGAGTAGGTATACTTATCCCTTCAAAATTCGATTCGTCCTTTCCAAGTAAACATACACTACTAACTTTCGCCGTTTCAACAATAGTCCTCTTTAATGAACGCATCCTTGGATCTATTATGTTGGGGTTTTCTTTTTTAACAGGATTGTCACGAATTTGGGTAGGACATCATTATCCATCTGATATTGCAGGAAGTGCTGTATTAGGCTCTTTAACAAGTGCGATTATTAATAAAATATTACAAAGAAAATGGCAATGAAAACTCTAAGGAATTTCACTGCCTATAGATGTGATTGACTTTTAAATTAACAAATAGCTGAGAAACATTGGGTTCACTATTTCCCTTGTGAGGTCCTGATAATCCCTTCTACTAATCAAACGCTTTTTGGAGGCTTTCCTCCTTTTGAATTTTGGCAAATACAGTTAGATTAGTTGTTCCGCAAATTATGAAACTGAAAATAAGTATTAAAAAGAAAAACTTTTGTTCATTTTTCATCACCCTAAATTATAACTAGGTGTATTTTTCCCGAGTCAATTACAACTATCCTTATTCAAGTAAACTGTCCTTTAGTTCAATAAGAAAATGAGCTGCCACAACAACTCCACAGTTCAACTCTTGCACCCGTTACTTTAAGCACAATTCTTCACAATCTTGCTTTGAAAAATCAACAAAGTTGCAACTACAAAGCTAAACGCGATTCTCTTAAAGTGGCGAAAAACTGAAATATAACTATAATATTTTTTCATATTTAAATAACTGAAGTTTTTCAGTAATTTGTACTTAGGATATTTGGTTTGTAAGTTGAACAAGGAATAACTCTATTCATTGCTGAATAAAACACCATTTAAAAACATTTATGTGTGGTGGGTTGACAGTTTCGTTCATATCAGTTGAAGAAGAACAGCTTATTTGCTATGAAGAAATACTGTTCTTCTTATGCTGTATAAAACAGTTAATTGTACAAATTTATTTTACATAATGTTTTTTAAAATCTGGGTAAATAGAAAATTTATGGCGTAAATTCACGAGGTTTTTCCCAAAACTTTCCTCTAGAAGTTCTCTATGTTTCTCCATAATTTCCATGAGATACAAATCATGAATCATGACTTCTGTAATTGGCATGACTAAACCTACATGCATGGTCCATGCTGCACGGCTATCTTCGCCCAGCGAAACAATACCTGCTACTACTTCTGAATCATCTCCACTAATAACAATCCATCGTCCACCATACTCTTCTGTAATTTCATGACCCATATAATGAAGGTAAACATTAGCAAAATCGGAGACGATTTCCCCATAAGCAATAATCGTTACGTTGACCCCTCTTTTTGCTGCCTGTCTTAGTTCAGAATCCAACTCTTCGAATTCCTCTTTCCAAACCTCTAAGAGAATTCTTTTTGTAGCAGATGATATACAAGCTTTTACCTTATCGAGTATTTCATTGCGTCCCGTGATATTCCAGATATTTTCACGGTCATTTGCAGAACGTTCGAACTCCGCTAGTGATTTTTCTGCCAATTCCAAATTCTCTTCTGCTTTCCTTCGGCGGTTTTTAATTAGCTCCTTGGCAGGAACAGGAGTATACTGTGGCGTGTTTCCAGGACTAACCAGAATATCTCCTCGTATGGCGAGACTATCTAAAACTTCATAAATTCTTGAACGTGGTACACCAGAATTTTTCGCTACTGCATATCCAGTTAATGGCGATTCTTCCAATAAGGTAAGATACGCTTTCGCTTCATATTCGGTAAAATTTAGATTCTTTAATGTTTCGAAAATGGTTTCTTTCATAAACCCTCCAATATAATATCAGTCGCTACCTTAGTAACTAATATTTTATCAAAATCAGTTGATTATTTCCAAAGGCTTCTGATATACTCGTGGTAAGTAGTTACTTTGGTAGTCACTATTAGCAAATGAAGGGAGAAACAACATGGATAGCTTACTAACATACATTTCAATTGCTGCAATGATGGTTGTTATTCCAGGAGCAGATACTATGCTATTGGTGAAAAACACACTCAGCTATGGTACAAAAGCTGGACGTTATACGGTTCTCGGAATGGCAACGGGACTTTCTTTTTGGACGCTTATTGCTATTCTTGGATTATCTGTTGTCATTGCAAAGTCTGTAATTCTTTTCAGTACAATCAAATATTTGGGAGCTGCTTACTTAATTTATTTGGGTATAAAAAGTTTTTTTGCTAAAAGTGTTTTTTCTTTAAAGGAAATTCAAGCACAAGCGAATGCACCTACCAATTCTTCAAGTCGGCATAATAAAGAGTCTTTTATGCAAGCGTTACTTAGTAATGTTCTTAATCCAAAGACTGTTTTGGTTTATATAACTGTCATGCCTCAATTTATCGATTTGAACGGAAATGTAAATCAGCAATTGATTGTGTTAGCATCAATCCTTTCTTTACTCGCTGTATTGTGGTTTCTTACCCTTGTTTATGTAATTGATTACGCAAAAAAATGGTTGAATAACTCCAAATTCCAGAAAGTATTCCAAAAATCAACTGGCTTAATTTTAGTAAGTTTGGGCGTTAAAACAGGAATTTAAATTCATTTACTAACACTCCTAATTCGACTTTTTCCGTTCAGACAACTGAACGGTTTTTTTGTCCTCATTTGTTTCAAACGTGCAACTCATTGTTCAACTAACCTGCTCGTTAGCACAAGAAGCGACTGCCTCTATTGGACAATCGCCCCCGTTAGCTTAATAAAAAATAAATGTTGGCACCTATCTAATTTCATAAAATAACCATTCAGATAGTTCTCCACCCATTTTATTATAAAGGGATTGGGCTACAAAATTATCTTTTGCCGTTTCCCAAGTCATGAGCCCTTGTATATGCAACTTTACCAATACATAAAAGAAGAAATTCAAAAAGGGATTCTAGATGCTGGAACTCGTTTACCATCAATCCGTCAACTTTCATCGTATTTAAATGTAAGTAAAAACACGATAGAATTAGCTTATCAACAATTAATTGCTGAAGGATATGTAGAAAGTAGAGCAAGAAGTGGCTTATATGTGGTGGAAAATGACACGGACATAATTCCAATCAAAAAAGCAAAGCGAAAATTATTTGATGAAGTTTTAAATGAGAACAAAGAAACATTTGAATATGATTTCCGACAGGGAAGAATTGATTTAGAACATTTTCCTTATACAACTTGGAGAAAACTTTCTAACCAGGTGTTATTTCCTGAGAACAAAAGTAATTTTTTGTACGGAGACCCTCAAGGTGAGCTAGCACTTAGGAGAGAAATAGCACAATACCTCTATCAATCAAGAGGTGTAAATTGTTCTCTAAGCCAGATCCTTGTTGGATCTGGGATCCAGCAATTGCTAACAACTTTTTGCCAAATAATCGGTGTAAATAATCAATCCATTGCATTTGAAGAGCCTTCATATGATGGTGTGAGAATGGTTTTTAAAAACTTAGGTTTTAACTTACGCCCCATCTTGTTGGATGAAACAGGAATTAATATGGAGCACTTAAAAAGTAGTGATGCAAATGTGGTATACGTTACGCCTTCTCATCAATTTCCTTGTGGAATGATAATGCCTTATTCGAAAGAATGGAATTAATACAGTGGGCAGAGCAACGTAACGGATGCATAATTGAAGATGATTATGACGGAGAGTTTAGATACATTGGAAAGCCAATTCCTTCTTTACAAGGATTAGACCCAAATGGAAGGGTTATTTATTTAGGTACTTTTTCTAAAGCTTTAATACCAGCTTTACGAATGAGTTATATGGTTTTACCAAAATATTTGTTGTCAGTTTTCAAACGAAACTTTGCCTCCTATGAGCAAACTGTATCAAAAATTCATCAAATAACTATGCAGTTATTTTTTGAAGAAGGACATTGGGATAGACATATACGGAAAATGAGAAAAATTTATCAAAAAAAACGTTCAACGCTTATTTCAAGCATTATAGATATAATGGATGACAAAGTTAATATAGTTGGCAGTCATTCAGGGTTGCATATTTTATTACAAGTAAACAACAAAATGACTGAGAAAGAGCTTGTACAAACTGCACTAAGAAATAAAGTAAAGGTTTATCCAACATCGAAATATTTTAATGATTTACGGCATATTAATAATCCTCTGATCCAACTAGGATTTGGTGGATTAACAGAACATCAAATAACTGAAGGAATTATTCTTTTGAATAAAGCTTGGTTTAAATAATTATAAACAACAGTTTTACTTTTATTTAAATAATAAAAAGGTGCGATACCACTATTCAAGTATCGAAGATACCTAGCAAAATCCAGTGAACATTTAAAGCCATCAAGTTTAGCTCATCGAATTCGATTCATTAAATCGATATTTCGTTGGTCACACGAAGAAGGGCATATAACAAAAATTCCAGCTGCTAAAATTAAAGAACCTAAACAAGGGAAACGAATCCCAAAATTCTTAACAGAGATGGAAATTGAGCATTTAAGGGAAGCGTGTTTTACTCCAATGGAAAAGGCATTACTTGAATTTATGTTTTTCACAGGTTGTAGAATTGGTGAAATAGTTTCTCTCGAAAAGAATTTTATCAATTGGTCAAATCGCTCTGCCATTGTCCTAGGAAAGGGGGATAAAGAAAGGGAGGTCTATTTTAATATACGTTGTGAAATTTGGCTGAAACGATACTTAGATTTTCGTCAGGATAAAGACCCAGCTATTTTTGTAACTGAACGGCACCCGCATAAAATGAGTATTGGTCAGATGAGGTACATAATAAAACGAATATCAAGTCGTGCAATACTTCACAATTTTGCTACCTTATCTTGAATACGCATTCGTTTATTGAAGAACTAATATAGATTTTTAGTAAATTGTTCTTCTGAAATTACTTGTAATCCATTTCTTTTTAGTAAAGCAGATGTAACTCCAGTTCCCACAATTTTCTTACCAATGAATTCTCCATTATAAATCATAGAACTACCACAGGATGGGCTATTCTCCTTTAGCACAACTATTGTTGCATTTATTTCTTTAGCCTGTTCCAAAGCAGCATAAGCACCTTTTATGTAAAGTTTCGTAACATCTTTTCCTGATTTTTCAATTACTTTAGCCTTTCCATCGAGTACATCTCCCCCGTCTCCACCTATTATCTCAGCAGGTTCTCTGGGAGTTACAAATCCACCAAGTAATTCAGGACATATGGTGATAGCTTTATTTTCTTCTACTAATTTGCGTATTGTATTATTTAAACTACTTGTACCGTTATACTTTACCTCTAACCCTGCTAAACAGGAACTAACTAATATCATCGACTAACACCCTTTCACAATAAATCAATTCTTCATTTTATAATTAATTTTATATTTCGAAAATAGTTAATACAACAAGTTTCTTTTGCATTAACCTACTTCTTTAGCATTCCTGTAGAGAGT
>NZ_JAGGQR010000002.1:0-71691 GCF_018613205.1 Bacillus sp. ISL-46
GGATTTGTCGACAGTCTGAACTCTTCTGGATAAGAAGAGTTTTTTTGTTGATAAGATTTTATAAAAATGCAGATCAAAAACTGGTGAATGTGGATAAGTGGGGTGTTTTCTGTGGATAATGTGGATAAGTAAGGTCTTTATTGTGGATAATGTGGAAAAGTAAAAATAACATTGAAACTGTCCTGTTTGCAATGTGAATAAGAATGTGGAAAAGTGTATAACTTAATGAATTAATGCCATCATATCAAAATTTGTCGATAAATGTCATAATAAACAAAAAACCAGGCGAATGCCTGGTTTTTGCATAATTATTCAGCCAGCTCTGCCCATTCTTCCATTAAGTGCTCGAGTTCAGACTTTGCCTTTTCATTTTTTATGTTGATTTCCAACACTTTTTCATGATTTTGAAAAATGTCTGGTTCGCATAATTGCTGCTCGAATTCTTGAATTTGCTCTTCTAGCTCTTCAATTCGTTGTTCCATTTCTTCTAATTTCCTTTTGCGCTGACGCTCTTGTTTTTTACTTTCCTTATCCTGTTGATAAGAGTTTTTCTCGAAAGCATCCGTTTGTGCTGCCCTTTTTGCTGTTGCGGCTAGCGCTAGTGCTGCAAGTTCTTCCTGTTCTAGTTTCTTCTCTAAATAATAATCATAATCCCCGAGGTATTCTGTACTTCCATGACGACTAAGTTCTAAGACCTTTGTGGCAATCCGGTTAATAAAATACCTGTCGTGTGAGACAAACAATATCGTGCCCGGGTAATCGATTAATGCATTCTCTAGAACTTCCTTACTATCTAAGTCAAGATGGTTGGTAGGCTCGTCCAAAATTAAGACATTTGCTTTCTCCAGCATCAGTTTAGCTAAAGCTAGACGGGCTTTCTCACCACCGCTTAAGGTGGAAACTATTTTTAAGACATCATCACCAGAAAATAAGAAATTACCGAGCACCGTACGTATTTCTTTTTCATTTTTTAGTGGATAGTCATCCCAGAGTTCATTTAAGACCCGCTTATTGGAGGTCAATTCAGCTTGCTCCTGGTCGTAATACCCAATCTGAAGGTTTGTCCCATAGAGTATGGTTCCCTCAAGTGCAGGCAACTTTTTGATAATTGTTTTTAAAAGTGTTGATTTGCCGATACCATTCGGTCCAACCAATGCGATACTTTCACCTTTATAGGCCCGGAAAGAAATGGACTCTGAAACCTTACCATCCTTGTATCCAACAGCGAGTGAATCCACTGTTAAAACATCATTTCCGCTTTGTTTTTCAATTTCAAACGTGAAGGAAGCAGACTTTTCATCGCCTAATGGACGATCCATCATCTCCATCTTTTCAAGCTTTTTACGCCGGCTTTGGGCTCGTTTGGTTGTCGATGCCCGCGCTAAATTGCGGTTGATAAAGTCTTGGAGATCAGCGACCTCTTGCTGTTGTTTTTCGAAAAGCTTTAAATCACGCTCATAATTTGCCGCCTTTTGATCAAGGTAAGAACTATAGTTGCCTGTAAACCTTTGGATTTGCTTACGGGATACTTCATAAACTTGAGTAACAACTTTATCTAAAAAATAGCGGTCATGGGAAACGATCAAAATCGCCCCATGATAACTTTGTAAATATTGCTCCAGCCAGGAAAGCGTATCAATATCAAGGTGGTTTGTGGGCTCATCCAATATTAGGATATCAGGCCTGGTTAACAAGAGTTTACCAAGGGCTAGACGAGTTTTCTGACCGCCGCTTAAACTAGATATCATCAAGGATTTGTCATGGAAATTCAGCCCATGAAGGACGGAGCGCATCTCTGCCTCATATTGATACCCTCCCTGTTCTTTAAATTTCACCTGAAGATGATCGTACTCTTTTAGGATCCTTTCGTACCTGCCACTGTCTTCAAAAACAAGAGGATCAGCCATTTGTTCTTCAAGTGTGCGGAGTTGTTTTTCCATCAATCGCAGCGGTTCAAAAACCGTCAGCATTTCATCCCATATGGATAATGATGATTCTAACCCAGTATTTTGAGCTAAATAGCCAATCGTCACTTCTTTTGGCTTGATGATTTCTCCGCCATCATGCGACAAGTGTCCGGCTATAATCTTCAACAATGTCGATTTTCCCGCCCCATTGCGTCCAACAAGGGCAACACGGTCCCGAGTTTGTAATTCGAGCTTAATATTCGATAAAATAAGGTCAGCACCATAATATTTTTGTAATTGATTAACCTGTAGCAAAATCATTCTCATTCACCTCTATTACATAGGATTAGTGTACCTTATTCCCGGTATGTCGGCAATAAACTGCTCGCCATATTAGCGGAGTAAGGGTCCTAAATCGACATAAAATGTAATATTTAGTTCAAAGTTTCACACACATATAAGGAAAAATAGTGTATGATTTGATGGGAGGATTTTTTATATGGCAGAATTTACGCATTTTAATGAAGAAGGCAGAGCAAAAATGGTCGACGTCAGTGATAAGCCGGAAACGGCACGTACGGCGCTTGCTCATTCCAGCATTACCGTTAGTAAAGAAATTTATGATAAAATAACTAATAATGAGATGAAGAAGGGCGATGTCTTAGCAGTGGCCCAGGTAGCAGCTGTCATGGCAGCAAAGAAGACATGGGATTTGATTCCAATGTGCCATCCGATTCCATTAACAGGTGTTAATATTTCTTTCTCTTGGGAACAGGATAAGGATGAGAATTATCAATTATATATTGCTGCAGCCGTTAAAACGAAGGGGAACACAGGAGTGGAAATGGAAGCGTTAACAGCCGCATCCGCATGTGCCTTAACAGTTTATGATATGTGTAAAGCCGTTGATAAAGGTATGGTAATTGGACCGACGTATCTTGTCGAAAAAACAGGCGGTAAAAACGGTGATTTTAAAAGAGATGAAAGAGTTAAATAAATTTTTAACTAAACCATTCATGGGGTGTGGGAGATTATGAGTAATGAAACAACGAAAATACCACAGGCGACAGCAAAACGGCTGCCCCTCTATTATCGATTTCTAAAAAACCTGCATAGTTCCGGCAAGCAAAGGGTCTCTTCAGCGGAATTGAGTGAAGCAGTAAAGGTAGACTCAGCAACGATTCGCCGCGACTTTTCCTATTTCGGTGCGTTAGGAAAAAAGGGCTATGGGTATAATGTTAATTACTTAATATCCTTCTTCCGAAAGACCTTAGATCAGGATGAATTAACTAAGGTTGCCTTAATAGGAGTCGGAAATCTTGGGACTGCCTTTTTAAACTATAACTTTTTAAAAAATAATAACACAAAAATAGAATGCGCCTTCGATGTGGATCCCGACAAAATGGGAACCATGATTCGCGAGGTACCCGTTCATCCTATGGATGATTTAGAGAAGGTGTTATCAGAAACTAATATTTCAGTGGCGATATTAACGGTTCCGGCTCCTGCCGCACAAATGATAACCGATCGACTGGTCCAAGCGAATGTAAAAGGGATCTTAAATTTCACTCCGGCAAGGTTAAATGTTCCACCATTAATAAGGGTCCATCATATTGACTTGGCTGTGGAGCTTCAATCGCTAGTCTACTTTTTAAAGCATTATCCAACGGTGGAAATAGATGAAGAATAATTAGTTAATAAGGCTTTCCACAAAATTTGTGGAAAGCCTTTTGTATGATTAAATCCCTGCTTTTTTTAATTACATAATCTATCAAAATATTGACCTATGCACTAAGATTTAGATAGATAAAGTGCAAGCGGTTACTAATTCGGAAAGTGGGGAAATCCAATGTCAATTTTACGAGATGAAGCGTTAAAAATGCATAAGGAGCATCAAGGAAAGGTTGGAATCTATTCAAAGGTTGCAGTACATAATGCAAAAGATTTAAGCCTAGCCTATTCACCTGGTGTGGCAGAGCCATGTTTGGACATTTATGCAGACGAAAATAAAGTCTATGATTATACCTCAAAGGGCAATCTAGTTGCAGTTGTATCCAATGGGACAGCAGTCCTGGGGCTTGGGAACATTGGACCAAAAGCTGCGATGCCTGTGATGGAAGGAAAGGCCGTGTTATTCAAATCATTCGCAGATGTTGATGCTTTTCCCATTTGCTTGGCCACAACTGATACAGACCAGATCGTAGAAACCGTCAAATTGCTAGAACCAACATTTGGCGGAGTGAACTTGGAGGATATTGCTGCGCCGCAATGCTTTGATATTGAAGACCGCCTCCGCAAAGCCTGTGATATTCCTGTTTTTCATGATGACCAGCATGGAACAGCGATTGTAACAGCGGCTGGTTTAATCAACGCATTAAAATTAGCGGATAAAAAAATTGAAGATATTCGTGTTGCAGTAAATGGAGCAGGTGCAGCAGGAGTAGCGATTGTTAAACTTATGCTACATATGGGCGTGAAGGATGTTATTTTATGTGATACAAAAGGAATTATTTATGAAGGCCGCCCGGTTGGAATGAATCGATTCAAAGATGAAATGGCACAAATCACAAATCGCGAGCAAAAACAAGGAACGTTAGCCGATGCGCTTGTTGACGCAGATGTGTTTGTGGGGGTATCAGCAGCTGGGGCCGTTACGAAGGAAATGGTTGGTTCTATGCACCGTGACCCGATAATCTTTGCCATGGCCAACCCGGTACCGGAAATTATGCCGGATGTGGCCAAAGAAGCAGGAGCACTTGTAGTGGGTACAGGACGTTCTGATTTTCCGAACCAGGTTAATAATGTGCTTGCATTCCCAGGAATTTTCCGCGGTGCTTTAGATGTCCGTGCAAAGGAAATCAACGAGGAAATGAAGCTCGCCGCGGTTTATGCAATTGCTGGTTTAATTTCAGAGGATGAGCTCCATGCCGATTATGTCATTCCAGATCCATTTGACCCTCGGGTCGCAGCACAGGTAGCAACCGCGGTTGCGTATACTGCAATGGAAACAGGGGTAGCCCAAAAAATTATCAATGTTGAGGAAATTAAGCAACGCCTATCAGCATTAGCAGAAGCAAAACAACCAGTGCTTGCTTAGGTCGAGTAAAATCTAGCTTTTAAGGGAAGACTACCTCAACCTAGTTGAGGTAGTCTTTCAAATTTTGGAAATTAGGGCATAATTCCAATATATCTTTTAAATTTTTAGTACAATAATGAATGATAGTTTTTTCTTTTTCAAATCAGTGGGTAAAATAAGGACAAAATCGATGGTGAACTGACTCATTTTGTCGGTATGACCCCGTCCTTAGGTAAGTAATAAAACATTTCCTAGAAGGACATCTAGGGTTTTGCAATCGGAGGGGATGAAGTTGGCGATTGTGCTGACGATGTTTGTGCTTGGGATTTTATTAGGATTTGTCGGGGCAGGCGGCTCTGGCTTTATTATTGCCATCTTAACAGTTATTTTTGGAGTACCAATACATATGGCGTTAGGGACATCACTAGCAGCGATGGTATTTACTAGCATGTCAGGTGCCTACAGCCATTTTCGTCAAGGAAATATCTCAATTAAAACGGGTTTAATCGTCGGCGGATTTGGGGCAGCTGCCTCCTATTTAGGTTCAAAACTAGCCAGTTTGATTCCGACTCATTCTTTGCATTGGTTAACAGCGGGGATGTTATTTTTGTCGGCTGTGATCTTGGTTGTTCGCTTATTTATTGTTCAAAAAATAAAGGCAAACAACAAAAAAGTGAAACCTGGCAACCTGTTTCTCATTAAGAAAGCGGCAGTTGTCGGGTTGGTTACCGGATTGTTGTCTGGTACATTTGGGATAGGTGCTGCACCGTTCATTCAAATCGGATTGCTGGTCATCATGGGACTTTCGCTTAAGCAATCAGTGGGTACAACAATGCTCGTTATTTTGCCGATCGCTTTAGCAGGAGGAATCGGCTACTATTTCGAAGGATACCTGAATTTAACCCTGTTAGTTGAAGTGGTAGGAGGAACGATGATTGGCTCCTATGTCGGGGCTAAGTTTACAGCCCTTGCTCCGCAGCCCGTATTAAAAGGTGCGATGGTCCTGACCCCTATTATCGCAGGAGCTATTTTGCTCATAAGTTAAGGCATCGTTCGCAAGGATGGTTAACTGAGACGATGAACTCTCAGACCAGCCTAAGTTAAAGAAAGTTTCTAAGACTGCAAGGTATTTTCATAAGAATGCTTTGCAGCCTTTTTGCGTTTACTTACCGGGATGGTTAGTATGTCATCAGGTGGAGATCAGAATGGTGCCTGTCGCCTTCTCAAAGATGGAGGGAAATATGAGAAAGGGAAGATGGAGTTTACAGTCGGTAATTATTGTCTTTGTGTGTATGGTGGTTACTTTTTCACTATTGATAACAGATTTACTAATAAGTTCGAGAATTGCTAAGGAGACGGAAAAAGGTCAGGCTGAGAAAGCAAGAAATGTGGCTCGAATGGTTGCTCATAGTCCGCTTGTTGTTAATGCAATGAGTAGAAAACAGAATGAAAAGGAAATCCAAACGTTTGCCAATGAAATGAGAAAGGTCACGAACGTTTACTTTATTGTTGTGATGGATATGAACGGGATCCGAAAATCCCACCCTGATAGTAAAGAGATAGGGAAACCATTCAAGGGTGGAGATGAAGGGCCTGTCCTAAAAGGAAAAGAGCATCAATCTATTTCAAAGGGATCTCTTGGACCTTCATTACGCTTCTTTACGCCAATTAAGGATGCAACCGGGAAGCAGATCGGGGCCGTGGCTGTTGGGATATCTTTAGATAATGTGGAAAAGGCCGTCAAAAAGAGCAGAATGGGGATTTATATTGGGACGATGATTGGTATCTTAATCGGTGTTCTCGGGGCTGTTATTTTAGCTAGATATATAAAAAAGATCTTACTTGGGCTTGAGCCGTTTGCGATTGCTAAATTATTAGAGGAACGAAGCGCGATGCTTCAATCGGTGCGTGAGGGAATTGTTGCAGTGGATCAACACTCAAACATAACACTTGTCAATCGAGCAGCCTTAAAGCTGTTTGATAAAGCAGGCCTGCAAGATAACCCAATGGGGACAAATATAGAAGAATATATGTCATCTACTCGCTTAAGTGATTTATTAAAAACAGGTAAACCTGAATTGGATGAAGAACAGAATATAAATGGGATGACCATTTTAACCAACCGAGTCCCCGTTATCGTTGGGAATAAGGTAGTGGGCGCAATTGCTACTTTTCGCGATAAAACAGAAATACAGGTACTCGCTGAAGAACTGACAGGAGTAAGAGCATACGCCGATGCACTTCGGGCCCAGGCACACGAGTTTATGAATAAACTTCATGTGATTTTGGGGATGGTCCATACAGGTTATTATGAAAAAGTTGTCGAATACATCAATGAAACGGTTGATCATCGTAATAACGAAATTGGCTTCGTTACCAAAAAGATAAAGGACCCTGTTTTAGCTGGCTTTTTAATTGGAAAGTTGAGTTATGCAAGGGAATCAGGGGCAGAGTTATCAGTTTCCTGTGAACAGCCTCTTCCGCAGCCCGCTGTTTCTGATGTGACACACGAACTCATAACCATTGTTGGCAATTTAATTGATAATGCCACCGAGGCTGTGAATGGTTGTACGGTTAAAAAAATAGCAGTAGAATTCGAATATGGCGATGATATTTTAACAATTGAAGTAAATGATACAGGGGCAGGGATGAGTGAAGAACTGCAAAATCAAATTTTTAACAAAGGATTCTCAACAAAAGGTGAAAATAGAGGGTTAGGACTGTATCTCGTTTCGCAGGCGATTAAGAAGCTGAGAGGGGAATTAATTCTTTCATCAAAGCCTGGAAAAGGGACTGTTTTTACCGTGTATATACCATATGAAGGGGAGGGGGTCCAGAATGATCCGGGTAATGATTGTTGAAGATGACCCAATGGTGGCTGAATTTAATAAACGCTATCTTGAGCAAGTTCATGGATTTACCTTGATGGCAATGGCCGCATCCGTGGATGAGGCGATTGGGAAAATTGAAAAACTAGAAATCGATCTTATCTTATTGGATATATTTATGCCGGGGAAACAAGGATTAGAGCTGTTAACCTACCTTCGTGAAAATGAGAAAGAGACCGATGTGATTATTATTTCAGCTGCGTCAGATATGGAGCGGATTAAAAAGGCTTTAAGATACGGAGCCGTTGATTATTTAATTAAGCCTTTTGAATTTGAACGCTTTAGTAGAGCATTAGTTGCATATAAGGATCAAACAAAGTTTATTCAAACTCAACAAGTGATTAACCAAGACGTATTGGACAATCAATTACTGCACCGAGAGGATAGGCCTCTTATCGAAGATTTACCAAAGGGATTGACAAAAGATACCCTTAAGCAAATCTGGGATACGATTCAAGAGTTAAAAAATGTCCCGTTTTCAACAGAGGACGTAGTGAAGGTCGTGGGAATTTCTCGGGTCTCGGTCCGTAAGTATTTAAATTTTTTAAAGGAAATTGGAATCCTTGACGTTAAGGTAATCTACGGTACAGTAGGGAGACCCGTTTACCAGCATGAATTTAATCGATTGAAACAACATCTGATCAAAAACTTTTTGTAAGCAGCCTAAAACTGCTTACTTTTTTTATTTACAAAAACCTTATTAAATTTACATAAACTATGAAAGCGGTTTAATTCAGAATATGATAGAAACATCAATAGATTGGGGGATGAACACTTATGGAACCAGCAAGAAAGTTGCAATCGCTTACGGTTGTTGCAGGGGAAAAGGAAAATAAGGGGATTTTAGGTAAATTTGGCAGTTTGAAGGTAGGGGTAGTTCCACTGCCACTTTATATCGTTATCGCAGCTGTTGTCTACTTTTCAGCCGTCTATAAATTGCTTCCAGCGGATATGATTGGTGGCTTTGCCATTATTATTGTTATGGGTATTTTACTTGGCGATCTTGGCATGAAGATTCCGGTTCTAAAGGATATTGGCGGACCGGCAATTTTAGCACTTTTGATTCCGTCTATTTTAGTCTATTTTAGTGTAATTAACACGACTGGTATGAACGCGGTTACCCAGTTGATGAAAACATCCAATTTCCTTTACCTCTATATCTCTATTTTAGTAGTGGGCAGTATTCTTGGGATGAATCGTAGAGTCTTAATTCAAGGCTTTACACGCATGTTTATCCCGCTTATTTTCGGAACACTTGCATCTGTTACAGTAGGCGTTCTTGTTGGTTTGCTTTTTGGATATGACATGAAACACACATTATTCTTTATTGTTGTTCCAATTATCGGCGGTGGGATTGGAGAAGGAATTTTGCCACTTTCATTAGGCTACGCAGAAGTGCTCGGAAAATCTTCTGAATCATTTGTAGGGCAATTAATTCCAGCAGCGGTGATTGGAAATATTGTCGCCATCATTTGTGCAGGGATTTTATCACGCTTAGGGGAGAAAAAGAAGCATCTGACTGGTAATGGAGTATTAGTGAAGACAAAAGGCGGCGATGGTATCTCAGAAGCCGCAACGATAGATAAACCGGTTGATTTCCCACTCATGGGTGCTGGACTGCTAATAGCGTGTAGTTTCTTTATCTTAGGTGGACTAGGAAATAAATTCCTCGGTATTCCTGGGCCAGTGTTAATGATTATTGCAGCAGCCGTTGTGAAAAGTATTAAAGTAATGCCGGCTAAAATGGAACAAGGTGCCTATCACTTATATAAATTTGTATCATCGAGTTTAACCTGGCCATTAATGGTTGGATTAGGAATGCTGTATATACCGCTTAAGGATGTAGTAAAAATCGTCACACCTGGATATGCGGTTGTCTGTACCTCAGTCGTAGTCGCAATGGTTACTACTGGTTACTTCGTAGGAAAGTTGATGAAGATGTACCCGGTCGACTCAGCGATTGTTACAGGCTGTCATAGTGGTTTAGGGGGAACGGGTGATGTTGCAATTCTTTCCGCTTCCAACCGGATGTCATTGATGCCATTTGCTCAAGTTTCGACTAGAATCGGGGGCGCCTCAACGGTTATTTTGGCTATTCTTTTGCTTAAATTATTAAGCTAGTCATTCGTAAATCGGGCTGTGCCTGTTTGTCACGGCCCGATTTTTTATTAGTTTTAGATTGGACCAAAAGGAGAAGGTTGGAATGAATGAAAGCAAGATAAAAGAACAGGCAGTGCTGCTCCATAAAAAGCTGGCAGGTAAAATTAGCATCGTCAGTAAAGTAGAAGTGAACAATGCCGATGATTTGAGTTTAGCTTATACGCCCGGTGTAGCTGAGCCTTGTAAGATCATAGCAAAAAATAGTGAAGCTTCCTTCGAGCATACAGGTCGGGGTAATCTAGTAGCAGTTGTAACAGATGGAACAGCGGTATTAGGATTAGGAGATATTGGCCCTGAGGCTGCTATGCCAGTAATGGAGGGAAAGGCTGTTTTATTTAAACAATTTGCCGGGATCGATGCGTATCCGCTTTGCTTAGGTACAAAAAATGTCGATGAGATTGTCAATATTATCAAAGCACTAGAGCCAACGTTCGGCGGAATCAATTTGGAGGATATCGCCGCCCCAAGATGCTTTGAAATTGAGGAACGCCTAAAAAAGGAACTTAACATTCCGGTCTTTCATGATGACCAGCATGGAACGGCGATTGTCGTACTAGCAGGCCTTTTGAATGCACTGAGAATTGTGAAGAAAAGTATCTATAAGGTTAAGGTTGTTCTAAATGGTGCTGGTTCTGCTGGTATAGCGATTGCCAAGCTTTTATTAAAAGCGGGTTTTAAGGATGTTACCTTAGTAACCCTGGAGGGAATTCTTTGTCCAGGTGAAGAGTGGATGAACGACCGGCAAGCAGAAATAGCAGAGAGAACAAACCTGGGCAGGTTACATGGGACCCTAAAAGACGCGATTAAAAACACTGACATTTTTATCGGAGTCTCAGGTCCAAAGGCTTTAACAGGAGATATGGTCAGGACCATGAATAAAGATTCAATCGTTTTTGCAATGGCAAATCCAGTACCCGAAATTTATCCAGAAGAAGCGCTTGCGGCAGGTGCAGCAGTAGTCGGAACAGGCCGTTCTGATTATCCTAATCAAGTAAATAATGTGCTCGCCTTTCCAGGAATCTTTCGTGGTGCTCTCGATGTAAGGGCAACCGACATCAATGAGGAAATGAAACTTGCAGCAGCTTACGCCATTTCAAGTCTTGTATCGGATAAAGAGCTTCGTGCGGAGTATATCATTCCTAACGCCTTAGATTCTCGTGTAGGGGATCGAGTGGCAGCAGCTGTTTCGACTGCAGCGATTGAATCGGGAGTAGCACGAAAAAGCTCCAACTTAAAAAAACTAGTAGAAATCATCTAAGCAAAGCTTATCGAACGGTGGAAAATGAGGAAAATAGGTTCAAGAAGGTCTTTCACGATATAACGTGAGGGGCCTTTTTTTGTAAAATAATAATTAGGACATCCTAATATTTACATTTGCGCTTTACAAGCGTAACAGTGTTATGTTACATTATTTTTAAGGAAGGTGTTTTTATTATGAGTGAGGAGTTAATCTCTAAGAAAGACCTGTTAGAATTAGCCGGAATATCCTATGGACAGCTATATAGATGGAAACGGAAGGACCTTATTCCAGAAGAATGGTTCGTAAGAAAGTCAACGTTTACGGGTCAGGAAACTTTTTTTCCAAAGGAAAAGATCTTAGAAAGAATCGAAAAAATCCAAACAATGAAAGAAAACTTATCCTTGGATGAACTAGCTGACATGTTTTCGCCAAATGTAACGAATTTAAATTATACCAAAGATGAGTTAATAAAACGTAACATTGTTTCGACAACAGTTGTCGATTTTTACCTTGAACAGGAAAAAGGCAGTCTTCAATTTAATTTTACAAGAATGCTGGAAGTGTTTATTTTAGAAAAGCTGCTTCAGTCGGGTGAAATTAATTTGGAGGAAGGGAAAATGGTCTTGCAGGTGTTAACGGACAATACGGCCTTAATCAAGCAAAAAAGCTGCGAATTGGTGATGACTCGAAAGTTGGGCATGTCATCATGTCTGTTACTAATTAATGCAGAAGAATTTCATTTTGAACGCGGAACAAAAGTGGTTGCCACTTTGTCGCTAATGACGTGCATGGAAGAAATTAAAGCGAAATTATTATAAAGGAGAATGATGATGGATACGAAAAGCAGGGGAGACTTGGTTATTAATGGCTTCGGTGCATCCAATGGGGGACAGTTCCGCGTTGTCACATTAAATGGCCGAGGGACGGTTAACGATGATTTAGAATGCGTGGAACTTGATTGTAATGGTTCCGGGATTCTCAATGGAAACGTCATTTCTGAAAAAGCAAAAGTAAACGGGCATGCAAGGTTCAGAGGGAGTATCGACAGTAAGATCCTAACGATTGATGGATCAGCCAGAATCGACAAAAACCTATCAGCTGAAAAATTAAAGGTCTCCGGTAAGGCAACGGTTGGCGGCAGGGTCAAATGTGAGGAAATAAAAATTCAGGGGACATTTACGGTCAGTGAGGATTGTGAGGCGGAAATTTTTAAAGCGGAATCGCAGTTTACGATTGGCGGACTTCTAAATGCAGACCAGGTGGACATAAAGATGTTTGGAGAATGTAAAGCAAAAGAAATCGGCGGGCAAACGATTACGGTAAAGGCGAAGGGATCCTTAGTCGGTAATTTGCTTAAGGCCTTTTTTAAACCACAGCTTGAAACGGAATTAATTGAAGGGGATAAAATTGAACTTGAAAATACGATTGCCAAAGTCGTTCGTGGGAACCAGGTGTGGATTGGTCCAAATTGTCAAATTGGTCTAGTGGAATATACTGAGGAATTTTCGATGGATAAAAAGGCAATTGTTACTGAGAACAGAAAGGTTTAAGGGGGATAAGAAAATGACAAGAAGCGAAAATCTGATTATCAATGGCTCGGGCAGCTATCCTGGCGGCCGTTACGATAAAATCAGTATTCGAGGGGAAGGAACGATTGTCAATGCTGTGGAAAGTTCGACTTTCCATGTCTATGGTACGAGTGAAGCCGTCGAAAATGTCAAAACAGGCTCGGTAAAAGTATTTGGTGAAGCAGAGATCAAAGGGAATATGGATGCAGAGGAAACACTGATCATGGGAACGATGATGGTCGGTGGCAATGCTCTTTTAAAAAAGATAAAAATTTTCGGATTGCTGGAAGTCGGCGAGAGACTGACAGGGGATGAAGCAAACATTAAAGGGAGTATCTCAGTGAATGGCGATGTGGAGTATGAGACGTTCGACTCTAGTGGCGGCTTTGAGATCAAAGGATTACTGAGTGCAGATACAATTAAGGTCGGTTTGCGTTTTGGGCAAAGCACAGCTGAGGAAATCGGCGGCGGAAAAATAACCGTCAAAAAAAGAAGTAACTCACTCCTCCCCTTTGGAAAAGAGGCAGGGTCCCTAAGTGCGAAAGTCATTGAAGGGGATGATATCTACCTTGAAAATACCAAGGCTGATATTGTTCGGGGCAACAAGGTGAAAATTGGACCTGGCTGCCAAATAGGAGTGGTGGAGTATCGAAATGATTTCTCGCATGACCCGAGGGCGGCAATAAAAACGACGATTAAGATATAAAGGAGAAATGTGATGGTGACAAAAGAAAGCAAATTAGGATTGGTTGTTGCGGGGTTATTGCTGGGGATTTTAATGGCCTCGATGGATAATACGATTGTTGTAACCGCAATGGGTACGATTGTCGGTGATCTCGGTGGTCTGGAGAGCTTTGTCTGGGTCGTATCTGCCTACATGGTAGCTGAGATGGCAGGGATGCCGATTTTCGGTAAGTTGTCGGATATGTACGGTCGAAAAAGATTCTTTATTTTCGGATTGATTTTGTTTATGGTGGGTTCCGCTTTGTGCGGTACTGCTGAAACGATCACACAGTTAAGCATTTATCGTGCCATTCAGGGGATTGGCGGTGGGGCGCTTGTCCCAATCGCCTTTACGATAATGTTTGACCTGTTTCCCCCTGAAAAGCGTGGGAAAATGGGGGGCTTGTTCGGAGCCGTTTTTGGATTGTCGAGTATTTTTGGTCCATTGCTTGGTGCGTATATAACGGACTATATCAGCTGGCATTGGATTTTCTACATCAATATGCCACTAGGGATCTTATCACTCGTTTTTATTACTATCGCATATAAGGAATCTCCAATTCACAAAAAGCAGATAATTGATTGGTCGGGGGCCGTGACATTGGTCGGAGCCGTAGTTTTTCTAATGTTTGCGCTTGAACTTGGAGGGCAAAAATATGACTGGAATTCAACCGTGATCATCAGCCTGTTTGCAGGATTTGCGATTCTATTTTTGATCTTTTTATTTGTGGAGACAAAAGCAAAGGATCCGATTATTTCCTTTTCTATGTTTAGAAACCGCTTGTTTGCAGGCAGTACACTCGTTGGCTTATTTTACGGTGCTGCATTTATGGCAGCTACGGTTTACATCCCGATTTTTGTGCAAGGGGTTTATGGCGGGACTGCCACCAATTCAGGGTTAATATTATTGCCAATGATGCTCGGCTCGGTGGTTACCGCACAAGCTGGCGGTTTTTTGACAACGAAGATGAGCTATCGAAATATTATGTTTATCTCCGGAGTTATTTTGATTGGCGGCTTATTGTTATTGAGTACGATTACACCAGAAACAAGCAGAGCGGTGTTGACGCTTTACATGATTATAATTGGTTTAGGTGTCGGCTTCTCTTTTTCTGTGTTAAGTATGGCAGCGATTCATCCGTTTGGAATTGAGCAAAGGGGCTCAGCAACATCCACTAGTAACTTTATTCGTTCCTTAGGAATGACGATCGGGATTACCGTTTTTGGTACGATCCAACGAAGTGATCTCAAAGAAGGATTGGAAAATGCTTTTGCTGGAATGGGGCCGATTCCAAAGGGGCAGAGTTTCGGAGATTCGCGGGCCTTATTATCGGAGGAAGCAAGAAAATTAATTCCACCACAAATTCTCGATAAAATAACTGATGCACTCTCAAGTTCCATCGTCCACACATTTACATGGGCACTCGTACCCGCAGGTCTAGCCTTCCTATTCATTTTTATCCTAGGAAAAGAGCGTATGGTGATTCACAAAAAAGTGGCTTCAAAATGAAAAGGTGTCAGGCACCATGTGAAAAATTCACATGGTGCCTGACACCTTGTTTTATTTCTTTTTCATTTTATCTTTGTATTTAACGTGAAAGATAATCATTTTTACGCCTGAGCCAAAGTCAAAGGTTGCTAATAGGACGAGGAGGTAACTGAAAAACCCCCAGCCATTTTTTTGAACATTATCAATGGCAAAGTAAGTAAACAACCCGCCAAGTAAAAAGTAAATTAATCCGGAAAACAAAGGTGAACGTCTCATAGAAATCCTCCGATAAAGTTTTGAACCGCCTCGGCTTCTCGCTGGAGCCTCTCAATGTCGTCTTTGTACACCGACTGAACCAAGACCACCAAGGTGTTCATTGTGACATGGGCAAATATTGGGACGAAAATGGATTTTGTTTTTACATAAAGAAAGGCGAACGTAAAGCCCATGGCCGAATATAGCAGAATGTGCTGAAACTCCATATGGGCGGCGGCAAAAATGACTGAACTGATAAGAGCAGAAATAAAAAAGTTAAATCGTTGATGAAGAGCTCCGAAAATAATTTTTCGAAAAACGATTTCTTCTAAGATTGGTCCAATGATGCTCGTGACTATAATCGCTAAGGGAAAAGCTTCAATTATCGTCAGAATATCCTTTGTGTTTTCGGAACCCATATTGATGCCTAATAGGTTCTCGATGATTGCGGCTGCGTACTGGGCAGCTAAAGCAAGGAAGATTCCTGAAATGGCCCATACCACCGAATGACCGAAAGAACCGCCATTTTTGCTGAAGCCTCGGTTGTTCATTTCTTTCCGTAATATAAAAATAATGAGTAATAAGGCAATCGTAAAACTAGCTAGAAGCCAGGAAGGAACAGCAAGACTTTGATTGATCCCAAAGTTTTTAAAGCCAAACAAAAATAGGGGTATCCCGATTAGGCTAGAAAACTGCATCGCGATGTAAACAATAATGATTATCCAATATTCCCGTTTCAAATAATCTAGTCTCCTTTAGATTCCATTTTATATTTTTGACGAATAGTCAATTTATAATCATCCATTTTACAAGGCCCCAAATCGCTTGGCCTTTATATATACTATTCTTCATTCTACTCTTTAAACTGGCTTTGTTTCAATTTAGAAAGACTTTTTAAAAAAATAGGTATAGAAAATGACGTTTTTCACATACTTTATAAGGTTGTCAGCAGGGAGAATTTTTTTAGTAATTTTTTATTCTTCACACTTGCAAAAGATGGGGAGATTCATTATTATAATAATTGTGTTAGCACTCATTCATAGAGAGTGCTAACAAGTCAGAATTACATATATTTTTGAGGAGGTTGTTTGATTTGTTAAGACCATTAGGTGATCGTATTATCATTGAGCTTGTTGAATCAGAAGAAAAAACTGCAAGCGGGATCGTATTACCGGATTCAGCGAAAGAAAAGCCTCAAGAAGGAAAAGTTGTTGCCGTTGGTACTGGCCGCGTACTTGAAAGCGGAGAGCGTGTAGCACTTGAAGTTTCTGTAGGTGATCGTATTATCTTCTCAAAATACGGCGGTACAGAAGTAAAATACCAAGGAACAGAATATTTAATCTTACGCGAATCTGATATTCTTGCTGTCGTTGGCGCTTAAGATTTTTACTTAAAAAAATACAAAGAACTTAAAAGATATGAGGAGGTTTTTAAACAATGGCTAAAGAGATTATGTTTAGTGAAGATGCACGCCGCGCAATGCTTCGTGGTGTTGATGCTCTAGCAAATGCAGTTAAAGTTACTCTTGGACCTAAAGGACGCAACGTGGTTCTTGAGAAAAAATTTGGTTCACCACTTATCACAAATGATGGTGTAACTATCGCAAAAGAAATCGAATTAGAAGATGCATTTGAAAACATGGGTGCAAAACTTGTTGCTGAAGTTGCAAGCAAAACAAACGATGTTGCCGGTGACGGTACAACTACTGCAACAGTTCTAGCTCAAGCGATGATCCGCGAAGGCTTAAAGAACGTAACAGCTGGTGCAAACCCAATGGGTATCCGTAAAGGGATCGAAAAAGCAGTTATTGCAGCTGTTGAAGAATTAAAAGCAATTTCTAAACCAATCGAAAACAAAGCTTCTATCGCACAGGTTGCTTCCATCTCTGCTGCTGACGAAGAAGTTGGCCAATTAATTGCAGAAGCAATGGAACGCGTGGGCAACGACGGCGTAATCACTATTGAAGAATCTAAAGGCTTCACAACTGAATTGGATGTAGTAGAAGGTATGCAATTTGACCGTGGTTATACTTCTGCTTACATGGTAACCAACACAGATAAAATGGAAGCTGTTTTAGAAAATCCATATATCTTAATTACTGACAAGAAGATTGCTAGCATTCAAGAAATCCTTCCTGTTCTTGAGCAAGTAGTTCAACAAGGCAAGCCACTATTATTAGTTGCTGAAGATGTTGAAGGTGAAGCACTTTCTACTCTAGTAGTTAACAAGCTTCGCGGCACATTCAATGCAGTTGCTGTTAAAGCTCCAGGCTTTGGCGATCGTCGTAAAGCAATGCTTGAAGATATCGCTGCTCTAACTGGTGGGGAAGTAATCACTGAAGAGCTTGGCCGTGAACTTAAGACAACTACAATCAGCTCTCTAGGACGTGCTGCTAAAGTTGTTGTGACAAAAGAAAATACAACAATCGTTGAAGGTGCAGGAGATTCTGCTGAAATCGCAGCTCGTGTAAACCAAATCCGTGTTCAATTAGAAGAAACTACTTCTGAATTTGACCGTGAAAAATTACAAGAGCGCTTAGCTAAATTAGCTGGCGGTGTAGCAGTTATCAAAGTTGGTGCTGCGACTGAAACTGAATTAAAAGAGCGTAAGCTTCGAATCGAAGACGCTTTGAACTCAACTCGTGCTGCAGTTGAAGAAGGTATCGTATCCGGTGGTGGTGTAGCCCTTCTTAACGTATACAGCAAAGTTGCTGAAATCCAAGCTGAAGGCGATGTAGCAACTGGTATCAACATCGTATTACGTGCGATGGAAGAGCCTGTACGCACAATTGCTCACAACGCTGGTCTTGAAGGATCTGTTATCGTTGACCGCTTAAAGCGTGAAGAAATCGGTACAGGTTTCAACGCTGCGAATGGCGAATGGGTAAACATGATTCAAGCTGGTATCGTTGACCCAACTAAAGTTACTCGTTCTGCATTACAAAACGCTGCATCTGTAGCGGCTATGTTCTTAACAACTGAAGCAGTTGTTGCTGACAAACCAGAACCAGCTGGCTCAGGCATGGGTATGCCTGACATGGGCGGTATGGGTGGAATGGGCGGCATGATGTAATAAAGGTTTTAAAACCTTGTTATATCAACGTCTAAAATAATAATATGCTTTTCTTGTCCTCGGATTTGTCCTCGTTGTGACAAGCCAGGATAAAAAGGCTACTTAATGGAGAAGGTCTTTCATCAGTTTTCTAAACTGTTGGGAGGCCTTTTTTTCCGTATTGGCGGTCATATGAGCGAGTAATTAATGTCTACAATTTTGGTAAATGAATATTTTTAAAGAACTTTAAGAGGAGATCCTACGGTTTTAAGTAGTATCTCCTTTGTTATTTTTGAGAGAAGAATTAAACGACTTTATTATTTGTACGCAAAATAATTTATAAATATTAAAATATGAACTTAAATATTCCCTTTTTAAAAAAATGATTTACAATTAATCAAATTGTTGGTATATTTAATTTCATAAATAATTAAAATAATTTGATTATTTACACTTTTAAAAAAGAAAATATCAAAGCTAAAAAAGGAGAGGTGTAAAATTGCAAGCAACTGATTACAAATTAAAACCGAAGGTAAAAGAATTCCTGGAAGGATTTATAGGTCTTTATATTAATGGAGAATACGTACCAGCAGTTAATGGCAAAACATTCGATGTCATTAACCCTGCTACTGAAGAAGTAATTGCACAAGTCAGCGAAGGACAAACGGAAGATATTGATATTGCCGTTCGAGCTGCAAGAAAAGCATTCGATGAAGGTGCATGGCCGGAAATGGAAGCGGCTACACGTTCGCATCTTCTTTATAAGTTCGCAGACCTTTTGGAAGAAAACCGTGAAGAGCTTGCGCAACTCGAGGCCCTTGATAACGGTAAGCCATATAAAGTCGCATTAACAGATGATGTTGATGGATCCATCCAACACTTCAGATATTATTCGGGTTTTGCAACGAAAATTCAAGGAAAAACGACACAAGTATCACCAGAATATGTGAATTATACGGTGCATGAACCGGTCGGGGTTGTAGGCCAAATTATTCCATGGAACTTTCCTCTTTTAATGGCCGCTTGGAAGCTGGGATCGGCTCTAGCAGTTGGTTGTACCGTTGTTATTAAACCAGCAAGTGAAACACCGCTTTCTCTACTTTATATAGCAAAACTGTTCAAAGAAGCTGGTTTTCCAGACGGCGTTGTTAATATTACCCCTGGCTCTGGCCGAGTTGCTGGTGAAGCAATTATCACCCATACGGGGGTAGACAAATTGTCGTTCACTGGATCAACAGCTGTCGGAAAAGAAGTGATGAAGAAAGCAGCAGATCAAATCAAAGGAGTCACGCTTGAACTAGGTGGTAAATCACCTGCAATCATCCTAGAGGACGCTAACCTGGACGAAGCAATAGAAGGGGCATTTAATGGTACAATGTACAACCATGGACAAAACTGTAGTGCTTGTACACGAATCTACGTTCATCGTAAAATTTACGATCAGGTAGTGAATGCATTGGCAGAACGTGTGAACACGTTAAAATTGGGCCCAGGAATGGATCCGGAAACAGATATGGGTCCACTCGTCTCAGCAAAACAGCAACAATCTGTACTTGGCTACATCGAGCAAGGAAAAAGAGAAGGTGCACGTCTTGTTGCTGGAGGAGTAAAAACATTTGATAAAGGCTATTTTGTTGAACCAACGATTTTTGCGGATGTAAAAGACGACATGACGATTGCACGTGAAGAAATCTTTGGTCCAGTAATGTCGGTTTTCGTTTTTGATACGGTTGAAGAAGTAATTAAAAGAGCAAATGACAGCGATTATGGTTTAGCAGCTAGTGTTTGGACAGAAAATATTAAAACTGGTCATTATATTGCTCGTAAACTACAAGCAGGGACAGTTTGGATTAATGACGTTGGTCTTGAGTGGGAGACAATGCCATTTGGCGGATACAAACAATCTGGTATTGGACGTGAAATGGGCGGAGAGTATGGCTTAGAGAACTACACGGAAGTGAAAAGTGTATATGTGAACATTAAACAAAAGTAGACTGGAATATCTTAAAATCATACAAATTCGGTAAAGCTACACACCTATTTAGATGGGCGTAGCCTTACCATGTTTTTGATAAAGCATCATGTAAATCCCAAACTACATTTTTTTAATCAGTATTTTGTGTAAATGAAATGCCTAGGATTTACTTTGAGTATCAAATGAAAATAAATATTCCCTTTTTAGAAAAATGATATACAAGAATTCAATTCTCTGATAATATCTACTTAATAGATAATTCAGAATATTATTTAATTAGTTATTTCAGAAAAGAGGAAATTATTATTTATTTAGTTTTTCAAATTTATTTGTAGAAATTCCATTTTAATTAACATTTATGAGGAGGATAAATATGTATAAACCTTTCGGAATGATCCCAGCTTTACCTACACCTATGAAAGAGGATAACAGTATTGACTTTAAGGGGCTTGAACAACTAATAGAACATTTGATAGATGGGGGAATGAACTGTCTTTTAGTGGGAGGAAGTACTGGAGAATACTCTCTGATGAGCATGGAAGAACGAAAGGCAGTAATTAAATTTGTGTGTGAAACAGCAAACGGCAGAATTCCTGTTATGGCGGGGACAGGATGTCACCGAACAGAAGATACAATTGAACTTACTCAATACGCAGCTAAGGTTGGGGCAGATTGTGCCTTGGTCATTAATCCTTATTATATGACAACTAGCAGACAAGGAATTATTGATCATTACAAGGCAGTAGCAGAAAACTCCAGCATTGGAATTGTCATCTATCATTATCCAGATGCTACAGGTGTTGAACTTGATCCAGAATTGATTCATGAATTAAGTCAAATAGATGGAATTGTTGGCATTAAAAATACTGCCGATGGAATTCATACTTCTAAACTGATTGCATTGACAAAAGACAATCCAAACTTCGCGGTACTTACTGGATTTGAACATTTAATCTTACCTACATTAGCATTAGGGGGACATGGTGCTGTTGGATTAGTCCACAACTTGGCTCCGAAAAAAATAGCAAAACTATATGATTTAATCGTAAATGAAAACAACTTAAAAGAAGCGACTAAATTAAATCAGGAACTGCTAGAGTTATATAATGTGATTGAAGAAGAAACGATTCCAGGAACATTAAAGGCAGGCTTGGAAGCACTAGGATTACCAGGAGGTCCAAGCAGACTGCCGCTAGTGTCCGCTTCCGAAAAGTTCAAATCAAAGATTGAAACAGTATTAAATGAACTAGGGGAACTAAGAGTAAAACAACTTTAATTGAATTTGGAAAATGATAAATACACACGGGATAGGAGGAAATCCAATGAAAGATGTAGTTATAATAGGCGGTGGACTTGCTGGTTTGTCTGCTGCCTGGCGCCTTCAACACCATGATATTTTACTTTTAGAATCCGATGATCGTATTGGCGGGCGTGTACGATCTGAACGCCGAGGAGATTATTGGTTAAATTGGGGCGGACATCTATATGCTGGACCTGGTTCGGCTACAGATGAATTATTTACATCTGTAGGAATAACTGCAGCACCTGTACCTGGAATTTTAGCTGCCATGTCTTTGAATGGGAAGTTGCTTAAAGATGGTCCAGTTGAACTGTATCCATTTAGGGCCCCTATGTCATGGAAAGCTAGATTTGCTATGATACGTGCAGGTGCTAAAGTGCGTGCAGCTGTTATCAAGTATGGCAAAGTAGCAAAAAAACGTCCGGGAGAGGACTATAGAGTTCGACAACAACGAATTTTAGAATTTATGGGTGATCGAACTTTTGCCGAATTTACTGGTAAATTACCGCCAGATGCCGATGCGATTTTTAGACCTACTGTTAGCCGTTCGACCGGCAGTCCTGAGACTATGACTGCAGGATCAGGTGTAGGATATTTCCACACTGTATGGAACAAAGATGATGGGTTAGGAAGAAATATTGTTGGGGGACCATCAACGCTTACGAACACGATTGCAACAACATTAGGTGAACGGGTTCAACTAAATGCAAACGTTTCAGAAGTTCTTCAGAAAGAAGACCGTGTTGTCGTACACTATATTCAAAATGGCGTGAAGCATGTGGTGGAGGCACGTTATGCAGTACTCGCGACTCCTGCCACCATTACAAAAAAAATAGCGAGAAACATTGACCCAGAAATCGCAGACGCTCTTGGTAAGGTTAAATATGGTCCACATGTTAGTGCAGCATTTTTAACAAATGAAACAGGACCTCAAGTTTGGGATGATGTGTATTCTTTTGCTACGCCTAAAAGGTCATTTGACATTATTCTTCATCAATCGAATCTAGTCCGTTCAACGGAAACTGAGAGACAGCCAGGCAGTAGTTTTATGACCTTTTCACCGGGGGAAAGCGGGCGTCGTCTAATGGATAAATCTGATGAGGAAATTATTCAATTGAAATTGAAAGATCTAAATGAAATATTTCCTGGTTTTAGTGATCATGTAGTGGAGGCTCACGTAATGAAATTTCCATTCGGATCAGCTTATATTTTCCCAGGTCGTGCAGAACTACAACCAATTTTAACAAAATCTGCGGGTCGATTGTTCCTAGCAGGTGATTATTTAGGCTCCTATTATACTGAAACAGCTATTCAGACAGGATTCACTGCAGCACAAAATATTAATAGTTTACTAGAATTCGGGCTTATTGAATCTCAAAAAGAGAAGAAATTAAGGGCTGTGGTTTTTAATTAATAATAATAATCTTGTTGAGTGAATTAGATAATCTCATATTGAAATTATACTAATTCTCTCAATTGCTACGTAAAATGCAAACGTTTACTTCGGATATCAGTTAGACTTTAGAGATTGAAAAGTTACAATATCTTAAAGACGAGGACCGTGTGATTTGAGAAATCATCTGTGATATTTCACTTGAATGAACTGATCTTAAAATAAAAAATCATTGCCATAACAGGAGGGAATTTATGAATAAAGTCCGCACAATGGAAGAACTGCCGTTAAGTGGATTCCATTATAAAATGTTTGGTTACGCCAGTGGGAGTACATTCATCGATGGGTATATTATCGGAATTATTGCGGTAGCACTTTCTGTCATGCAGTCTTATTTCGATATGTCTTTAACCATGATTGGTCTGCTTGGAATGGCAACTCTTGGGGGTATGTTTGTTGGGGGAATAATTGGAGGCTATCTTACAGACCTTATTGGCCGGAAGACGATGTTTCTCATCGACATGCTTATCATGCTTATTGTGTCAATCCTTCAGTTTTTTATCAATGATCCCATGCAATTGGTTATTTTACGATTTATTTTGGGTATTGCTGTAGGTGCAGATTATCCCATTGCAGGGGCCTTGATGGCGGAATTTTCTCCGAAAAAAAAACGCGGTGCCTTACTTGGAGGGCTTAATGGATTCTGGTATGTCGGTTACGCCATTTCCTATTTGGTCGGTTACTTTTTACTGTCCATAGGTGATACGAGCTGGAGATGGATGCTTGCAAGCACTGCGATCCCAGTACTCCTCATGCTTTTAGCACGTTTAAATATGCCAGAATCCCCTCATTGGCTGGCTAGCAAAGGAAGGGAAAAAGAAGCAAACGCTATTATTCAGAAAATATTCGGGGATCATGTCATCATGTCGAACGAACCAGAGACAAAGGTGAAAACCAGCTTTCTCGATATATTTCGAAATGGTTATGGAAAATGGGTATTTTTCGTGTCTGTTTTCTGGTCGCTTCAAGTTATCCCCACCTTTGGAATAGGAACCTATATCCCTGAGATCCTTAAACAATTTGGTTTTGCTAATGGAACGAGGGAATATCTGGGGGCGGCGGTCATTAATATTGTCTATCTTGCTGGCTTGCTTCCTGCCCTTTATTTAGTTGAAAAATATGGACGGAGACCTACACTTATTTTTCCATTTTTAGTATCTTCCATCGCTTTATTCGTACTGGGAGCAACCTCTGGATTGAATATGTCGTTTATTTTTATCGTAGTTCTCTTTATTATATATGGAACGTTTAATACTGCGATGGGAGCCCATGATTGGATCTATCCGAATGAACTTTTCCCAACCCATATTCGGGGGACGGCAATGGGCTTTATCACAGGGGTAACCAGAATCGCCTCTGCCATTGGTACGTTTTTCTTCCCAGCCATTTTGGCTAATTTTGGTTTGGCAGCTACGTTGTATATTTGTGGGGCATTGTTTTTCATTGGATTTTTAGTCTCGCTTATCATGGCCCCGGAAACAAAGAATATGAGTTTATCGGAATCTAGCTCCATAAACAAAGGCACTACTCGGCGGCCAGAAAGCATCTTAATAGGAAAAGCGGTTAAATAGAAAGAGTGAAAGTTTGTGGAACAGCAGAAACCATTGAGTTTCTGGGGAGGGTTTGACCCGGTTAGTGGCAAAGTGATTAATCGGAGTCATTCCTTCTATGGAAATAAGAGGTGCATAAAATGGAAAAACTGTCGAGTTTAAGAGTTTACATCATTACAATTGCTGGTGCGGTATGTTGGGGACTTATTGGTTTATTTATTGCCCCATTGTATGCTCGCGGCTTCACGGCTTGGGACGTAGTTGCCATTCGGGGTATTCTTACCTTTGTTATCTTAATTCTACTTATGACAGCATTTTATCGTGATCAGTTACGTACCAGATTAAAAGATCATATTTTTTTCGCAAGTGCGGGAATTTTTAGTATCGCCTTATTTAATTTTTTTTATTTTGAAGTTTTTTCTCAATCGAGTTTATCCCTTGCAGTAACACTATTATATACAGGTCCACTGTTTGTAACCATCCTGTCTCGGCTCTTTTTTAAAGAGCCCTTGACCATTCGTAAAGGCTGGTCACTTGCTCTTGCTATTATAGGTTGTGCATTTGTTGTAGGTCTACTGCCACTTGGCCAAGAAGGTATACATATGAAAACCTTGTTAATGGGGATTCTATCTGGATTTTGTTATGCGTTGTACAGTATTTTCAGTAAACCTGTAACCAAACGGTATTCTGCATTGACAATTACAACGTACACATTTCTTTATACGAGTATTTTCATGTTATTGACAAGTGACATAATAAAAAAGATTGATCAATTTCAATATGTAGATGTTTGGATGTCAGCGGTGTTGTTAGCGTTAGTAGCAACGGTTGCAGCTTTTGTTTTGTACACATCAGGACTTAAACATTTAGAAGCAAGTAAGGCTTCCATTTTAGCAACGATAGAACCCATCATTGCAGTAGTAACTGGAGTACTTTTTCTTGGAGAACATCTACGGGGATGGCAGGTGTTAGGAATCGCTTTGGTTTTGTATTCAGCAATTCTTGTCGCAGGTGGAAGGTCTAAGGCTAAGAAAAGCTGTTGATATACAATTTTTAAAATGTGTCACTTGAGAGGAGGAAAGCACAACATGATACTACTAGAGCAGGAAAAAAGTGTATATGATGTTTTAGAACAACTAAAAATTTCCTTTAAAAGGTATGAGCATGTTCCTGTTTTTACAGTTGAAGAAATACGTAATTTGGATATCACTATTCCCGGAGGACATACTAAAAATTTATTTTTAAGAAATCGAAAAGGGGATAAACATTTTTTAATGATTGTATCAGAAGATAAGGATGTAGATTTAAAAAGTTTATCTAAGCTTATTAATAGCACTCCGTTAAGTTTTGGTTCTCCGGAAAGACTGAATAAATATTTAAAAGTTTATCCTGGAGCAGTCGGCGCTTTCGGATTGTTAAATGATACGACTAACCATGTACAGGTTGTATTAGACAGTGATTTACTTGATAAAGACACAATTAACTTTCATCCTAATGTAAACACAGCAACAGTCAACCTTTCAGTCCAGGAGTTTAGAAGATACCTTAATTCGATCAATAATCCTGTTTCAATTCTAAAATTTTCGTCGTCACAATTTTGAACATGGTGATATAACAAAACCTTATAATACGAACGGGCGCCATTCAGTAGGCGTCCTTTTTGAATTGGGCCATTTTCTCGAATATGAGATATAATGGACTCAAGGTGGATCAATGTTGACGGATAATTTATAAATTGAAGGTAAAAAGAGGGATATAAATGAGTTTAGATAATCCAAGAACGACAATTAATAAAATAGTTGATATTAAAGATTCTTTACCAAAAAAACAAAGACAGTTATGCGATTATATTCTAAAAAATCATCAGTCAATAGGTTTGATAACAATTAAAGAGCTTGCTAGTAATGCCAAAGTTGGAATTTCAACTGTTATGCGTACAGTAAATACCTTAGGGTATGAAAATTTTAATGACTTACGAAAAGATATCTACGATGAATCGTTTCCTTCCGAATCAAGATGGACATTAAAGAATTCTATTACAGATATTCAAAAAGAAGGAGGGAGCGTTTCAACTTTAGTACAAGTTTGGAAAGAATCAGTTAATTTATTAAACAAATCCTTAGACTCTAATTTAATGGAAAATTTTGAAAATGCAATTGATTTCATTGTAAAATCAAGTTATATTAATGTTTTGGGTACTCGACCGTACAAAGCAACTGCATTATATTTTGAACTATTGCTTGGAGAATTCTATCCTAGGATAAGGCAACTAGGCCATGATACGGAAGTGATTTATGATAGGATTTTGCAATTTGAAAAGGATGAAATTTTAGTGGTTTTTGCATTTGAACCATACACTAATCGAATTATCGAAGCCGTTAAGCTGGCTTATGAACTAGGCCATAGCATTATATTGATAACAGACCATATCTCATGCCCAATTATTTCATATGCGTCTGTAACGTTGAAAGTAGAAGTTAGTGAAGAACAATTTTCAGTAATACCTATTATTGCATTGTTAGATGCATTGGTAATTGAAATTGGTAAACGGACATCAGAAGAATCGATTAAAAAGCTGAAAAGACTTGAAAAAACACTTATAGAAAAGAATGTATTGTTTTCTTATTAAAACTTAAGTCCATATCATCATTTTCTAAAGTTAAGACTACTTCCTAAAAACTAGGAGGTAGTCTTTTTATTAGTAAGCTCTGGATATGTCTATAATTATCGTTTCTAGTACGTTCCAGTTGCTTGAAACCTACCTTCACCCTTCACGTAACTATTAAAGAATTCCAATTCATCTTCCACATCTTGTGAAATATCCGGATGATTAAAAAAGGAATTGCTGTAACCACTAAAAAAAGCCACCAATAATGGCAGCAGAGAAATTCATATATTTAGATATCATATTGACTTTTAAATTCGATTATCTCATCAACAGCTTGGTGATATCCACCCGATTTTTGAAAGGATTCCCTTATATTTGAAACAGCTTTATGGATAGATGGGCTTTTTAACACATGTTCTGCGGCTTCACGTAGTTGATTTGCAGTCAATCCTTCCATTTGTAATTTAATACCGGCTCCGATATTGGCAACTTGCCCGGCAATGATCGGTTGATCCGCGCTTTGTGGGATTACAATGAGCGGAACCCCGTAATAGAGACCTTCATGGGTACTATTCATTCCACCATGTGTAATAAATAATTTAGTGTATTTTAACACTTCTGTTTGTGGAACATATTTTTTTACAATGAAGTTTTGGGGAATCTCTCCTAAATCGATTAGTGGGGTTTGTTTCCCGATCGACATGACAACCGTGTGATTGCTATTTCCAAATGCTTCGAAACAAAGCTTATAAAAATCAATGGCTTGGTTAAAGACAGTACCTAGTGAAATATAAATTGGTCTTTTTTCCTTGATTGCTGTAAGGTCAAAGTTTTCTTGAATTAATCGTGATGAGATGGATGGACCTATAAATTTGTAAGTTTGGTCAAATGCTTCACCAAAAGGTTGAAACTCCCTTGTAGTGTAAACGATTGTAAGTGGGGCAGGATTACAAAAAACCTCGTAAGGAGAATGGATCTCGACATCATATTTTTCCTTCACCTTTGCCGTCAGGATTTGATATTCATCGTTTATTTCTTTACCCACTTCTGTAGGAATGTTTTTAGAAAGCTGTTCCAACATTTGATCGAATGATTCCTTTGTCTGCGCAAAGGAAGTACAAGAATTGATTGCCGGAAGTTTAAGAATTTGGGCAAGTATACGTCCACAACCAAACATGGAATCATGGATGATGTAATCAAAATGTTCTCCTTCAATCTGTTCAAGCACGCTAGGTATGACAATATCTGCCGTAAGTAAAAGACCGTTAATTCTTTCAAGTAAATAATTTCTTCCACCCGAGATAAAGGCTGTTATAAATTTTTGACCGTCCAATGTTCGTACAATTGCTCCCGTCTTCTCAATTCGCTCTCGAAAAGCTTCTATCGTAAAGTACACTACCCCTTCGCCGCGCGAAATAAGCTCTTGTACAACTCCAATAGTTGGATTGATATGTCCTTCTGATCCGGCATTAATAAATAAAACACGTGCCATTTCTACCACTCCTTAGGTAATTCTTAATTGTGTAAGAGTAAGGGTCACTGTCCCATACTCTTGCCTACTCAAATAATGGAATTAATTTTATCATAGTACAATTCTTAAAAATCTCAAATTTCTAATCACTTGCAAAACCATTCCCTAAATAAATTTAGGGAATGGTTTTTTGTTGTTAAAAATTCGGTAATTGAGACTTTTTAAAAGGTATTAAAGGAAAGTAAAGGGAAAATGTTGAATTATTATAGTTAAAGCCTATCTTGGAGGGACGGAGCGGTGTTCCAGACCTTCACATTAGAGGAGCAGGAGAAACTATGAAAAAAATACATAAAAAAATATGGATCCCAGTAGTACTCGTGGTTGTATTAATTGGGGGTTATTTATATCTTGATAAGGAAAATGTCACTGTTAGGGTAGGAACTGCACCTAGTGGCGAAAAAGTGGTCCAAGTAAATGAACAAAATAATAAGGTTGATCGTGAATTTCCGTTTAGCATGAGTGAAAACTCTGTTCAGCAAGCCATACATAATATGTCACATCAAAAGGTATTAGCGAACAAAAAATGGGGTGCGTTGCCATTAACGCCTGAACGGGTTAAAAGATTACTACAAGTGGTGGAAGCAAATAAGAAAAAGTATGGAAATGCTGATTTATATTTAAATATATTAAGATCTTGGGATAAAGGCAATTTTGATAATGTGGTTATTAACCACAATGCCATTTGGTCGCTGCAGGGTGGCACGGTTGGAAAGGCTAATGGCATAGCCTCACCTGAAGAGGAAATGGAATTTATACAGGAGAATTTCGATGTTGAGTAGAAAGAAGCGTTCATTTGGAGCGCTTTTAATTTGATGTTTTCGAGATAGCATCAAAAAAGGGCTGATCTGTTCTTATTTTTGTTTCGTATCGCTGGGCGATATATCTTGCAAATGAACCAATAAACCTTCATATTTAATAGAAAAGGAGGTCCGATATGCGACGTGATATACAATCGAATGAACGAGCTTTCTCATCCAAGGAAGTGGCAGAAGAAGTTGGGATTGCAACACCAACTGTTCGAAAGTATGGCCAAATCTTAGAACGGAATGGATATGAGTTTTTAAAAGATGGCGATCGGCGTATCTTTGTTCAATCTGATATCGGAGCGCTTATAGCGCTACGCGATACGGATAAGCCCCTAGACGATACAGCTAAAGACCTTGCGTATCAACAAAAGGAAAGATTAGTAGATTTCAATGAAACGGAAATTGCGGTACCCGATACATATGAAAATTTACCCCAAGACCCTAATCAATTAAAAGAGATTTTAAAGGTTTTGGTCAATGAACTTGCCGCCACGCGTGAAATGAATGTCCAACTGACAAACGATATGTCTCAGCTTAAACTAACGGTTTCCCGACTCCAGCAAGATCACCATGTTATAAGTTCCGGTATTGCTAATTCAGCGCAAAAAACTCATGCGAAAATTGAAAAATTAACGGAACAACAAAATAACCATTACGAAACTTTGCTGCAGCAAGAAATACAAAAAAGTGAATTTTTACAAAAAGAAATACAAAATATGCGGGACGAACTGGAAAAAGAATGGCGTTCACAAAATGATTTTAATAAACGTTTAGAAGAAGCGATACAAAAACCTAAAGAAAAATGGGAGAGGCTTTTCTCCATATTCCGAAAATAAGGTGCCTGTTTTAGGCTTTTTTTTGCTTACCTGTATCGTATCGCCCGGCGATATAACGAATTAAATATGAGTTTTTAATAGGGTTGTTGGTGTATCGTTCTTCAATCCGACATTAATGCGCTTATATCGGTACGCGATACGGACATTCCTCCAAATTTCAACAAATTCCCGGGAAATATCTACAAATTCTGAGTATAAAGCGACAAAATGCCACTATTTTCTTCTATAAAAAACCACTTCCTAATAAAATTTAGGAGTGGTTTTTATTGTTGAAATTTACTGCCAAGCCTTTGGCCTTTATTAAAACACGGCTAAATATGTAAATTACTTTCAATTACATCATTAAATTGTTCTACTTCTTTTCGAATACTGATGGTTGGTTCCCACGAATCAATAAGGGTAATAGCGATTTGATTTGATTGCAGTGCTTTTTCATTATCGCCTTTCTTAGAAAACATTTGGGCCATCCCATAATGATAATATATTAGCTCAATCTGATTAGCCTTATTTTTGTGATAGAGAATATTATCAAACGCTGCTTCTGCCTTTTCAAATTCGTAGCAATTAACATAAGCTAAACCTAAATTAAAATATGCTTCAATCGTCTTTTCACCGCCATACATTGTGCTGATTTGATTAGCGGCTTCGTATAAATTGATTGCCTCTTCATAATTTTTTCGCAACAAGCTTAAGTCTCCGCGAACTAATAAAACTCTATGTTGGATAATAGGGGTCGCGGATATATCTATGACTTCTCTTAAAATTGCTTCTGCCTTTTCATTATCGCTTGATTTTAAGAACAGTCTGGATTTTAAGGCAAGTCCCCAAACCTTTAAATCAAAAACATCCGCATTATTAGAATCTAAATGCTCTAGTATCTGAAGCCCGGCTTCAATTTGTTGAAGGGCTTCATCCAATTCATTGACTTCTATTAATGCCCAGCCTACTGTATCAATTCGAAGAAAAGCTTCATGCGTTTTTTTATCCAATTGGTTGGCATAATCAGCGGCTTTCAGTCCGTACTCGATTCGTAGCGGCAAGTTAATCCGACTTAAAAAGTGACTTATGCGTGTTACTAGATCAATTAGCAGCTCCTTTTCTGGAACTTGGCTTGCCCACTTTATAACTTTAAGTATGTTCGGCCATTCTTTCTTGATTTTATCCAAATCACGACCAAGCAGGTAACTCCAATAAACAGAATTTAGCTGCTCCCGTTTTAAATGGGTTTCTAAGTACTGAATATAATATCGGCTCCATCGACTGCGTGCTTCCTTTTCAAAGTCATGATTCTCTAACAAGTGCTGCTCGCCATAAGCCACTACGGTTTGATGCCCAAGATAATATAATTTCCCTTCTATCCGCTCTGGTTGGATCAGGGCAAAGGTCCGCATCTGTTCAACAGCATAATAATAATTTCGAACATCTAATCCAGCGGCTGCAGCCCAGCTCTCTTCATCAGGAGGTTTGCTGAAAAAACATAGCACCTGCCATAGACGCCGGGTATCTTCATCACAGCGTTTCCATGTGCGCCCAAAGAGGAAATCAAACATTTCCAACAATGTGTAGCCGGCTTTCCCTAATTCCTGAATAAGTTGTTGAGCAGGAATGTCATCGTCTGAAATATAGGCTATGCTGAGTGCAATAGCTTTAGGGTTACCAGCAGTCGCTAAAAACAACTGGTGCTGGATTTCAAGAGATATATTCAATAACTGTTCTATCTTCTCTCGCTTATCTGGAGAGTTACAAGTTTGTAATTGACGGCGTACTTCATAAGTAAAAAAATCAAAAGCTTCAGTTTTTTCAAGACCCTTCAGCTGAATGGTAACCATTTCCCGAAAGGCTTCCCGATATTTTTGATACAAATTCTCACGAGAGGTTAGGATTACTTTAACACCTTGTGGGAGATTGGTAATGAAATCGTGAATATCACTTTCGGCAGTATCAATACTGTCTACAATCAGCAATACCGGTTCTTGCCGAGAATAATTCGCCAATGCATTACGGACAACAAAACGTTTTTCATTAATTGATTTATCTATTTGTTCTACGCGTCCTAGTTGATAGGCAATTGTATTTAGGAAATCACTAAAGGTTAACCCTTTCCAATCAGCACTTACCCAGATTATGGATCTAAATGTTGGCCAATTTTCGTCGACATTAACAGAATCCCCATGGAGATTTCCCCCAACACAGGCATAGGCTACTTCAAGCGCGATGGTCGTTTTTCCCATGCCAGCCCAACCAGTAATTGTACATACTGGTGAAGGAGAAAGCACCCACTGACGAATAGCTTCTAAGTCAAAGCTCCTACCGATGAAGCCCCCTGACCAGCGAGTTGGCAAGTTATGCGTCATTGGCTGTTCTTTAGGTGTAATAGTATTGCTTATTTGCTTATCAGGAAACAATCGATTAATTACATTTTCAATGTCTTCATCAAGCGGTGCACCGAATGCCCCGTTATTTCGTAAGATTTTAGCTTTTTTTAGACATGAAACGACCCAGATAGGTAATGCAGGTTTAATTACAGGTATGGAAGTAGTCTCAAGTAGTTTTGTAAACCACTGTATATTCCTGTCACTCTTTTGGATTACAATCCAGATAATTCCAAATAATTTGCCGTCGTCAATTCGACCGGGAATATATTTGGGGCCCATTTGCCCTATCCAGCTTTTAATGGTGTTAGAAGAGACCCCAAGCTGGTAAGCGACTTTGTCTAAGTAAGATTGTCCGGATGTATTAACTTCATTTTTTTTCCTTCTGATCTTAAAGTCAGGATGGAGTTTTAAAGACTTAACACCAGATGATAACAGTTCCGCAAAATCTTTCTGGTCCTCAAGTTCAGCCATAATGCCTCACACCTCCTATTATGTTATTTTACCAATCCATCTCTTTTTGTATATGAAAAATTAAAAAGTACAGTGCCGCTGTACTTTTATACAGTGTAAAAAGCTACTAGATCATTGGGGCAGCAAGTAAAATCAAAATATAACAGAGGGAAATAAAATGTATGCACTTACAAAAAGAAAGGAATTTTATAATGAAAAACACACTACCTACACACATGAAAGCAGCAATTATGCACAGTACAAGAGAAATTACAATTGAATCATTGCCTGTCCCGCAAATTGGTCACGATGAAGTTTTGATTAAAGTAATGGCCGTTGGAATTTGTGGTTCGGATTTACACTATTATACTCATGGCAGGATTGGTAAATACATCGTTGAGAAGCCGATTATCCTTGGCCATGAATGCTCAGGTGAGATTGCTGCTGTTGGAACGTCTGTTAATAGATTTAAAGTCGGTGATCGTGTTGCGGTTGAACCAGGTGTAACCTGCGGACAATGCGAAGCATGCAAAGAGGGTCGTTATAACCTTTGTCCGGATGTAGAATTTTTGGCAACGCCACCAGTAGACGGTGCATTTGTACAATATATAAAAATGCGGCAAGACTTTGTCTTCGCAATCCCGGATACACTATCCTTTGAAGATGCTGCCCTAATCGAACCCTTTTCTGTTGGAATTCATGCAGCGATGAGAACGAAACTTCAACCTGGATCAAGCATTGCCATTATGGGAATGGGCCCAGTGGGGTTAATGGCTGTCGGTGCAGCCAAAGCATTTGGGGCAGGCACGATAATAGTGACTGATTTGGAGTCATTACGACTTGAGGCTGCTAAAAAAATGGGGGCAACTCATGTTATCAACATTCGGGATCAGGAACCACTCGAGGAAATCAAAAACATTACAAATGGCAGAGGGGTTGACGTTGCTTGGGAAACAGCCGGGAATCCAGCAGCACTGCAATCCGCACTGGCTTCCGTTCGTCGAGGTGGAAAACTTGCCATTGTAGGATTGCCTTCCCAGAATGAAATCCCACTAAATGTACCATTTATCGCGGACAATGAGATTGATATTTATGGCATCTTTCGTTATGCAAACACGTATCCAAAAGGGATCAACTTCCTTGCTTCTGGCATAGTTGACACCAAGCATCTTGTGACGGATCGATATTCGTTAGCTGACACACGTGAAGCGATGGAACGAGCCCTTAATTTTAAAAATGAATGTTTAAAAATTATAGTCTATCCGAATGACTAAAACTGAACGAATGGAGAGGTATAATCTATGATAGAAACAGGACAATTAGCAGGATTGAAGGCCAAAGGCAAAAATAGTTCCCGCTCTAGTAATACTAGTACTGGTTTATCCTGGTTAGAACGATTTGGATACGGACTTGGTGATATGTCGTATAATATTGTTTTCCAATTTGTTAACGCTTATCTCCTTTTCTATTATACGGATGTCGGTGGGATTCACCCTGCGGTTATTGCAACTCTTTTCCTTGTCGTACGAATTTTAGATGCTATTTTTGACCCAATCATGGGGATGATTTTAGATAAGACCAACACACGCTGGGGGAAAGCAAGACCATATTTATTAGGGGTCTCCCTTCCGTTCGCGTTATTCACTTTCCTGTGTTTTACCAACCCTCACTTTGGCCCGACTGGAAACATTATCTATGCGTATGTTACCTATATTTTGCTAGGAATGTCCTTTAGTATGCAAACGATTCCAGTTAACAGCTTAACAGCGCGGATAACTAATGACGTGCAAGAACGAACCGTATTAACAACTACTCGGATGATATTGGTTTATATAGGAATCCTACTATCCATTTCATTTGCAACACCACTTGCAACAGCATTTGGAGGGGTGAATCAAGAACTTGGATTTCAGATGACTGCTCTAGTCTATGCGATGGTAAGTATCGTTTTGAACCTCTTTAGCTTTTTTACAGTACGGGAGCGAATTGTCCCCAAAAAGAGCGAGAAACATGGAATTAAAATGACGTTATCTGTTTTATTTAAGAACAAGCCTTTGTTAATTCTAGCCTCATCATTTTTGGCGTTTGCTATTGGATTTAATATTAAACTTAGTACCATGGTGTACTACTTTACGTACAATATCCATCAAAAGGAATTAGTGTTTTGGGGAACCGTTTTATTTTTTGGGGCAGCGTTAATCAGTAACTTATTTATCCCTGTATTTTCAAAAAAATGGGGTAGAAAGAACGTGATGATTATCTCAGCTGCTATATCTCTTATTTCGTACATCGGGCTGCACTTTACTCCATATTCTTCAGTTACGTTAATTTTATTTTGGTTATTTGCTTCGGGCTTTTTTACCACTCCTTTAAATACGCTAGCTTGGGGTATGATTGCCGATTGTGTAGATTATGCTGAATGGAAAACTGGAGTTCGGGCTGATGGCGTGGTTATTTCCAGCATGAGTTTTACTAATAAATTAGGAGTTGCCCTCGCGGGGTCGTTCTCTGCCATTTATTTAGGGATAGCAGGCTATGTACCTAATGCAGAACAGACAGTAACTTCACTAAATGCTATTAAAAATATGAATGCATTGATCCCAGGACTTTTTATTTTACTTGCTGTATTAATCATAAGCTTCTATCCGTTAACAGAGAAAAAATATAAAAATATGATGTCAGATTTGGAGCAAAGATCAAAACAACCAGTTTAATTATTCTTTATATAAAAATTTAAATTTAGTAAATGAGTGTGATAGATGTGCAAAATAATATAACTAGAAATCTTTCAGTTGTCTGTGTTGGAGAATTATTAATTGATTTCTTTTGTACGGATATTGACATGGATTTAATAAAGGGACGTCAATTTTTAAAAAGTGCTGGTGGTGCACCGGCCAATGTCGCAGCTGCCATTGCAAAATTAGGCGGGGACGCAGCGTTTAGCGGAAAAGTAGGGAAGGATCCATTTGGAGATTTCTTGAAACAAACATTAGACGCTGCAAACGTAGATACCTCTATGCTTGTCATGGATGAGAAAGTACCAACCACTTTAGCCTTTGTTTCATTAAAGAAAAGTGGAGAGCGGGACTTTGTATTCCATAGGGGAGCAGATGCTTTTTTGACCTTAGACGATATTGATCAAGATAAAATAAGGAATGCAAAGATTCTCCATTTTGGTTCGGCGACAGCTATGTTATCTGAGCCATTTTGCAGCACTTACCTAAATCTTATTTCCAATGCTAAAGATGAGGGACAATTTATTTCGTTTGACCCTAACTATCGAGGCGATTTATGGAAGGGAAGAGTCGATGAGTTTGTCAAAATTGCCAAAAAAGCAATTGCTTTAAGTGATTTTGTTAAGGTAAGTGATGAGGAATTGGAGATTATCACAGAGACTAAAAATCATGAAGAAGGTGTTAGTCTCCTTCATGAAATGGGAGCGGAAATAATAGCAGTTACGCTTGGTAAAAGAGGTACATTGCTGTCTAATGGAAAGAAAAATGAGATTGTTAACAGCATTCAGGTTACATCCATTGATTCTACAGGTGCAGGTGACGCTTTTGTCGGAGCAGCCTTATACAGATTTGCTGACTCTGAACAAATCAAAACTATTAGTAATGATTTTGATAAGCTCCATGACATCGTGTCTTTTGCAAATAAGGTTGGAGCGCTTGTTTGTACAAAAATAGGAGCTATTGAAGCATTGCCAAGTGGTTATGAGATAGAAATTGCAAAAGTTTGAATGCAAATTTATAAAAATGACAAATATTTTACTCTTTGAAAGAGGCTTCTCGTAATGGTAATTATGAGAAGCCTCTTTTTTCATTTCTTCGTATCAACATAGCTACTTATCACATCGTCTTGTCAAGTAAAGTTTGTGTATTTGGAACTGTGCAAGGAACCCGTTCTAACTCGAAAAACAGGTAAATAGTGCTACAATTTTTAATAATTCCTTATATATAGTCTAAAAACCAACCCTTTGTCTTACTAAGAAAGAATCATATTCCCCTTATCCTCCGGCTGAAAATTCCCAGTTTCAATGTAAATTAGAAGGAAAGTACTAGACGAAATACCACCCATTTCCAGAGACGTTTGAATGTTCCAAGATCCTATGTTAAATAAATAGATAGGAATTTACTTCCAACGTAGTGTTATTGTCTGGAATTAGTGATTAATTAATTCCACGGCAAACTATAGGCAGAGGAGATGGAGAACAAGTGGCTGGACAAATTCGTATGACCCCAGCGGAGTTAAAAGCTAAAGCGACTCGCTATGGGCAAAGTTCACAACAAATTGAGCAAATTTTAAGGGACTTAACTAATTTACAAAATGAACTTCGTGGTGAATGGGAAGGTCGTGCCTTCCAAAGATTTGACGATCAGTTTAACCAGTTGAAGCCAAAAGTACAAAATTTTGCTCAATTAATGCAAGAAATTAACACACAATTGAACAAGACGGCAGAGGCAGTTGCTCAACAAGATGAGCAATTATCGCAGAATTTTGGGCTTAATTAATTCATTTGCCTGTCAAATGAAAGATGAGCATTAGATAAGTGGAATGTCATTCGGGGCAATGTTCCCAAAAAACCAAAAGCCACGCGACAATTGTTGTGTGGCTTTTATTCTTTGTTTGCCACAACAGGCCATTTCAAAAGTCTTCTAACATATTAAAGTATTTTTATATATAAATAGAAATCATTTCTTTATTACATACTAAAAATTTCAGGGGTTGAGTGGATGAAAAGGGTTGAGCGGGGTGTCTTGTTATTTCTAGTTCTGATCCTTGCGCTATCTTCAGGCATCTCTTATCTGGCATTGAATCAAGTTTCAAATAGCAAAGCCAACACAGATGAGCAGAAAATGACCGTAGCATTGGTTAATGAAGATAAAGGTGCAAGTTTTAATGATAGGAACTATGAATTCGGTGCTGAATTTATCAAGAATATTGAGAAAGATGATACACATGACTGGTATGTTGTCAGCCGTGGTGTGGCTGAAAGCGGCCTTGCGCGGAATGTCTACAACATGATGATTGTCATTCCGAATGATTTTACAGAAAAGGCATTATCAATTGATTCGAAATCACCAGAACAGGTGGTATTGAACTACAAAATTAATGCTTCAGATAACAGCAATATAAAAGCAAAAGCCGAGAAAACGGCGAGCGCTATCCTGGGAGATTTTAACCGCCAGATAATTGATGTCTATTTCGCAAGTGTGATCGGCAATTTACATGATGCTCAGGACAATATCAGAACATTGGTAAACAAGGAGCAAGTATATACGAACTTCTATGATCAATCGATCCATCGTCCCATATCCGGTTACACCGCTCAGTTTGGAGCTGTTGAGAGTAACACAAAGATATCGAGAGAGAGCTTTACCGGCTTACAGGACCTATTAAAGGGGTTTGAAACTAGCCTGGGTGAGGATGTAACCGCAAGCCATACCTACCAATCCAGCTTAGTGGATTTTACAAAACTGAAAGCGGCAAATGGTCTATTAACAAAGGGTTTCTCTGGCCAGCTTAATATGTTAGATCGTGAAATGAATCATGGCGATGTCATGCAGCAATTAGATTATTTAACGTCAGCTAATAAGGCTATCAATGACCAGTTCCACCAGAATGGTAATCAGTCGGCGACTATTTTAACCGAATCAGCCGCCCTTCAAGCGTACCTGAAGGACACGAAGGATAAAATGGATCAAATGAATGCAGAGCTGTCGGACAAATTGGCATCAGATATGGAGAAATTAATTGCCGATAAGCTTAAGAACGAAATAAAACATAGTTCAGGTCAAGAGCAAAATATTTCCTTAAGTCATATGTTTGCTGCTCCAGATAAAAATGCACGGGATACATTACAAAAGCAAATTGATTTGCTGCCAACACTTGATAGTAATGATTTAGACGGCCTAGGCCTAAGTGATCAAACCATCACACAGCTAAAAAATGTCATAGCTGTCACCAATAAATACAATCAAGAGTTTGGTTATACCCCTAATCGTGATGCAAATGGGATTCCTTTGTCTGAAAAAGTAAAACAAGTCAAAAGTGATTTGATGACAAAGGGGGTAACTCTGACAGATACCGTAAACCTGCAGAAAAATAAAAAGAATGGGCAGGAATTTACTCTATCGATTCCAAAAGAATTTGAGATTGAGAGAGTTTTATTATCATTACCAAATAGTCAAGAAATGGATTATACTGAGTCGTTTCTTCCGTACCAAAAAATTAAACTGCCTTCAACTGATGAAGGACAATTCACTGTAAAAGTTGATGTGAGTCTTAAAAACATGGATGCCATCCTTGATGTTTTCCAGCCGATTACATGGAGTTGGGAACTCGATCAGAAGGATATAACCGATGTAGATCATCCAGAACTGCCAGGAACGGAAGAGGGAACTTCAGCTGAAATTAAAAAGAAAACAGAGCAATCCGTATCGTCCTATGAAAGTAATCAGCCCATAACAGTTGAAGAAATGGGCAAAAGTCCGAATGATACGACGAACGAAAAGACGGTAGAAAATCAAGAGTTGACTCAACCAAGTGACAATGACGACATAAGCATTATTGAGAGATTACAAATTTTAAATAATCATATTGCCCACCAAGTGATGTCACCACTTACCGGGGATTCGACAAGTGTTCTGATCAATGCTTCCAGCGATACCGTCAGTGATTTCCATAAGTTATTGACTCTGTATAATTTATACTTTGGCATTGGCATAGATCAATTTAATCGTCAGGACCTAGTTAATGATTTGAATCAAACCAATCTGACGGATATGGCAGATGGGGATTCACTATATTATTTATTTAATAAGCAAGACATTGTCGATGTGTTAGCATCTTATATTGCTGAACAAATAACAGAGGAAATACGGGAACAGACAGAAGATGTAAAAGGCAAAATAGATGAATATATGCTGCTGGTTGACAATGCCAATCAAAATGCGGCCCAAATGTCGGAGCGGATTAACGAAACAACAGCACAAGCGGAACTATTAAATACAAACCTTTCTGAGACGTTAAAAGATTTGGGAGCATGGCGCGAAGCAAGTCTTAATTTACAAACTGAACAAGCAAAAGTTTTGCTGAATGGGGACGAAGAACAACAGGCAGTTCTATCGATAGGAAATGAATTTAACTCGCTGCTTGCTGCAAGTCAATCCCTAGCGGACCAGTCGAAATCTAATTTAACTTCCGCTGATTCGGTTTATCAAACCTTCGATGCAATCGATCGTCAAGCGAAGGAAATTCAAGCCAGTGGAACGACTTTAGTACAACAAGCAGGGAACCTTTCGAGTAATTTAACAACTAAATTGGCAGAGGACCAAAACTTTGCTGACAATTTCGCCGGGGTGCTAGCCAATAGCCGCATAGGTGAGCGGCCAAATGAAGATTTGTTAAGCTTTCTTTCAAATCCGGTCCAAACCAAGAATGCTGGGGTTATCGCTGCAGGTGATACCTTTACACCTTACTTTGTTGTCTTGATCTGTTTTATTGTCGCCTTATTTACCGCCTATGTTCTCTCTAATCATGAGCGAAAACGTCTGCAAGAGGACACATTTGCGGGAGAACAAACAATTGTTGGCAAGAATATACCGCTCACAATTATGACTGTGAGTATTGGTCTGGTTGAGGGAATCGTGATCGGACCGCTGTCAGCCTATTTACTGCAAATGAGTGAAGGGAAATCCCTGCAATGGATCGGTTTAATCACGTTGATTATGGTCACATTGCTGATGGTGTCAGCTTATTTATTACGGCAGTTGAAAATGGCAGGGATGTTTATCCTTTTGGTGATTTTGAGCCTCTATTTATTCCTAACCGAGGCACTTGGACGTCACTTTGATCAATTTTCTACCGCTGCTACATTAAGAGACTACTCACCTTTGCAATACATTGAGACGTTATTAATGAAGTTTGGAAGTGGAGCAGCTGATACAAAGTGGATTATTTTTGGCTTAGCAGCCCTGACGGTTGTCAGCCTTGCCGGCCATTTGTTTGTCTTTAATCGTTCGGCTAAAAGCGAGGAGGTTAATCATGAAGGAATTAATGAAGCTCTGTAGTGTTATCACTGTTTTTACAGGATTCCTTTTTATGTTTTCACTCCAGCCTTTGGCGGATGAAACTCTTGATCATAGCGGGAAAATTCGATTGCAAACGGACCGGATTGGCCAAGATGCAGTTGAAAGAGAGAACTTAGAAACTCAAGACTATCAAGAAACGGAATTGGAAAAATTGGCGCCGAACCTGTTTAAGGAACAAACGCAGGCTGCCCTCAAAACAAAACAAATAGAAATGGAACAATCCACGTCAGATTTACAACAAGGGCTTTTTGTTTCGCCGAGTAAGCCCGATATTACCCTGAAACATACCGAAAAGGTACTGTTTTCGAGTAATTATACAGTTCAATATACTGCAGCTCCCTCCGAGAACGAGCCTGAGGATCAACAAGGTGGTATTTTGAACACAAAAACAATCACGACGTTCTTAGGGATGGTCGTGATTGGCTGCGGCGGGATCTTTACTATGATGAGAAAAACGCTTGGGTAAAGGAGGGGCCACCATGCCTAGTCAAACACATGTTAACGTGACCGTTGATTTTAGCAGATGGGGCAAAGGGCAGTATGACGTAAGAATTCCTGCACACCAACCGATTAATCAACTGCTGGTGAATTTGGCAGAAACCTTAAATCTGGATCTTACAATGGCACCACTGTTTGCAGTAAAGCTTTCCAATAAAAATCTCTTATTAGCAGATGACGATCGGCTTATCGATTACCCGGTAACCAATGGAGACCTTTTACTAGTTTTATAAGTATATAGAAACAGGCACTAATCTTTCTGAAGATGGCGCCTGTTTCGCAGGAAGGAGTCAGAACTCATGAATGAAATAAGCATCCAATGGGAGTCAATCACATACAAGTTTCTCATTCTTAACAATAGCTGGCAGCTGAACTTGCCGAAATCACAAACACGAGTAAAAGATGTTCGCCAATTGGCTTTAATCAATAACGACTCAGACTTATTCGTACCCGCAATGGTTGAAGAAGGAGACGATATATTTACCTTCTCTTTTGAAGTCGACCCAAGGGCTAACACATGGGAAGATGTACAAAAGCTAAACCGGAAAGATAAACTACGCCTGTTGTACAATCTAGCTCGATTCAAAAAAATCCTAACCACGCGCATGACCTTCTTCTTACATCCCAACAATCTAATTTTTGATGATAATCTTTTACCATCTATCGTGTTTCGCGGTATCCGGGAGTTGATTCCTCCACATGAGCTGAATGAAGAAAAATTATTACTCCAATATAAATGTTTAATCGTCGCCTTATTTTCAAAAAAGTATACCTTTGACGAGCTCTATTCTGGTTCATTGAAAAATGCCAAGGATACTCCATTTGAACGTCAAGTGCGTGAACTAGATGATTTTGATGCTTTAATCAAGTTTTTGGAAGAACAGTACATAAAGGAAAAAATAGAGCTGGAAAAAACCATGGTACATGTACCTGCAAAGCGATTTCGCCTGTTTAAACAATTAACTTTTACTATGATTGCTCTTGCCGTTATATTGGCCGTGCCGCTCGTCTATCTGAGTTTTGTAAAAACACCTTTTCAGGAAGATCTCCTCGAAGCAGATCGTCATTTTTTATCCTTAGATTATGGGGACGTCATTAATGATTTAGAAGATCAAACACCAGAAAAATTACCAGATACTAGTAAGTATGTTCTTGCTTATTCTTTCATTAAAACTGAGAAGCTTTCGGAAGATCAGAAAGAGGTCATCTTGAAAAATATTAGTATAAAAAGTGATCCTAATTATTTGTTGTATTGGATTTACAATGGCCGGGGCGATTTTGCCAGAACGATCGACCTTGCCAAGTATATTGATGATCCTCAATTAATCATGTATGGACTAATCAAACAAATCGAACAGGCGAAAAATGACCCTGACTTAAGTGGGACAGAGCGTGAAAAGAAGGTTCAAAAATATCAAGAACAATATAATACATATGCTGATAAATATGGTCTGGACTCCATCCTAAACCAGCAGAACTGAGGGAGAGAAAGATGGCACAACGATTATTACTGCTGAGCTATAAAGATCATTTGCACAAATGCCATTTAACGATAAATGAACCAAAAACAATAACAGTCGGAAATGATCGTTCCAACACGATTACCTTTCTCGATTTAAATCCAGGATTGTCCATTATATGGGATGGAGCTGCATGCACAATCGGTAATCAGCAGCTGCAGGTTAACGAATGCCTTACATTAAACACTCATGACGAGCCGATCCAGGTTTATATCAAGGAAGAAGCGGAGCGGTGTGTATACGATACAACAGAAAACTATAGTATTACTTTTGGTGCTAATGATTACGATGATGTAAGAATCGAGAACGCTGCCCTCGATTTTGTACTGATTCGCGAGAATTTGGGCGATCCTTTTAAACTTGAAATCTTTGAAGGTCAAATTTACCACAATTATGTTCGGGCAACGGGTGTGGTGCTGCTAGAACCAGGAGATCAGCTTTTTTTTGACGGGATGATGATGAAGATTGGTCAGGAGGACCTTGAAATTCTAGGAGTCGAATCCATCATAACAACGAAATTAGTTCGTTTATTTGACGTTCACCATGATTTCGGCAGTCATTACCCTGATTATCATCGTTCACCAAGGATTATATACCGTGAGCCAGAGGAAAAACGAAAAATTGCTAAACCCTCTAATAAACCTGGAAAACCGAGTGAACAGCTGGCACGGGTGATTGTTCCGCCGCTTGTGATGATTGCAGCGATGATCATGGTCTCATTGTTTCTGTCGAATGGGTTTTATATCATCATTATGCTTGCTATGACAGTAACGACGGTCATTTTTTCAATCACATCCTATCTAAAAAGTCTGAAGCAATACCGATTAGATATAAAAGAGCGGGATATAAGCTACCGCGAGTACTTGAAACAGAAAACACAGCAATTATATCAAGCTAGTGAAGAACAGCGGCATGCCCTCTATTATCACTTTCCAGATGTGGAGCAATTGCGTGTGATGGCGATGAAGGTTGATCCCCGAATTTATGAAAAAACCAGCTTGCATCATGACTTCCTTATGTATCGTGTTGGATTAGGGAGGGGTGATTCGAGCTTTGAGGTCGAATTCAATATCGAGGAGTTTACCCTTGATAAGGATGAACTGGTGGATGCAGCCCGCAATCTTCGGGCTCAGTATCTCACATTAGAAGATGTACCGGCAGCGACATCATTAATGAATGGACCGGTTGGGTACATTGGACAGCGTCCGCTTGTGCTGGAACAATTACAAATGCTGGTGATGCAGACTGCTTTATTTCACAGTTACCATGATGTCCAGTTTGTCACGATCTTTCCTGAAGAGGAAAAAGGGAAATGGGAATGGATGCGCTGGCTCCCGCATGCTAGTTTACGAGAACTAAATGTAAGGGGATTTGTTTATCACGAACGTTCTCGTGATCAGGTCCTTAACTCCCTTTATCAGATATTAAAAGAACGCAAGCTTGCTATCAATGAGAAGAGTAATAAAAGTGAAAAAGTTCATTTCACTCCTCATTTTGTTGTGTTAATAACCGATGAAAAAATGATATTGGATCATTCCGTGATGGAATACTTTAATGAAGACCCGAGTGAATTAGGTGTTTCTCTTGTATTCGTACAGGATGTCATGCAGTCTCTTCCGGAACAAGTGAAAACGGTTATTGATATTCGTGATGCCACAACCGGAATGATGATCCTTGAGAAAGGTGAATTGGTCAATCGACGATTCACACCCGATCGTTTTTCGGAAGGCTTTCATAAAGAAGATTTTTCACGGGCATTGGCATCGCTTAATCACCTGCAAAATTTAAAAAATTCGATTCCAGAAAGCGTGACCTTTCTCGAAATGTATGGTGTAGAGAAAGTGGAGGAGCTCGGTATTGATGGGCGATGGACACAAAATGAAACCTATAAAAGCCTGGCTGTTCCTCTGGGAATGCGTGGGAAAGAAGATCTTGTCCATTTGAACCTCCATGAAAAAGCACATGGACCACATGGTTTAGTGGCTGGGACGACTGGCTCTGGAAAATCAGAAATTATTCAGTCATATATTCTCTCGCTTGTGGTAAACTTTCATCCGCATGAAGCTTCTTTTCTGCTCATTGATTATAAAGGCGGAGGGATGGCAAATTTATTTAAAAATCTCCCGCATTTATTAGGAACGATTACAAATTTGGACGGTACGCAATCGATGCGGGCTCTTGCATCGATTAAAGCAGAATTACAAAAGCGCCAGCGGTTATTTGGCGAACATGATGTCAACCACATCAATCAATATCAAAAACTGTATAAATCAGGTGAGGCTAGAGAGCCGATGCCTCATTTATTTTTAATATCAGATGAATTCGCCGAGCTCAAATCTGAGCAGCCCGAATTTATGAAGGAACTTGTTTCGACAGCCCGTATTGGACGTTCCCTTGGGATTCATTTGATTCTGGCTACACAAAAACCGAGTGGTGTGGTGGATGACCAAATATGGTCCAACTCTAAATTCAAGCTGGCACTCAAAGTTCAAAACGCCAGCGATTCGACAGAAATCTTGAAAACGCCGGATGCGGCGAATATCACACTTCCTGGTCGTGCCTATTTACAGGTCGGCAACAATGAAATTTATGAACTATTTCAAAGTGCCTGGAGCGGGGCTGATTATATTCCTGATAAAAACGAACAAGACTTACTGGACACAACGATTTACTCCATTAATGAACTTGGCCAATATGACATCCTCTCGCATGATTTAAGTGGACTATCAAATAAGAAAGACATTAAAAAAGTTCCAACAGAACTGGATGCGGTTGTTGATTATATTCAAGCCTATGCAACGGAAAAAAGGATTGCTGAACTTCAAAGACCATGGCTGCCGCCATTAGAGGAGCGGATTTTCCTTCCAGATTTAAATGAAGTGAACTATACAAAAGCTTGGGATCAAAAGAAGAGATTGTTAGAAGTGACATTCGGTTTTCTAGATCTGCCTGAAAGGCAAGCACAAAAACCACTGACCTTGGACCTTTCTAAAGATGGCCATCTTTCTGTGTTTGCGAGTCCTGGGTATGGGAAGTCTACCTTTTTACAAAGTGTGGCCATGGATATCGCTCGACAGCACAGTCCGGAGAGAGTCCATTTCTATTTAATCGACCTCGGGACGAATGGTTTGCTGCCATTGCGGGAATTGCCTCATACAGCCGATACGATTATGGTAGATGAGGAAATCAAACTAGGAAAGCTTTTCCGCCGCCTGCAAAATGAGTTAAAGGAGCGAAAACAAAAATTAAGCAGGTATGGTGTGGCAAATATTCAAATGTATGAGCAGGCGAGTGGGGAAGAAGTCCCCGTCATTGTATTACTCATCGATACATTTGATTCCATCGTCGATGCTTCCTATCGGGACGATTTTGAGAGAATAGCGGCACAGATTGCACGGGAAGGTGTCAGTACAGGAATCCATATGGTGATCAGTGCTGGGCGGCAAAGTGCCATGCGGGCACCGGTTCTGGCAAATATTAAGCATCAAATTTCGTTGTTTATGATTGATAGTATGGAGCCGCGGAATATTGTCGGAAGAACAGAGTTAACGATTGAAGAAGTTCCAGGACGCGGTTTAATTAAATTAGAGCAGCCAACCTTATTTCAAACGGCTCTTCCTGTCAAAGGAGAAGATACGCTAGCGATTATTAAACATATTCAAGAAGAGAGTCGAGCGATGCGAAACGCTTGGAAGGGCGAGCTGCCATTGCCGATCCCAATGGTTCCGGAAATCATTGACTTCACAGCTTTTATTGAGAAACCGGAAACCAAAGCCATTTTAAACAAAGGCGGCATACCGTTTGCGGTAGATTTTGAAAATGTCGAACCTGTCGAATTAAGTGTCGTTAAAGATCATACCACCTTACTTTTAAGTGATCGAATCGATGCAGTGGAACAAACCTATCTAACTCTAATAGCAAGTATCTCAGTTAATCATCACATCGATGTGGGGCTAATCGACAATGCTGCGTCAAGATTTAGAATGTATAAGGAAAATGTCAATCTTTATGCCGACCATGCCGGTTCAATGGAGGAGTTTATCGAGCGGCTTCAGCAATTATTTGAAACAAGGGAAGATGCCTTCCGTCAAGTTCAAATGGCCACCAATGGCCGTGCAACTAGGAATGATTTTCTGAAGGAGATCCGCCCAATGGTTGTCTTCATAACCGATGTGTCATTCGTGATCGAATCGATGTCCTTTACAGAACAATCGATTCTAGTAAAACTAATGGACACGGGAGCTCGCACAGGCATTCATTTTGTTGTCGGAGCTGTCCATGGCGCATTAGAAAGGCAATACGATGATATCGCGACCATGGTGAAGAAACAAAAGACCGGCATCTTGATTGGAAGAATTACGGAGCAGAACATTCTTGAGGTCCTAACTAGACCATATAAAGAGCCAAATTTACTTCCATATGAAGCCTATTACATTAAACAGGGCAAAGCAGAAAAGATCAAAATTGCTGCTCCTAGTGTAAAAAGAGAGGAAGTGACTGTCCATGTTTGATTGGTTTAAAAGCGATTCGGAGAGAAAAAGAGATGATTATTACGAGCTGTATGAAAAACTCAAGAGTGCCATTTCGGAACACGATCATAAGGTATCAGAAGCAAATGCAGCCTACAGTTCATATCTAGGTGCTATTCCGAATCTATCTAATTCAAAAATACCTTCAAATGATTTTGAAATGAGCAGGGAAGAACTAACGGAAAAGTTAAAGCAGTGTTTTCAGGCAGATCAGGAAAAGCGGAGTTCACTGGCTGCCGCGAAAAATAAGGCATATGAACGATATGTCCATTATAAAAATTTGGCCATTAAAGAGGCGGAAGCGGAAAGAGTAAGAAGAGAAAAGGAATTGAAAGAGCTACAGGAGAGATTGGAGCGATTGATCAGTGGGGAGCGTTAGAATTGACGGGGATAAAGTAAATGAAGCGAAGGCCGCAGCGAAGGCATTAGAGCGATCGATTGAACAAACCTATGAATCTTGTGAACAACTAATTTCTTACCTTCATTCAGCTGAATGGAGCGGGAAATCTAGAGATTCCTTTTTAAGTTATCTGGAAATCATTCAGAAATATCATCATGATCTGAAGTCCGCTGTCGCAAAACAAACAAAAGCGTTAAATAACCTAGGTGGCTACGTAGATGATTTCCTTCAAGACGGCTCAGTAAGGGAAGTGAAGAATTTATGATCGAACAACCAACTGATACGTTTTTAGTGGCTGAATTATACCTATTAGCAGCAGCATTTGGTGGAACAGTTCTTTTTGGCTTACCTGAGAAGGAAGTTTACCAATTAAAAGGCGAAGAGGTTTTTAAAGAGGCACATGATCGGTTGATCGAGAAGAAAATCATCACACCGGAGGGAAAGATAACAAAATCTGGGGCCCTGGTCATCCAAACCATTGAATTTTATCATCAAAGTCAGAAATACGTTCGTATCAATAATCTTCTCTTTGCCTTCCGGGAACGTGAAAGAGATGAGGTCATTGTGCTGGCAGAGTTGGATAAACAAGGGTCTTATCAGTTACGTATCACCTCTAAAGCATCACTTCTAAAAATGTTAAGTGAACATTTTCCGGTGATTGTAAGAGAACCGGTTGAAACGGAAAAAGCGTTCTTAAAAAAGGAATTATCCAATCAAGAAAGACGTGAGACCGAGAGTTTTGAGCCGGAAGAGATGTTTATGAATCTAGAATTCTTCCATCTTAAGGAGGAACATAAAGATCGATATAATTGGCACTATTATCAGCAGTGGCTCATTTTTACGAAAAATGAAAAGTTAATCATGGTCGATACTGTAAATAAAAAATATTACCATGCTAGTCAATATTGGTTTTTGAAGGTCCTATTTGACGAAATGGAGTTCCCTTATAAGGAGGCGAAGTCATATGCTTAAAGCTGATGGGGGGGGTTCTAACTTAATTAATATTAATCCTGATGAAATAACCACGATATATCAATTATTACAGGGCATTATTACAGAATTAGAGACCAACGCTGCTCCCAATATTGAAAAGTTGGGAAACCTCGACTATTACCAAGAAGGTAAAGCCAAAAAAGCGATGGAGGTATATGCGGAAGCTAACCAGAAGGTAATGGATTTACACGACAATTATTCCCGTGCTGCTGCATTGGTAATAGATATCCTCAACACGATGATCCAAACAGACCAAGCGATTGCTGAACAAATCATTGCCAAACTGGGGGTATGATTTAATGGATGTAAAATATATCCCTTCGGACTGGGAAAAGATGAAGGACGGGATTGGTGATTTAATTGGTTTAGGTCGCTGGGGCAAAGGTATGATTGATGATTTAAAAAAATTAACTGATAACCTAGAGGGTGCCGAGTCTGATATAGCGAAATATGATAGTGATGGTGTTATCTCTTTTGATCACACGAGCCAGAAAAACAATTACCAAGGATTGTATGAGGATTTCGAGGTATTGCATAGTTTCGCAGGCAAGGTGGGAGGTCAACTGGTATGTGGGCAGATGCCCCTAGATGATTATTAAGGAGGAATTTCTATGAAAATAGATATGTCGACTATAACTCTTCCGTTACCAACAGATGATTTGTTTGAGAGAAAAGAGAATATATGGAGAGTAAAACTTCCAAAAGATTTTGTTGATTTTATGAAAGAAAATAATGGAGGAAGACCAATAGCAGGAGTTTTTAAATGTAATGGCTTCGAATATGCAATAGACCGCTTTTTATGTTTATTAAAAACTCCTAGAGAAAATCCATTAGGAATGTATGATATGGATGTTACATTAACGCAACTTGAAGATAGATTGACGGATAATGAAGATTTGATAGGTGCAGATATTTTACCTATTGCTGTTTTGTTTGCTGGTGATTTTGTATGTCTGGATTTTAGGAAGAACAGAGAAAATCCGAATGTGGTTATTTGGAATCATGAAGAGTCGGTTGAATTGGAGCCTGTAACATACCTTATAGCTGATACATTTAGCGAATTTATTTCTAAGGTGGAGTAAAATAGCAAAAGTTCCAGAAAGGACAGGTAATAAGATATTGGATAAATTAATGGCAGGAACGCTTGAAGTTGGCGGGATTACTATTAAAAGCCTGACTACTTTGGATAGTTTTAGAAACCAAGATTTGAATATTAAGATTAGAGAAGGTAAACCCACTAGTTTTGTGTATTTTTTGTCTCCACAACCTATATATTCCGATTCATTTCTCATCCAAATAGTATTTACCAATGAAAAATTAAGTAAAGTTATCCTTAGGGCCTATTCGGAAATCGAAGAGGATGGTTTAACCATCGCTAAACGACATAGAAAATGGTTAATTAAATTATTGGGCGAACAAATGGGAATTAAAAATACAATAGAATTTGATTGGGGTGTAATTAACCCTTGGGTAGACATGAGGAGCGGCCAAGCGGAGGTTCATATAACATATTTTTAAACTGGTAATTCAGTAATGGCCAAATAATCTAAAAAAGGGGTTATTATATGGATGTAAAATATATCCCTTCGGACTGGGAAAAGATGAAAGATGGAATAGGTGATTTAATCGGTCTAGGCCGATGGGGCAAAGGAATGATCGATAATCTGAAAAATTTAAGCGATAATTTAGAGGATGCCGAGTCGACAATAGCGAACAATGATAGTGATGGGGTTATAACATTTCACCACACAAGTCAAAAAAGCAAATACCAAGGACTTTATGAAGGCTTTGAAATATTACATAGTTTCACAGGCAAGGTCGGAGAAATAGTCGACCGCACCATTGATCAGCCATTCTATCAAGATATGGATGCATTTGTCGAGGCAATGCGAGATTTAACCATTTCGAACTATACGACAAAAAATCGGATCGGTATAACCGAAACACAGTTCGTCTATACCGAATACGGTCCGGCGCAATCATTAGAAGTGCCAAAAACTGAAGTGAGTCTTGATGACTTGTTCAGTGGCGATAATTTTTATGCAGGACAAATGAAGCTAGAATACGATGCATGGAAAGAACTTAATCCAGACCAGGATTTTTCGCAAGAAGAATATCAACAAGGTGTTCTAAATACGCGTGCCTTTGAGTACGAATCGATTCGAAACCAACAAGAAGACAAGGAATTTTGGGTTCAAATCGGAGCGTTGGTCGTCATTGTTGGGGCGACGATTATTTGTCCTCCAGCAGGTTTGGCGTTAGGGGCTACTTATGGGTCGCTTGAATTGAGTACAGCTGTGTCAGGTGAGGATTGGGTATCCGGCCGGGAGCTCGGGACGAGCGAACGGTGGTTTCGTGGACTATTGGCCCCATTGGATATTGTTCCTGGTGTCAGCGGATTAACGAAATTCTCAAGCACAGTCCGTCTAGCTCATCTAGGGGAGAGTATTGGAACGGTCGGATTGCGGACAGGGGTTAAAGGGAGTATCCATCAAGGAATGACTCATATCGACAACATGGTAAAAACCGCTGGTCAGCAATCGGTCACACGCTTGAAGAATGCCTCATCGGTAATAATAGATACTACCAATGTGATGAAAAATAAAATCACAAAAGATACACTGGAAGCAGGAAGATTAGTAGACTCTGCTATAACACAAGCGAAAAACATTACCCGGTCGCGGCGAATGGGCTTAGCTGCTGTTGATTTGGGTGAAACTGGGAAGGTTCGAATGCCTGCTGAGAATACCCATGCGGTGGAAAATAAGCTGAAAGATGTGCTTAGTCGGATTGATGGGGTTAACCTTGAAAGTGGTACAAAGGAAGTTAGTAATGCAGTAGATAACAAATATGGATTTGACCTAACAAGTGATTTGAAAGGCTTTAGTCAACAAATCCCCAATGAGTTAGAAAAACATAGTATTACATTGGATTTTTTCAATGAATTGCGGTTAAAACCACAATTAGAGTTAACCGATGATGAAGTAGCAATTTTGAGGAAAATTCGAGATGCGGTACCACCCATTACTAAAGCAACCTTATTACAAAAAACTTTACCGATAAAGGATATATCAAAGTACCTTTCAGGAGAGTATACAGAAATAGGCGGTTATGTAGCAAAGGTAGAGGATGTTGCTGATGTGAGAATGTATGATGATGTCGTTGAAACATCTCGATTGGATTATACAATTAGGGACGGATCAAGACCTTTCCCCGAGGGTGAGAATTCCTATGCAATGATTAGATTTAAGACATCCCATATCGATGATATAGATATTCCTTATGGTGAACGTTTTGGAGGAAGCGATAACGACGGTCCACCATGTACGCAAAATGGATTTACTGGAGCTGGAAATGGCAGGGTATTACCAGAGTGGAAGTTCAATAGTTATTATAAACCACAAAATGGTGCTGAATTATTTGAGGTTATCAATGGAGAAGAGAATTTGGTAGCCATTTATAGGAATGGTAGATTCATTTCGGTAAATAAATAATAAATGAGGTGGAATTATGCTTAAGTCTGGTGACTATGCAATAATTAATAATTTCGAATATGAAATATACGATAATGGTGATGACACTTTTAATTTAGTAACAAATGATCCTCAATCTATTAAAGAAGGATTTAGTAAGGATAATTTTTCTAATATCTTTTTTAAGGTTATTAATGTAAAAGATCTTAAGAACGCTTTTAATGTTAAAACGTATGGAAAATATAAGAATATAGAGATAAATGTGCATAAGGAAAATGAAAATCAGTTTCTGGTTGGTACTTCCGATTCTTCAATAGCTAAAACCTTAGGTTTAGATAGAACTGATAAATATTATTATGAAAAATGGGTGCCCAAAGAAGATGTACAATTATTCGAAGTCAGAAAGCCACTCATATTTTAAAATTTACCTGAGCTGTATAGCATTAATAAATATAATCAGGAAATATGGGTCGTTAATAAAGGATTCAAAGTCAAATGCGCTTTGAATCCATTTTTATATTCCCAGAAACAACTGTTTTTAATAATGAAAGTGATGCGCTTGACAATTTTATTAAAAGATTGAGAACTGAAAATAATATTATACAAGTAAATACGAGAGTGAATAGAATTATGACAAAAAATGAATTTTTAAATAAGATTTCAAATGAAAATCCTAATATTGGTGCATATGAGATTGAAAAAGATGGTATTACAGAGGCCTCCTATGTCCTAGGATGTTATTATGACGGTGAGGACAGAATTTGGAAAGTATATGAAACCGATGAGAGAGGCTTTAAATCGATTATTTTTAAAGCAGCAGATGAAAATACAGCTTTTGATAAGCTATATAAACTAATAGGCATACATGAAAGATTAAATAAATAACTCTACAAAGAAATTTTGGAAATGTTGGACTATCAAGATAGGGATGAATGTATTATTGAAGTCGGGAATATATGGTAAATACAGAGGGATGATGAAAAAGATAATGGATAAATTAATGGCGGGAACATTAGAGGTTGGTGGAAAGTTTTACAGGAAAATAATATCAGTGTAGAGGAATTTCAACGCATTAAGCTGACGCCAGTATCAGAATTGTAAGATCGTGAAATGAATTTATTCTTTTACCTTCGGGAGTCTGTAGAAAAACCAACAGAAGACACTTTAATGAGTAAGGTAGTACCAATAGACTCCATTGATGACTATCTAAGGAGAGAAAAGCCATATACAACCGTTGCCGGTTATGTAGCAAAGTATGAAGATGTTGCAAATGTAACAGGTGACTATAAGGAAACCCTTGAGACGTTACGGTTAGATTATACGTATGATGAAGATGGGATTGTTATTAGAACATATCCGGATGATGGTGATTCTTATGCGGTCATCCGCTTTAAATACCGTGATGTGTCGGACGATTTGATTCAAATACCATATGGTACAGAATTTTATGGTTCAACGACTGATGCATATCCTTGTATACATAATGGCTTTTTAGGCGGAAGAAATGAAACAATTGTTCCTGAGTGGCAAGTGAAGGATTATGATCGGGCAAACATTCAAGAAGGTGCTGAATTGTATAGGGTGGTTGATGGCAAAGAGGAGAAAATTGCTATCTTTAATAACGGCCGTTTTGAACCAATAGACTTTAATAATAATTAGAAGTGTGGGGGTATTATGGATAGATGCGTTGCTGTTTATGATAATAAGAAATATAAGGCCTTTGCAGCAAGGATTAAAGGTCAAATAACGAGCATCAAATTATTTCTGCACCGAAAAGAACCTGGTTTCACATCTGCTATGTCTGCATACGATAAAGATTTACATGAAAAAGAAGTAAAAAAGGAAGAGGTTTCGGAGTTATATCGGGAGTATTTTAAAGCCCGATATAAAAATTATGAATTCTTTGTTACTCGTATTTTCCAGGATGATAAAGAGATGGAAATTGTGACGGCAGATTCCAATTTAGGCAGAGAGTGTAATCTCGATTATCAAGATAGAGATCTGTATATGAAAAGACTAGGATCTGATGATGAATATCAACTTATTCATGTTAAGGAAGATTATCTGACCAAGAACACGATCCGAAGAGAAGTTACTATAGAGGAGTGTTTTAAAATAGAAACTGAGCTTTTTGAATAAGGGGGGATGGATCGATGACAGAAAGTCTTGTACAGGAAAAGATTGCTTTATTAAATGGATACGAAGAATCGTCAGAACAATTTCAGTACTGTTATGAAAAAATTATCTTCGATATCGTCAAAACAAAAGACTTGTTTACGGTGGTAAGGAAGGAATATCAGTAGAAAGTATTAAGGATGGGACGGCTCCCATTTTCTGCGGCATAGACTATAACGATATTCCGAGCGTTTGGTTATTTACTGAGGAAACTATTGCAAAGGAATATACGAACCATTACAACTTGAAAAAAGATGAGGTTGGCTTATATAAGAAAGTAGCCATTGAGGAATTAACGGTTTTTTTATTTAATGCGATGTTTTCTGGGGTCAGTGGATTAATTGTTGATGAAGGGAAAAATACGCTGACCACCAATGTATATGATTTAATAAATACCTCATTACTAGCGATGCAGCGCCAGCCTGTTTTAGAAAAACAAGAATACAAGATTATGACTCTGTTTAATCAAATGAAATTTGGGTCAAAAAAATTATGGATCATACCTGCAAAAGAGACGACAGGGGAAGAGCTAATCTATAATCAGTTTTCTCCGCTGCAAATTGAAAATACTATTAAATTTTATGCAAATCAGGATGAAAGTAAAAAAGAGTCGTTGGAGCATGGTTATAAAAATGAATTTTCAGCATCCGTCGACATAAACAGTCTGTATTAGTATTAAACCATTCTATCAACAAGGGGATAGAGGAAATACTTTTCGTTGGCAATGATTATGAAGTGAAAATGAGTTTTATAAAAGTATTAAATATATTGGCACGAATGAATGATCGAAAACGTAGTTAAATATTAAACCATTATTTTTAAGAGGCTATGGTTTTTCCTGCTAATTAAGGAGAAGCAAGATAGATTAAAGACAGGATTCAAAGTAAATCAGCTTTGAATCTATTTTTATAATCTCTTTTATCTTTACAATATAGATTGCCGAACAGTTCATCGCAAAACTGGGGGTATGATCGAATGGATGTAAAATATATCCCGTCTGACTGGGATAAGATGAAAGACGGCATTGGCGATTTAATTGGCCTGGGCCGCTGGAGCAAAGGGATGATCGATACTCTAAAGGATTTAAATGATAATTTAGAGGATGCTGAGTCTAATATCGCGAACTATGATAGTGATGGGGTCATATCCTTTCATCACACCAGCCAAAAAAGCAGGTACCAAGGATTGTTTGAAGATTTTCAGGTATTACATAGCTTTACCGGGAAGGTTGGGGAGATTGTCGATCGTACAATTGATCAGCCGTTCTATGAAGATATGGATGCGTTTGTTGAAGAAATGCGTGATTTAACGATTTCCAACTATACGACGACTAATCGAGTCGGGGCGACAGAGACTCAATATGTCTATGCAGGTTACGGTCCTGCTCAATCTTTTGAAGTACCTAAAACGGAAGTAAGCTTGGATGACTTGTTTAGTGGTGATAATTACTATGCTAATCAAATGAAGCTTGAATACGATGCTTGGAAAGAACTTAATCCAGACCAGGATTTCTCGCAAGAAGAATATCAACAAGCCGTTTTAAATACACGTGCTTTTGAGTATGAATCCATTCGGAACCAACAAGAAAACAAAGAATTTTGGGTGCAAATTGGGGCGTTAGTGGTCATTGTTGGAGCGACACTCATTTGTCCTCCAGCAGGCATGGCCTTAGGGGCTGCCTATGGTGCAATGGAACTTAGTTCATCTGTTTCCGGCAATGATTGGGTCTCTGGACGGGAGCTTGGGACAGGGGAACGCTGGTTCCGCGGGTTATTAGCTCCGTTGGACATTGTCCCGGGTGTGAGCGGTTTAAGCAAATTTAGCAGCACCGTACGCCTCGTACATGTGGGAGATTCATTCGGCCAGCTAGGCTTGAGAACAGGGGTTAAAGCGGGTCTTCATCAAGGAGTCACTGATATTGATAACATGATCAAAACTGCTGGTCAACAATCGATGACACGATTGAAGAATGCCTCGGCTGCCATAAAAGATGCAGCTGATGTTGTGATAATTAAGCTGGCAAAGGATACAATTGAAATAGGAAGACTAGCGGACACAGTTATAACAGGTATAAATAACACAGTCCCTTTCCCAAAAAGACTTGTGGTAACTTCAACAGGTGAAAAGGTGTATTTCCCTGTAGAAAAAAGTCCAGCCGTGGAGAATTCTTTAAAAGATATAATTAGTAAGATTGATGGAATTAATTTTGAGATTGCTGCAAGTAAAGGTAAGAGCAATGGTAAAAATATAATAAATGATACCATTGTCAAAGAGGTTAGAGAGATAGATTTTGGAGAACATATAATAAAGGGGAAAAATGGAAAAAAAGAACTCCTGCCGAATATAAAATATATAACAAATGATAACTATAAATACACTACTGACGATCTTGGGCGTATTATTGATGTTGATGCTCCTGAGCTTGTATTAAAAAAGGCTGATAGAAATAAATATGCACAAGCCAATGTCGGGGGAGAGGATAGATTACCAGATGATGATGGCGGTCATTTAATTGGAGCACAGTTTAATGGACCGGCTGATATTGATAATCTAGTACCTCAAAATAGTCAAATTAATAGACATGGTGGAGTCTGGTATGAGATGGAGACAGAATGGGCAAATGCACTGAAAGAAATACCACCTAAAAAGGTGTCTGTTCAAATTGAACCCATTTATACCAAGACATCAATGCGACCAGATTCATTTATGGTAGAATACGAGATTGATGGGGATTACCCAGTGATTCGTGAAATTGCGAATAAATCAGGAGGTTGACAATGATGAGCTTTGAACAAAAATTAAATAAATTATATCAACAAATAGCTCGAAAGATTAATGATATGATTCCGGTTGAATGGAGTAATTTTTACTTCAATGGAGAAGTGAAGGGGAAAGAAGGAGGAGTTTTTTTCTTTTTCACACCAAAAGTAGATAATGAAAAAGCTGTTTTTTCACATTTTATTCCCAAATTTTATGGTGTAGATAAGAGACTCTATAATACTGCACTTCATGAATTATTTGAACTAACCCATGCACTTCAAAAGGTATTTATTGATAATGACCAAGAACCTTGGTTTTCGGTCACAATGATAGTAAATGAATCCGGTAAATTAAATGTGAAGTTTGATTATATCAACTGGACTAATAGTGATTTCGGTCCTTCTGCAAGAATTAAATACTTTGAGTATAAATATATAAATCAAGATAATAACGTGCAAGACTTAGAATTAATAGTGAGAATGAAAGAATATGAAGAAACAAACAAATAGCTGGATAAAATACCTTTCCTACTAAAACTAGAACTAAAAAAGGGGTTTTTGTATGGTAAATAATATAAGAGGTGGAATTATGCTTAAGTCTGGTGATTATGCAATAATTAATAATTTCGAATATGAAATATACGATAATGGTGATGACACTTTTAATTTAGTAACAAATGATCCCAATCTATTAAAGAAGGATTTAGTAAGGATAATTTTTCCAATATCTTTTTTAAGATTATTAATGTAAAAGATCTTAAGAACGCTCTTAATGTTAAAACGTATGGAAAATATAAGAATGTAGAGATAAATGTGCATAAGGAAAATGAAAATCAATTTCTGGTTGGTACTTCCGATTCTTCAATAGCTAAAACCTTAGGTTTAGATAGAACTGATAAATATTATTATGAAAAATGGGTGCCAAAAGAAGATGTACAGTTATTTGAAGTCAGAAAGCCACTCATATTTTAAAATTAAACTGAGCTGTATAGCATTAATAAATATAATTAGGAAATATGGGTCGTTAATAAAGGATTCAAAGTCAAATGAGCCTTGAATCCAGTTTTATATTCCCTGATACCAAGGTTTTTCCTAATAGTTTAGGGATGAGATGAATAGAATGGTAGATAAATTAAATTGGGATCAGAATGAAATTAGCTGGTATTTTGGACACGATATTGTTAAAAGAATAAATAATATTATCTTGGCATCAGTAAAAAAGGATAGAAAAATTATCTTCATTGAAGCAGGGACTAACTTTATCACCGAACAAGTGTACTACTTTTTATATAACGGAGATTCGTTTTTTATGTATGATAAAATATCAGGAATTGTTGAATGGAATGCTAATGGGGCATTAACTAAAAAGAAAGTAGATAATATTAAACAGGTATCCTATTATCCAGATGAACAGAGAATTCTAATACTAAAAATGAATGATTATGGAAGTAGTATTCTGGGGTTAGACTTAATGGAAGATCTCGTGTTTGAAATAAGTGAACCTAAGGGATATAGAATGGAATATTTATCAGAAATAAATCAAGCCCCAGTGGTGGTATGTGAAGGGGATGAAAATCATGTTGATACTTTTGGAAGAGGAAGAATGAATTTTTTTATTAATTTAAAAACTGCACAGCTTAAAAAAGGTAATTTAGCGTATTAAAAAATCCCTAGCGGTAAAGAAGCCGCTTAGGTTTTTTTTATCATCCATTACGGAAGTTAAGGGACAAAATAAATTAAGGAATCCAGAATTAAGGTAATGGCTAATAATTTATTAACTATAATTTTACTAAGCTTAAAGTGATCTAAGGAGGATAAAATTTGGTTAAAAAAATTATTAGGTGAACAATTGGGCATAAAAAATCCCATAGAATATTATTGGGGTGTAATTAACCCATGGGTAGACATGAGGAGCGGCCAGGCGGAGATTCATATAACATATTCCTAAACTAGGATTCAAAGGGAATGGCTACTGGAGAGTGAAGGTAATTATGACAAAAAATGAATTCTTAAATAAGATTTCAAATGAAAATCCTAATATTGGTGCATATCAGATTGAAACGGATTGCATTACAGAAGCCTCCTTTGTCCTCGGATGTTATTATGATGGTGAGGATGAGATTTGGAAAATATATGAAACTGGTGAACGAGGCTTTAAATCGATTATCTTTAAGGCAGCAGATGAAAATACAGCTTTTGCTAAACTATATAAACTAGTAGGCATGCATGAAAGATTAAATGAATAACTCTGAAAAGATTATGATAAACAGCAATTAATCCAAAAGATTTATAAATTAAGGAGTCTACTCTTTTTATGGGAGTAGGCTTTTTTGTTTAGTGACACTTTTGTCATTAAATTTCTGTCTAACATTTACCCAGTTTTGAATATTGTGTGCCCATTTTTAAAGGAATATTTTAGGAGTACATAGAATAGTTACATGAATCCCCTAATCAGCTATTAAACATCCGAGGAGGAGTCACCTTGTCTCTTGAACAAATGAATCCCGTGATTGAAAAAATACTCGTAAACATTGAAAAGGTTATGATTGGAAAAAGAGACGTTGCTGAACTTAGTCTGGTTGCCCTGTTAGCTGGCGGCCACGTCTTGTTAGAAGACGTACCAGGTGTCGGGAAAACGATGATGGTTCGTGCCCTGGCAAAGTCTGTGAATGCCAACTTCCGCAGAATTCAATTCACACCCGATCTATTGCCCTCCGATGTAACCGGAGTCTCCATATATAATCCAATAGAAATGGAATTTCAATTTCGTCCCGGTCCGTTAATGGGGAACATCATTCTTGCCGATGAAATTAACCGGACATCCCCGAAGACACAGTCGGCACTCTTAGAAGGGATGGAGGAAGCGAGTGTAACCATTGATGGAATAACCCATCAACTGAACAAACCATTTTTCGTTATGGCAACGCAAAACCCAATCGAATATGAAGGGACATACCCGCTCCCTGAGGCACAACTTGACCGTTTTTTATTAAAAATGAAAATGGGTTACCCGGACTTACAAGAGGAAATGGAAGTGTTAAACCGAGCACAAAAAATCCCGCCGATTGAGGATTTAACGCCAGTGATTGACCTTGAAGGCCTCCGCGATTTACAAAAAGAAATTAAAGATGTCTTCGTCGATGATACGATTAAGCGTTACATTGTCGACATTGTCAATCGCACAAGGGGCCACGGCAGCGTTTACCTTGGGGCAAGTCCAAGGGGTTCAATCGCCTTGATGAAAGCAGCACAGGCCTATTCGTATATGTTTGGACGTGAATATGTCCTGCCTGATGACATTCAATATTTGGCCCGATTTGTCTTATCCCATCGGATTATTTTGAAATCAGAGGCAAAGTTTGAAGGGATTACTGCTGAAGAAATAGTTAATCGGGTGGTTGCAAGAGTACCTGTACCGGTCCAAAGGTTAGTGAAATAGAATGAAAAAGCTCTGGATTCCAATCAAAAAAGTGTGGAAGTTTATCCTGTTACTTTTTTTGATTCTGTTAACCTTTTCTTACGCGATGTTCCAAGGAGGGTTTGTCAGCTGGTTTTTATTTTATAGCTTTTTACCCTTTGCGATCTATTGTGTGGCCATATCCTTCTACTCCTTAAATGAACTTGAAGTCACAAGAATATTGCAAAAATTGGATTACAACGCGGGGGAACCTTTAAAGGTAGCAGTTACAGTGAAAAGGTCAAAATCCTTTCCGTTATTTTATTTACTTGTCGAGGACAACTTAGAGGATTCCTTGAAATTTGCCAATCAGCAAAAGAAACCAAAGGCACTTCTTTTACCGGGCTTGAAAAAGGAATTTTCTTATGAATATATCATTGATGAGCTGCCGCGCGGTGAACATTTTTTTCAGTCCTTTACCTTAAGAATCGGTGATCCACTTGGTTTATTTGAAAAAGAAAAAAGGTTAACTGTAGAGGGAAAAATTATTGTCTATCCAGCTTATTCTGAGTTATCATATCGTCCATTTGAAAATCAGTATGATCAAGGGCTGACCGCATCAAGGGAACGTGTGCAGCGTGATACATCAATGGCTACGGGAGTAAGGGACTACCAGCCTGGTGACCGATTTTCGTGGATTAACTGGAAAGCCTCTGCGAAACGAAACGTACTAATGACAAAGGAATTTGAGCAGCGGCAATCACACGATGTGTTCGTTGTCATGGATTGTGTACCGGATAAGCACTTTGAGCCAGTTGTATCGTTTACCGCCTCCTTGCTGCGGGCCATTTTGAAAAAAGGAGCCCAGACAGGCCTATTAACGATTAGCAACGAGCGGGCATCGTTCCCGATCCGAGGCGGAGAACAGCATCTCCAGCAACTCTTTTATCATTTAGCAAAAATAGAAGCGAAATGTATCTCACCTTTTGAAAAGGTGTTAGATACAGATGGTCTGTTTATCCAACAAACGGTTTCATTTATGCTTGTCACTGCACAGATAACCAAACCCTTGATTGAAAAAGCAAGTTTTCTTGGACAACGAAAAGGAGGAACCATTACGATTTTTCTAATAAAGGGGGAGAAAGAATCCCCAACAGAAAACGAAAGATCACTCATTGCAATGGCCAATGCACGAGGGGTGCGGATTGTTATGGTTCATGAAGGTCAACACAAGGCAGCCTTTTCGGAGGTGAACTTTTTTGATTAAAAGGGATTATCCGTCGTTTCTGTTATATACGTTTGGTTTTCTATTATTATGGGAGTGGCTTCGTCCAGTTGAACAATTAACGGAAACGGAACATATTGAAACATTTATTATTTTCCTGATTATTTCGTTTGCCCTCTCTTTTTTACATCTAAAATGGATTTGGCAATATCTGATTAAAATGATATTTATCTTATATTCTATCAACCGCATCCACTATGATGAAGGGTTCTTTCAGTTTAGCTGGGTTAAGTCCTTATTAACGGATGTGATCGATAATATTGGCTTGATCGCTGCAAGGGACTGGAACGACTTATCCAATGAGTTCCGGACACTATTATTCTTTGTCCTGCTTTGGCTAATGGTCTATTTAATTCATTATTGGCTCTTAAACCGGAAACGAATATTTATCTTTTATCTTATGACATTGATTTATATTACGGTTTTGGATACGTTTACCCCTTATAGCGCAAAAGCGGCGATTGTCAGAACAGTGGTGGCTGGTTTTGCGGTAATGGGGATGCTGACGTTTTACCGGATTATCCAGAGGGAGAATGTAAACATCGAGCCAGCTTTCTTTCGAAAGTGGATGGTGCCGCTAGCAAGAATGATTGCATTTAGTGTTTTTCTAGGAATAGTGGTACCAAAAGCTGAACCGATATGGCCCGATCCTGTTCCCTATTTAACAGCTAATAACGATAAAGTTCCAGAACGCAATCTTAGTGGTGTGCATCGAATTGGCTACGGAACGAATGATTCGGCTTTAGGCGGCCCATTTATAGGGGACAACAACCCGGTTTTTAACTATGAAGCGAACGGAAAAAGTTATTGGAAGATGGAAACGAAGGATGTGTACACAGGAAAAGGCTGGCTAACATCTGGGACAACGCCCATTTCCTTCCGACAGGAAGACTTGGTCCCTGTTTATTCATTGCCTAAAACTGTGGAGACAATTAAGGAATCCGCCCGTGTATTAACCCATGTAGGTTATAATTATAACTATCTTATGTATCCTGCCGGTATTAATAAAGTGTTAAAAATTCTGCCGCTTGATGCAGCTGGAAATGACTTTGAGGTCGATACAACGAATGAGAGAATCAGCTTTTACAATCATAACAAAGCTCCTGTTGTACCTCGCGTCTTTACAGTTGAATTTGAAACACCCAAATATAAAGCAAAGGATTTAGTCCAAACAACTAGTTTTGATCCGACAAGCATCAACCCTGAATTTTATGAAAAGTATACCCGACTGCCCGAGGGGCTCCCACCTAGAGTTAAAGAGTTAGCAGAAGAAATTACTGCCTCAAAATCGAATTGGTTCGATAAAGCGAAGGCAGTGGAAAGTTATTTTGGAAAAGCGGAATTCACCTACGACCAAAAAAATGTTGCGGTGCCTGACACCAACGATGATTATGTCGATCAGTTTTTATTTGATACAAAAAGGGGTTATTGCGATAATTTCTCCTCATCCATGGCGGTTATGCTTCGAACACTGGGGATTCCCACTCGCTGGGTCAAAGGGTTTACGGGCGGAGATTTTCTCCAATATAGTGATGAGGCTTCAGGGGTACAGGTTTATGAAGTAACAAATAATAATGCCCACTCCTGGGTGGAGGTCTTTTTTCCAAATCAAGGCTGGGTCCCATTTGAGCCAACAAAGGGCTTTTCAAATGAAATCATCATCAATTATGAATCAACAGCGACATCATCATCTAATCCGCAAACCAGCACCCCAACTGTGAAAAAGCCTCAGCAGGAAAATCTTAATGATACGAAGGCGTCAAATGATTCGAATCAATTCTCTGATATCAAAAGAATATGGACTGATTCAAAATTGTTTTTGAAAAATAATTGGATGCGGATGGTTCTTATATTCATACTCTTAGCAGGAGTATTTACGATTCTTTATCGGGGCCGTGGGAAGTGGGTTCCGTACTTGCTGTTAGCGGTTTATCGGTTCAAGAAAAAGGATGAAAGTTTCGGTGCTGCCTACCTGGCTTTATTAGAACAGTTCGATCGCTACGGTTTAAAGCGGAAGGAGAACCAAACACTGAGGAACTATGCCCGTTATATTGATTCGTTCTTTTCGACGAGAGAGATGTCCCGATTGACAGCTATTTATGAAAATTATGTGTATCATCAAAACCTGCCAAAGGGAACTTGGGAAGAATCGCATGAATTATGGGAAAATTTAATCAAAAAAACAATTGCTTGACCAGAAAAACGACCTATTGTTACAATATGTACTATTCAATGTCTAGCGTAAGCTATTAGCGGAATTCGCTATATGGTGTGTGCGCTTTTCAAAATATGTACGTTTCCTTCATATATCCTCGAAAATAAGGTTCGAGAGTCTCTACCGGGTCACCGTATAATGACCTGACTATGAAGGCAGGATTTTTCTGTGAGCATCTTGCAAGAAAACTAGAATTCTGCCTTCCTGATATTTAATGGAGGGAGAATTCTAGTTTTTTTTATATCATTTGTTGTTACGGTTAATACTAACTATATCTTTAGAAAATTGGGGTGAATGCTTTGCCAGGAAAGCATGAAATGATTATTGTATTAGATTTTGGGAGTCAATATAACCAGCTAATTACTCGCAGGATTCGCGAGTTCGGGGTATACAGTGAACTGCATCCGCATACGATTACAGCAGAAGAAATTCGCCAATTAAACCCAACAGGGATTATTTTTTCGGGCGGACCAAACAGTGTGTACGATGAAAATTCCTTCCGTTGTGATGAAGAAATATTTGAAATGGGTCTGCCTATTCTCGGAATTTGTTACGGGATGCAATTAATGACTGTCCATTTCAATGGGAAGGTTGAAAAAGCTAAAGAACGTGAATACGGGAAAGCAACCATGACGGTGCAGCATGAATCAGCGCTATTTAGCGGCCTGCCTAAAGAGCAAACCGTATGGATGAGCCACGGCGATCTTGTGGTAGAAGCTCCTGCAGGTTTTACTGTTGACGGCACGAACCCAACCTGCCCGATTTCCGCGATGAGTAATGAAGAGCGAAAGCTATACGCTGTTCAGTTTCATCCGGAAGTACGTCATTCTGTTTATGGAAATGAATTGCTTAGAAATTTTGTTTTTAACGTTTGTAAAAGCAGCGGTGATTGGTCAATGGGGAATTACATTGAAATCGAGATGGCGAAGATTCGCGAACAGGTTGGCGATAAAAAGGTGCTTTGTGCCTTAAGTGGCGGGGTTGACTCTTCCGTTGTTGCCGTGTTAATTCATAAAGCGATTGGTGACCAACTAACTTGTATTTTTGTGGACCATGGTCTTCTCCGTAAAAATGAAGCAGAAAGTGTGATGAAGACTTTCTCTGAAGGCTTCCATATGAATGTAATCAAGGTCGATGCTAAAGAACGTTTCCTATCGAAGTTGGAAGGCGTTTCTGACCCTGAAAAGAAACGGAAAATCATCGGCAATGAGTTTATCTATGTATTTGATGATGAAGCAACAAAGCTTAAGGGCATCGAGTTTTTAGCCCAAGGAACGCTTTATACCGATATCATTGAAAGTGGTACAGCTACGGCACAGACGATTAAATCACATCACAATGTAGGCGGTCTGCCAGAAGATATGCAGTTTACTTTAATTGAACCATTAAGCACCTTGTTTAAAGATGAAGTCCGTGCACTTGGAACAGAGCTTGGCATTCCGGATGATATCGTCTGGAGACAGCCTTTCCCAGGCCCAGGTCTAGGAATTCGCGTCCTAGGAGCTATTTCAGATGATAAACTTGAAATCGTTCGTGATTCGGATTGGATCCTTCGTGAGGAAATTAAAAAGGCTGGGCTTGACCGAGAAATATGGCAGTATTTCACCGTACTTCCAGACATTCGCAGTGTCGGGGTAATGGGTGATGCAAGAACTTACGATTATACCATCGGTATCCGAGCAGTTACCTCGATTGACGGAATGACATCCGATTGGGCAAGGATTCCGTGGGATGTCCTAGAAGTAATTTCGACGCGTATTGTTAACGAAGTAGCGCATGTGAACCGGGTAGTGTACGACATTACCAGCAAGCCGCCAGCAACAATTGAGTGGGAATAAGAAAAGCAGAAGCGCCTAGGCGCTGGAGTTAGACAATAAGAAAAGCGATAACGTAAGAACTGGAACTATAGTTCCAGTTCTTATTTATTTTAGGAGTGAAATATTCACGAACGATTTCAATTTTAATTTTAAAATCGTTCGTATTTTTTGTTTACAAGATATTTTTTTCCTGCTAAAATAAAAAACGAGTTAAGAGAATATAATAATTGCATCGTATAATCTTGGGGATATGGCCCAAAAGTTTCTACCGAGCCACCGTAAATGGCTTGACTACGAGGAAGTGTCATTAATAAAGAGGCTAGCTTCCTTTTCCTCTATTATTGCACATGCCTAAAGTCACGCTCCGGTAGAATATACCGGAGCTTTTTTTTGCATAATAAAGAAAAGATTCATAGGGGGAAAAGAAATGCAGAAGTATTTTGAGTTTGAGAAACACGGTACAAATTATCGCCGCGAGTTTATTGGTGGACTGACCACCTTCTTAGCGATGGCTTATATACTAGTTGTTAACCCGTTAACATTATCATTAGCATCGATAAAGGATTATCCTGATGCCTTACGAATGGATTATGGTGCCGTATTTGTGGCAACAGCCCTCGCATCAGCGATAGGATCGATTGTCATGGGACTTCTTGGAAAGTATCCACTAGCACTAGCCCCGGGAATGGGCTTGAATGCGTTCTTTGCTTATACAGTTGTATTAGGAAGCGGGATTCCTTGGCAGCATGCCCTTGGCGCAGTGCTTATCTCAGGTGTATTTTTCTTCTTATTAACGCTCACTGGCCTGCGAGAAAAAATTATTAACGCCATTCCAGTCGATTTAAAACACGCCGTTGGTGCCGGGATTGGCTTATTCATTACCTTTATCGGATTACAAAATGCTGGTATTGTGGTCAATAATGATGCAACACTTGTTGGTTTAGGCGATTTGACAGCAGGACCTACTTTACTTGCTATTTTTGGGATCGTTGTTACAGTAATTATGATGACAAGAGGTATTAATGGTGCCGTATTTTATGGAATGGTCATCACAGTAATCGTCGGAATGATCTTTAACTTAATTGATATGCCGCATAAAGTAGTCGATTCAGTTCCAAGTTTAGCGCCGACCTTTGGTGCAGCCTTCTCTTCGTTCGGAGATAGTTCTTTTTATACAACTGCAATGCTTGGAATTATTCTAACTTTCTTGTTTGTTGATTTCTTTGACAATGCTGGTACACTTGTCGCAGTGGCGAACCAAGCGGGAATTATGAAAGACAATAAACTGCCTCGAGCTGGACGCGCGTTAATTTCGGATTCGATTGCAACAACTGTCGGTGCAGTACTTGGTACATCCACTACAACGTCTTACATTGAGTCATCTGCAGGGGTCGCCTCTGGAGCGAGAACTGGGTTTGCAGCTTTAGTAACAGCCGGATTCTTTATCTTATCGTTATTCTACTTTCCGTTATTATCGGTTGTTACAGCACCTGTAACGGCACCTGCTTTAATTATTGTTGGGGTATTAATGGTATCTTCATTAGGGAAAATTGATTGGCAGCGTTTTGAGATTGCTGTTCCAGCATTCTTAACGATGATTGCGATGCCACTGACTTACAGTATTGCCACTGGTATTGCTGTTGGGTTTATCTTCTACCCAATTACGATGATCGTAAAGGGCAGAACAAAAGAAATCCACCCGGTCATGTACTTCTTTTTTGTAATCTTTGTACTATATTTCATTTTCTTAAAATAAGTCAAAAGGAACTGTGGGCTGCCACAGTTCTTTTTTATTGGGTTGAGAGGGATGAAATTTGAATAAATTACTAGTCGTAAGTTCATGTAGCTGTCGAACTTTGTCGTTGACTTCCTGTTTTCTCTCTTTTATCCTGTAAATAATAGGTTAAAAGGTAGAAATGGGGAATTGGGTATGGCAGAACTGCTGATTGAAAAGGTTTTAAATAATAATGTTTTAATTGCTGAACACCCTTCCTATGGAGAAGTTGTTTTGATCGGCAAAGGACTTGGCTTTAATCGCAAGCGCGGGGACTATATCGAAACAGATTCAGTGGAAAAACTCTTTGTCTTAAAAAATGAAAAGGAGCAAGAAAATTATATTAAATTGCTTCCTTTTATCGATAATGAATACTTAGAGGTAATCATAACCTCCATTGAATTAATCAAGCAACGAACAAATTCGGTGTTAAACGAACATATCCATGTGGCATTAACGGACCATCTTATGTTTGCTTTAACGAGGGTCTCGCAAGGAATGGAATTGAAAAATCCATTTTTAGTGGAGACGAAAACGCTTTACCGTCACGAGTACGAAGTGGCAAAAGACGTCGTGGAGCTCATTAAGGATAAGACAGGAATTGGCCTTCCGATTGGGGAAATAGGATTTATCGCCCTGCATATTCATAGTGCGCTAACAAATAAAAATCTTTCGGATGTAAATCAACACTCACAACTAGTCAGTATATTGGTCGATATGGTTGAAGAGCAGCTTGAAATAGAGATAGATAAAGAAGGAATCGATTATATGAGACTGGTTCGTCACCTTCGCTTTGCCATTGATAGAGTAGTTAAGGGTGAAAAAGTCGATGAACCAGAAAAAATTTCTTCCCTATTGAAAGATGAATATCCTGTATGTTATAATCTTTCATGGAAGCTCATTAAAGTGATGCAACAATCATTAAAATTGAAAGTCTTTGATGCAGAAGCAGTATATTTAACAATGCATTTGCAGCGACTTCAGAAAAAATTTAAATAGCAATTATTTTTTACGTGTTACTGATTCGATCAGGCATGAGTAAAAAGTTTAATTGAAATGAAGTTAATGGGGTAATCTATACCCATGGTTTCATTCAGTTGATTTTTTACTCATGCCTTTTTTTATTGCCTTTTTTGGATAATGTAACCGCTTTATGAGCTAAACAAAAAATTAGGAGGTATTTTTTATGTTTAAAAATGCTTTTGGTGTTTTACAGAAAGTCGGTAAAGCGCTTATGTTACCAGTAGCGATCTTGCCTGCTGCCGGAATATTATTAGCAGTTGGTAATGCGCTTCAAAACCCAACATTAATTGACCTCGCCCCGTTCTTAGATAATAGTGGGATCGCGATGGTTGCGAAAATTATGGAGCAGGCAGGTAGTGTTATATTTGGTAACCTGTCCTTGTTATTTGCTGTTGGGGTAGCGATTGGACTAGCTGGAGGAGAAGGTGTAGCTGGACTTGCTGCGATTGTAGGGTTCCTGATTATGAATGCAACCATGGGAACAGCTTTAGGTATAGATGCAGATGCACTTGCCAAAAATCCTCAAAGTTACGCATCTGTTTTAGGGATTCCAACACTGCAAACCGGAGTTTTTGGAGGTATCATCGTCGGTCTGATTGCCGCGTATATGTATAATAGATTCTTCGAAATTGAATTGCCATCCTATCTAGGATTCTTTGCTGGTAAGCGATTCGTTCCAATTGCAACGGCTGCAAGTACTGTTCTTTTAGGATTGCTAATGATTGTTATTTGGCCTCCAATTCAAACAGGCTTGAATCTATTCTCCACTAACATGGTTGATGCAAACAGAACTGTTGCTGCCTTTATTTTTGGGGTCATTGAACGTTCGTTAATTCCATTTGGATTGCATCATATTTTCTATGCGCCATTCTGGTATGAATTTGGTAGCTATACAAATTCTGCTGGCGATCTTGTACGTGGTGACCAACGTATTTTCATGGAACAAATTAAAGATAATGTCCAACATTTAACTGCAGGTACATTTACAACGGGTAAATATCCGTTTATGATGTTTGGACTTCCTGCAGCAGCACTAGCCATTTACCATGAAGCTCGACCAGAAAAGAAAGCGATTGTAGGGGGATTGATGGCTTCTGCAGCGTTAACTTCTTTCCTAACAGGTATTACAGAACCAATTGAGTTCTCATTCTTGTTTGTTGCTCCAGTATTATTTGGAATCCACGCAATTTTTGCGGGATTATCCTTTATGACAATGCACTTGTTAAATGTAAAAATCGGGATGACGTTCTCAGGTGGATTAATTGACTATATTCTTTTTGGTTTAATTAACCCACAAACAAATGCGTGGATCGTTATACCAGTAGGTCTTGTCTTTGCGTTGATTTATTACTTTGGTTTCCGATTTGCGATTCGCAAGTGGAATTTAAAAACACCAGGTCGTGAATTAGAAGAAGATGATGATAGCCAAGCACCGACAGGCAAAGCAGGCTCAGGTGATTTAGCTGCTAATATTTTAGATGCAATGGGTGGTAAGGAAAATATTGCTCATTTAGATGCTTGTATTACACGTCTCCGTGTATCGGTTAATGATAGTAAAAACGTTGATAAAGCCCAACTGAAAAAACTTGGAGCTGCGGGTGTCCTTGAAGTAGGTAATAACATTCAAGCGATTTTTGGACCACGCTCTGAAACAATCAAAGGACAAATGAAAGATATCATGTCAGGTAAGAGACCTCGTACGACTTCTGTTGATACACCAGAAAAAGGTGCAGAACAACAAAGCGGGGCCACTAATTCAGATGCACTTCAAAAAGCACGTGAAAATGAAGTATTTGCAGCGCCGCTTAAAGGTGAAATCAAACCGATTACCGAAGTGCCGGATCAGGTGTTTGCTGGAAAAATGATGGGCGATGGCTTTGCGATTGTACCGGCAGAAGGAACGATTGTTTCACCTGTCAACGGAAAAATCGTAAACCTATTCCCAACAAAACATGCAATTGGTATTTTATCTGATACTGGTCGTGAAATACTGATTCATGTGGGGATTGATACTGTTAATTTAAAAGGCCAAGGATTTGAGACATTAGTGTCAGAAAATGACATTGTCGAACAAGGACAGCCTTTATTGAAAGTAGATTTAAATTACATTAAAGAACACGCAACATCTACAATCACACCAATTGTCTTCACGAACTTAGCTGAGGGTGAAAAAGTCGTTATTAATAAACAAGGTCAAGTGGAGTTGAAGCAAGAAGGAATCATCAAGATTACTAAGTAAATTGGGAGCCGGTCCAAATGTTTGGATCGGCTTTTATACTTATTAATAGAAGAAAGTGGATATACAAATTTATTTGAAATTTTTATTGACGTTGTCTAAACTAGGTGGTAGTATATTAAAGCAGTCGTTATTGACGAGTTAACAACTTGTTGGTGTTGAAAAATATTTGATAAGTTGGTTGACAACGAATTACTGAGGTGTTATAGTTATAAAGTTGCTTCAAACGAAGTAACAAGCTTGTTCTTTGAAAACTAAAC
>NZ_JAGGQR010000029.1:0-6275 GCF_018613205.1 Bacillus sp. ISL-46
ATGCTAACCTGCTTCGTTAGTTTAAGAACAACTTCTAATGAATTTGGACCTATGTTAAAATATCCATCTAAAAATAGTGATAATACCAATTAATGTAAAGGAAAAAGTTAATATTAAAATAGAGATACATCCAATGGTTACTAACTTATCACCTAATGTTTCAGTAGGTTCTTCCACTAATTTTTCTTTAACTTTATCCTTAATAGGAGAGTACCCCTGATTTAATTGCAATTTTTGTATTATTTCAGGATTTCCTTTAAATTTTAAAGCTGTTGATATTCTAGATGGATCATTCCCCTCAGATTTTTCGAACGCGGCACACGCTTTTACCATTTCGGGGGTCTTATTCTCTTCTAGATACCAATATCGACCGGCCATTGATGGATATTTTAATAAAAAATAAATATCTCCTAATTTTCTACGAAGCTCTAATTCATTAGGGTTAGTGGAAATTAATCCGTGAAGTCTATCTCTCGCTTTTCCTAAATCATCATTTTTAATGTCCTCTTCTATCTTCTTTAAAGTTTTAGCAGGTATCCTTCCTATAGCAGTCTCCCTCCTTAATTTATATTGGATTTTTATTAAAAAACCAACTTCGTTAGCTTTATAAAGAAAAATAGCCGCAACAGCAGCATAGTAATATAACTCTAGCACCCTTTAGTTAAATAAGGACACATCAGTTTATCATTTATTCTTCTTCTCTAATTCTAATTGATTAACGATGGAAGATACTAATGTATCCAAGGGATTAATAATAGTCTTAGATGTCTTATATTCAACTTGCTTGGATGCATCGACCATAGATAATTGAGCAACGGAGATAACTTTCTTTTCATCTTTAATGATTTGATTTAAGAACTTGGAAATTTCTTGATTGTATTCTTGTTTTAGTCCTTGCATTATCAATTCAAAAGTATTGTTAATAACAATAACCTCTAAATCTAAAGGTATTTGATGGTTATTAGCATAATGTTTAAGTCGTTCCACTGTACCTTTAACAGTTGCAGGATTTGTAAATAGAATTGTATGAGGTTGCTGTATATTGCAGATGTAATCAAAGTAAGGTTCATCAATTTTTATAATTGGTACTGATATTGAGAGTTGGTCTTCCTGTAAAATTGCAATATAGTTTGTGCAAGTAATAAGGATAGCATCAACTTTACATTGGTCAATCCATTCTATTTGCTCTTTAACTTTTTTTTGAGCATCTAATTCTTGGAAATTTTCATCAGATGTAACTAGATACATTAATGCTGGGTCAACAAAATGTATTAATTCAATGTCAAATGGGGAAAGTGCATTTTCTATATATTCTATATTCGAATAATGGGCGTGTAAGCATCCTAATCTTTTTCTCAATTCTCATTCCACCTCTAATATACTTCTGATTATTCTATCAGTGTGTGAATCGAAATGTCTATGAAAATTAAGGTAAATTTGCACGTCGCTCGATGAAAAAGAAGAAAGTTGATTTTCATGGTAGTTCAGCAAGCGGTTTTTTTACACTCTTTTGGAATGGTTTTAATAAAAACCTTTTTTATCGTAAGCAAAGGACGCTCTTCTTCTAACATACTCGGATTCATCGATTAAAAAATGATTAAGGAGAACTTTTATCTCTTGGTTATTCTCATTTATTTTTCCTAGCCCATATGCTATTTGCCATCTTGTATCGTGATCTGGAAAAGATACTGTTTGTTTCGCAATGGATAATAATTGTTTTGGATTTTCTATCAAAGTATCAATAATTATTTCAGATTCATTGTCACTCGCTACAATATATAGAAATTCATTTAGCAGGACTAAACTGCATTTTTCGACAGAAGTATCCTTTATTAGCTTTTTAACAAGTGATATATTCTGTCCCAATGTAGGTATTCAGTTTCCCATTCACCCAAGGATTTATCTGCTGTTCTTGCCCAATTCCTAAATATTTCAATTTCTAAAAGTAATTCACTCATTGTAGGTTCTCACTCCTTATAAGGCAGTTAAGTTTTGGTAAGCAGAAATATATCTTAACAACCATTTTTCTCGCGGATAAAGGAGCTTAATTCATATCCATAAATAGAATTCGATAGGCACTTCAAATAATCCTTGTTTAACTAACCCCGTTACTTGAAGAAAAAAAATGCATTACTCCCTTATTGAAGCAAAGCATCCGTTAGCTGAAGAAGCGATAAATTTTTAAAATAGCCCATATTATAATTAAACCCCAAATCAATACTATTATTGAACCGACTATCCAATTCTTCGGCTTACCGTTTTTCATCATTTCTTCTGCCTTAACTTCACAGTCAGATATTACAACCTTTGGTATCATCTTTAACGCAATCATTATCCCTAATGGAACGAGAATTACATCGTCTAAGTAGCCAAGAATGGGTATGAAATCGGGTATTAGGTCAATCGGACTGAAAGCATAAGCCACAACACAAGCAGTAAACAATTTAGCATACCAAGGTACTCTTTCATCTTTACAAGCACAGTAAAGAATAAATATTTGTCGTTTTAAATTCCTTGCCCAAGCCTTAATTTTCTTAAACATTTTATCTCCTAATAAGAGTTAAGATTTTATTCCATTATAACTAAGAAGATTTACAACGGATTTTGTTTGTTTCACTAACCTGCTTACGTTAGTTGCATAAGGAAAAAGCGATACCCTTGTTGAAGTATCGCACCCTTTAGTTGAATAATCTCTTTTTATTTTCATAAATGTATTGAAATCCATATAAGAAAAAAGCCTTGTAAAAGAAGTATAGGAAGAATTGAAATGCATTAAGTCGAACTAATTTAAATAATTTTATCTTTGCAAATAAATTTTTAGCTAAAAATGTAAAAATTAATTGGAAAAGAGCATTTAGCAAGATAAACTTTTTGAAATTTCCGTATGTCCATTTTAATGTCCATAAAGCCACCGCCAACATTGGACCTATTAAAAAAGGAAATTCATTATGAAAAAAGGAATGTGGGTTATTATAAAAAGACCACCATCTACGTTTCTTTCCAATCGGAACATCAATACAATTTATTATAAACACAAAGATAAAGGCTGGAAAAAATCTCTTTATACTTCGCCTTTCCAAAAAAGAAACTGTAATCCATGAGAGTAATACCATTGCAATATTAAATAACCACTTATTTTTCATTGACATATTAATACCCCATTATCTAAAAGGAATCATTTAACTTATTATATCTCCTTCGTTATTTAACTATCCTGCCCGTTAGCCATCCATGCAGCGGAAAAATCGTCGCTGCACCACAGAGAATGAAAATTGGTCTCCGATAATGTTTTAATAGCTGGCGAAGAAGGTCGTTGAACTATGGTGCCTTTGAGCCCATCCGTTAGTCTGACTCCGACGACCACGGTGTACCACCGACTGTCGCGCCCTATATGGGTAGCACTCATGGGAGATTAATCCTTTTCTGGTCGTCGCGCTAGCCTCTACTTAATTTGCTTTGATTGGATCCAAGCCCCTTCTTCAAATTTGGTAATACTGAATATAATGACTACAAAGAATGTTACTACGGCACCTATTCCATTAATAATTGCTTTTGTTTGCCATCCCTGTGATTTATCACTACGCCACTTTATGACAAGACTTACTTGTGCCATCGTAAAGGATAAGAAAACACCAATCGCATAAAGGGGAATTAATGCCTCAGTTCTCCCACCAAAAACAATGAGTAAAAAACTCGCTAAAATGCCTAGTGTAATTATTCCGTAGTTATAGGCTAAACGGTCACCCCTATTGGCAAACATTCGGGGCATATTTTTATCTTGTGCCATTAGAGAACCTAAAATTGGAAAACCATTAAAGGCTGTATTGGCAGCGAGTATTAATATTGCCATGGTCGCAAACTGAATAATATAATAAAATATTCCACGCCCAAAGGCATCCTCCGCCACCATAGAAAGAACCGTTTTAGTTCCTGTTGGATCAGGGTGAATATCATAAGCTCTTGAAATAATCGTTACTCCACCAAAAATAATTGATAATAACACCCCTAATGTAACCATGGTTCTTTTCGCATTTCTTTGAGCTGGGTTTCGAAAGTAGGGCACAGCATTGGAAATAGCTTCAACTCCCGTTACAGCCGAACACCCCGAAGAGAATGCTTTTAACAAAACCATGTCAGGCTTGCTGGTAATTCTGTAGGAATTGTAACATGGTGAGTTGCCTAACTTGCACCAGTTAACCAGTCAAATAAACCTTTTCCTACCAGGGTTAACAAGCAAAAAATAAATATGTAAGTTGGAAATGCAAATAGGCTACCCGATTCTGATAATCCTCTAAGATTCATCCATTCCATAAACCAGATAAAAAATATTCCAATTGGAACGATATATGGCAAAGCAGAATGATATGCAGAAGTAATTGCCAGTACACCTGCCGATATGGATACTGCAACAGTTAACGTGTAGTCAATAAGCAATGAAACTCCAGCTAAACGCCCCCAAACCATTCCTAACTTTTCTTATTCAACTATCCTGCACGTTAGTGGAACAACGAAAAAAAGGCTGCCGAAACAGCGAAATCGTTCTTGAGCTAAAGCACCCGTTACTTTAAGTACAATCATTCACAATATGCTTCGTTAATCAAACCCAAAAAAGATGATGCCTTGTTAAAGCATCGCCCCCTTTAGTTTAACATGCATGCTATTCTAGTTTACAAACCTCTTGTAATAAACCAATAAAATAAAAAGCAAGATAGGATTAATAATTGCTGAATATCCTAAATCCCACCATCCGTAATGAAAATATCCCCAAGGTTCGGGCAATAGGGTGATGGATTCATAGGTTAACAAACATACTTCCCAATAGATAAAATAACGTATTTGTTTAATTAAGGATCTTATAAAAGGATACCAATTCAAAAACATCATATTTACAGGTGGAAGTAACATAGTATTGGCTGGTAATGCTGCCCAATCCACATTTTTTGTAAAATACCAGTATGCATGATATTTCAAATCTATGTAAGCATCAAAAGACATTTGAAATGCAATTGTATATGACCAGATATGGGCAATTTGTTTTGCCGATAAATTCTTATTAGTTTTGAAAGCAAGCACATTAAATATGATAATTGCGATAAAAAGTCCAATCATTATTATTTTTCCTTTTTCTTCTTACAATATCCTTATTAAGTAACTATCATACTCAAGGTCTTATTAACCTAAACCTGACCGTTAGTCGAATAAGAAATAGGCTGCTTTTTTGCAGCCAGTTCTTTAAGGAAAGCACCCGTTAGCCATCCATGAATCGCTAAAAACCAGCTCTTCACCACAAAGAATGAAAATGGTTAGGAAGTGCCAATACTGATACTGACCTTAATCCAGTCAACCCAATCCATAGGCTTATTAATTTAAAGCTCTCCTCTTTTTTTAACGATTGAGCAGGGTCTTCTTAAGTATTGTCACTTTTCATTCTTGAAGAAACTTATTTTCATGGTTGTTCAGTAAGAAATTTCTAATTTTTATCCTTAAAAATCATCTTAGCAAATACTGCACCAACAATAGTTGTTATGCCTGCGAAAATACCCGCATAAATTTGTTTATTCCATTCTATAAAAGAACTTGCAACGGTAACTATTGTGGCAACAAACGCAGATGTAAATATGATTTGTGGTTTATTTAATTTCATTTTTAATTTCCCCATTCCTGTACTATCCTGCCCCTTTAGTTGAACAAGAAAAAAGACTGCCAAAATGACAGCCGAGTTCTTAAACTCTTGCCCCCGTTAGCTTAACAAGGCTTTTTACTCTTCATCAAAGTCATCAACTTCTTCTGAAATTAGAATAATAAACTGCTGTAAACTAGGTGCATATTCATCTAATTCTGTTGTTTCGTGATTCCACAGATAAATGGTATTTCCCATTTTCCCTTTTATTTTTTTAAAGCACAGTTTATCTCCCGAACCATCATCACCAATTGCAATAAGGTCTTCAGACATTCTTTCGTCTCTTACTTCTTCCTTATTTTGTCTAACAACATCATCCCAAGTCTTTTTAGCATTTTTGGGGGTTTTAATAGGAAAGAGAATCCATTCACCGATTTCGGGATTATTTACTAACTTAAAAAGTTCTTTGTACTGTTCGGGAAAAATCGCTCCTAACTTTTCCTCTGTCAACTTTATATCCGATTCATCAACACCAGGTTTCTTTGTTTCGATTAAGTATCTTACATTCTGCATTAGATAAAACTCCTTCACCATAAATCTTTCATTTTTATTAATTCAATAACAAATTACACACTTCCTTCTTCATGACAGATAG
>NZ_JAGGQR010000030.1:0-9578 GCF_018613205.1 Bacillus sp. ISL-46
CGTAAGGGAGCGACAGTCAGTGGTGCACCGTGGTCGTTGGAGTCAGACTAACGGATGGGCTCTAACCCACCATAGTTCATCGACCTTCCTCTCCCAGCCGTAGAATCAGTATTGACGGTTCTAATATATTTTCATTCTCTGTGGTGCAGCGATGATTTTTCCGCTGCATGGATGGCTAACGGGCAGTTTAGTTGTGCGAAATGTTTCTAGTTTAAATGGAGGGTGGTTACATTTCTCTGGTAAAGGCTAGACAGTTCCTTCTGGAACTGAAGGGTTATATCGAAGAGTCAAATGATAGTGTAACGACTTGAAGGGCTCTCTCTTAGTCGAATGGCACTTAATTTAGTAAGAATGATAGTGTTATAAGCTCGGTGAAAAGGCGTGAGAATTTACCGTAACAGCTTAGCTTTTAGCTGTCGAAAGCCTACCCGCGGGGGTGGTGTAAATCATGATGCTTGAGTTGAATTTATATGGTGAGAATGCGAAGAAACCTAAAAGAACAAAGGTTAAGCTGACGAACTTCCGAATGTACGGGTCTATAACTGCAATACATAGAAATGTGTATATCACCAAATGTGAGGTTAGATGTGGATGAGTAAAACTAACTAATATAAAAATCCATGATACGTTAAAGGCGTATGAATGCTAACAGGCTTACAGGAAGCACCTAAGTTCTTTCTATAATAGATATAATTCAACATTGTAAGCTGATAACGTGGAGGGCTTACTCCCGATGAATCGTTGGCAAGGAAAGCAATGATGATAATAGTTCTTGTATAACTTGTCTTTATATCAGTGAAAGTGGTGGCATAGTACCAATGAAATGTCTAATCAACATGGAGGGATAGCCACTAGACTAATGAAGAATCATTCAACCATGTAAGGCAGATCTTTATCGATTAATAAGGTTCTCGTGAGACTAAAAGAGGTTAACTCCGAAAGGGGTAGCCGACTTATTGAAACGGAAGAAACTGAGACATGAAAGGTACTAAGTTACCAGAAGTGTTGATGATTAAATTGAATTGGATTAGTTGGGGCGCCGTATGCGATGGAAGTCGCACGTACGGTGCTAGCGGGGGGAAAAGGGGGAGATAACTTCAAACCCTTACCTATCTGTCATGAAGAAGGAATTGATATTAACGAAGCATTTGACTCAAAGGGCGACATAAAAAGATAATAAAAGAGGGTTCTAAAATAATTTTTAGAACCCCTCTAGTTGTGATTATTAGTATCCTCAACACATGAAGGATGCTCCAACAATGATTAAAAGGATGAATAGAACAACAATCAAAGAAAAATGTGCTCATTCCGCCACCTTGGTAGCCCATCAATCATCACCACCTTTATTAGACATCTATAAAAGAGCTTTCGGGCTCTTTTTTCTTGTAATATTTGAATTCACCAATTAACTAAAAAAGTGCATTTAATCTTTTAAAATAGGTAGTAGTTTAGTCAGTTATAAATGTCACTCATATTCTATAAAGACCATAGGGACAAGTTTATTGTAAAGGAAGTGAAAACATGCGTTATGTAAAACATCAATCTACTGCGAATAAAAAGATCTCCAATAATGAAACGAACGATGATATTGAAGTAAGTATTATAATACCTTCCCGAAATAAGTATCCGTTAAATTTATTTACCCTTTATTCACTTGAAAATCAATCCTTTAACGTTAAGAAGATGGAAGTAATTTTTATTAATGATGCATCTACTGATGAAACAGAAGAAAAATTAAAAAACTATCATCCTCCCTATATTTTTAAATATATTCACTGCACACAAAAACTCGGAAGAGCCAGGGTTAGAAATTTAGGTATCGAATCAGCAAGCGGCAGGATTCTTATTTTCCTTGATGCTGAAATGATTACTGAACCTGAGTTTGTACAAAATCACTATAACTATCACCATATAACCGATAATCTGATTGTGACAGGCACGATGCATTCAAAAGCTCTATATTCTTGTATTTTCCCCGAATTTTCCGACCAATTCACGAATAAAATCGAAAAGTTAACAAAAGAGAATCAACAAATATATAAGAGATTCAAAAATTCTAAACATCCTATCGAAACCCCATATCCACTGATTAATAAAGACGATATAGTACAGGGGCACTTCAAAGATATATCGTATAGTGCGTACCCATGGTTCGAAGAAATAATTAGTAATTACAATGTAAAGTTAGAAGGGTTCATGTTTCCATGGATGGCATTTCTAACAGGGAATATCTCTATCAAAAAGGAGCTTATCACCCAGGCAGGATTGTTTGATGAAGAATTTTTTAATTACGGTTATGAAGATTGGGAATTAGGATACAGGTTATATAAAATGGGCGTCAAATACGTAGTGAGTAATAAAATGCCCACATACCACCAAGAACATCCTGTCGAGGAAAGTAAGTGGAAAGAGGCGGTTGGAAACTTCGGCTTATTCACAATAAAACATCATGATGTCGATGTGTTAATTTTGGCATTAGAACTCGCTAGGATGACAGATTTGAACACGATGAATAACATCTTAAAGGAGTATAAATCGCTTCTAAAATCTAATCCAGAGCAATTTCAAGTTTTCTCGGAAAAATTTATCTATATCCTAGAAACGATTATTCTGATGCTAGAAGTCGATATACGACATTTTAATATAATAGGTGCGGCAGGATTCAGTTCAGAAGCAAAAAAAGAGTTGCAAAGAGATATGCAACAAATACAAAAACTTGAAATGTTTCCGAACCTAACAAAATTTTTAGCTACTGTTATCAATTCATAAGAGAGGGGTGAAAAAATGGTCTCTATTATTACTTGCACCATAAGAGATGAATGTATGGATAATGTTTTTAAGAATTATCAACAGCAAACATGGAGGGAAAAAGAATTATTTATTATATTGAATAAAGATTCCATGGACATTGATAAATGGATTAAGAAGGCAAAGAAATATCCGAATGTTCGGGTTTATCAACTGCATGAAAAGGCTGCTTTAGGTGATTGTTTAAATTTTGGGGTCTTGAACTCAAATTATGATATTATAGCCAAATTTGACGATGATGATTATTACGGACCTGATTATATTGCAAATGCAATGTCCGTTTTTGAGGATCCTAATATCTCCATTGTTGGAAAAAGCTCTATTTATATATACTTCAAAAATAAAAAGGCTTTAATTCATGTTCCAGGAATCGAAAATTCAATGTCCGATACAGTAGCTGGTGCAACTTTGATGTTTAGAAAAAATGTGTTTTATTATGTCCGTTTTGAAAAAGTAAATCGAGCGGAGGATTACTTTTTTATCGATCAATGCAAAAAAGAAGGCTTTAGCATCTATTCAACAGATCGTTATGATTTTGCTGCTATTCGACAAGACTCAGAAAACCATACTTGGAAGATTTCAGACGAGGATTTGATGGGGTGGGGAGACTTGGTTGAATATACTAAGGATTTTCAATCATTGGTTCAAAAAAGAAAACTACTTTACACATTAAATTCATGGCAGCAAAAGTAAGCATCGCTTGCATGGAAAATTTTTTTAGGTCTCTAAAGGGTGTCCAACGCATACCATGCTTTTCTTTTGCATCCGCAAAGACACGTTCAAGAGTTTCTTGTGAAATAATCTACTTAAAGGGTGCGTTAGTTAAAGAACAACTCAAAAAAGGACTCATTACAGTCCTTTTTTATTTGCTAAAATATCAACATTATCATTTAACAGAGCCTTATAATAAATAAGCCATATAACACCGTCGCTATTGCGCCCCATTTAGCAGCCCCCGAACTAAACATGTTAATAAGAGCATACACGCTACCGCTAACAACGGCGATGACAGGAAGCTCCACAGCAAAATCCGCAATCCAATCAACAACACCGTTAAAGGTAATTTCCGTAAATTTTTCACCTAACCACCCCTTCAATTGCGTTAAGTCCATCCCACCAGTTTATATTGCCTAAATTCTCCGCAAGTGGAGTCGGATCAAGCCAGCTATCGTCCGGCCCCTTCATTCCGAGATGCAAATGCGGACCGGTCGAATTGCCCGTATTTCCGCTTAATCCGATGATTTCTCCTGCATGAACATGTTCCCCTATCCTTGCCTTAACCTCGTTCATATGGCCGTATATAAGCCGCGTACCGTCGTCAAATTGAATTGATAGCCCTTTGCCGATATTAGCTGTGCCATCAAATACTCGGTCGACTACGCCATCACTTAGCGCCCTGAGTGTCGTTCCTTCAGGTATCGCGAGGTCAATGCCGGTATGTGGCGTTTTATGCACCGCATCTACCGAGCCAAACTTACTTGTTATGCGGACAATCATATCGCCCTCATCGCCTCTACGAGAATATTTAATACTAACGGTGTCATTTGTACGAGCACGTAGCCCAGGCCAGCGCCCTGCATCATGCTGAAGCCTTTCTCCTTATTGCCGATCATGATGAACAAAGCACCGCCAAGCACGACGACCATGGCCACCGGATATGCTAGCGCCTGGACTAGAGTAATTAACGGATCAAACGCATGTAGCATCTTATCGTACATGGCCCCACTAGCTACCGCCGCTGTTACTGGTACCGCAGTCGCTGCAAGAGCGGCTTTAACTTTCAAGAATGGCGCTACTGCTAACGGAATTAATATCCCGGACTCGAAAAACACCTTCTTTTCCTGCTCCGTAAGCTCGACAACATCGTTTTTCCGTGCCATAAATTCCTTAATCGAATATACCTCTTCTTTACGTCTGAACATGCTGTTATCCCCTTCCTATGCGTTAAAATCGGTTAATGTAAAGACTTGCGTTTGAAGTCCTTCACTTAATTTCATTAACTCTTGGCGCCTATGCTCCGTCGTTGTAATCCACACAAATTTAGGTGCGATCATTCCGAAAGCTAGTCGCTGCTTTAATATCCGATACTTTTCGATTTTTGCCTGATTCTTTTTCATCGTTTGCGTATTGTCGACCTCCACCACTGTATAAACGTCGCCTTGCTTAAAAAGGGCATCTGCGACACAAACTACTTTATCCTTTTTCGTTTTGCCTTCGTTGATGATCCGGATTTCATTTCTCCATGTGGACGGACATCCATAGGCTATATAAAGATAGTTCCGCATAATGTAGTGCATCACGTTGCCGGTACATTTCCGGACCTTATCGCAGTTGACTAGCGCCCGACCTTTTGCGTTAAGATAGTAAATGTTTTCACCGCTGCGCATCACGCTTAAATACTCCTCCATTTGCTTCAAAACTCGCTGAGCATTCCGATCACTTTTTAAATTGTGGATTCGCTGAATCTGGCTTCGTGTCAGATAATCCAGTTTCTTCAAATCGAGTAATATAGCTTCCTCCCGTTTTCGTCGGTTCCTTTCCGTGTGGTACACTGGCGTCCTCCTTCCTTGCCTGAAAAACAATGTGCGGCTTTATTTTGATGTCGATAAACTTATTCGAGATTAATGGCGTTTGGACGATGCGGTCGCAGTCGGTCTGATAAATCGCACGGCCACGCAAGCCAGTCGGTAAGGACTCCGCACCGCACCGGTCTAATACAACCATGCTTTGAGTGCTGTTCTTTAACTTGAAGCAAAGAGCTGCGCTTGTGTTCGCCTTAACCTGACGCGGAAATACATCCGCAGTTGGATATTGAGTTGCGAATATCAATCTGTAGCCAATTCCGGCACCGATACGGGCTACTTCACCGAGTAAATGAGTAGCCCGGTCACGATCCGCCTTTTCTTCAAAGCCAGCGATTTCAGCACCTTCATCAACGACGATAAAGTGTCGCTCCTTCCATCCGGCTTCGCCAATGTCTTCCCATCCGTTAGCTAAGAAGTAAGCCTGGCGCTTAATTAAATCGTCGTGAATGGCCTCCAATGCCTCGAGCGTTTCCTCTCCGTTTTTAGCAACCGTCTGCACTTGCTTGCACGCCATGAAGCGACTGAACGCAAGACCTCCTTTTAAATCAATCAGCGTAAATTTAACGTTGTCAGGCTCGTTATTAATGAGCGTTGTGATTGCGTTCTTTAAGAATACCGTCTTGCCGTACCGAGTCATGCCGGCCTCGACAAGCATCTGAAGCTTTTCGAAATCATGGACGACGAACTCTTTATACGTGACTCCGACCGGCACTTGCCAGTTCTTAACTTTCGCGAGCATGTCATCGTCATAAAGCAATTCCTTGGTTAGCCCTTCGTCGTACACCCGCACGATTAACATACCGTCGTACTCCATTTCGATTTCCTTATTTAGCAGGACTCGGTTGTTAATAATTGCCCGGAGTTGCTTCGGTAAGCTTCGAGTTATTCGCAATTTGCGAAATTCTTTTAGATTGATCCGCCTGACACTGCGGTTATTAAGGCCGTCTTTAAATTTGCCGTATTTATCGAGGAAATCTTGCAGCTCAAGTCCCAACGGAATTTTATAGACATACTCTGTATACTTTTTCGCCTTATTGTAATTCCTTCGATAGAGACGCATCTTTTCGTCTTTTTTGTACAGGCCGCAGTTTTCAGCGATCTTTAAAATCTTATCGCTATCATCGTTCAAATTCGTCTTGTAATAATAACTAGCGCCAAGCACTCCGAGCATGCTTCCGGTTGTTAGCACTTCGAATAACAAATCGCCACGCCCCTTTCGAATATCACATAGTGATAGTTGTAATAGATACGCATGGTGAAAGCGAATAATAGGACGATTGGTGTCGTAGTGATAGAGGCGATAATGTACCGTTCGCTCTACCGTGATGCTGGCGATTGGTAATGCGTATGATAAAGTGTATGGGATATCGCCCAAATATTGCGTGTCTATCATAAGATTTTTTGGAAAACTACAAAGAAATTTATGAAAGGATTAGGACGAGTTTTGTCGAAATTATATAGTAGGTGATCAGACATGGTAATTAGCTTAATAGGCTCGTGGATAAAGCAATCGAAGTATAGCAGACCGGAGATATGCGAGATATTCGGCATTTCGCAGAATACATTATCGAATTGGAGTACGGGGAAAACATATCCGTCAATACCGCAGGCTTTAAAGCTAGCTGCGCTATTAGGCGTTAAGGTAGACGATTTATATAAGATGAAAGAGGAAGAGTGAAGGAATGAATGAAGTATTAGAGGCGAAGCTAACTATCTCGCGGATTAAAACGCAGCTCCTCGATTTAACTGGCGAGCTAGTGGCAGCTGAGTTATCGGATAAGAAATACGCGATCAAACGGTTGCTTGCGGTCATAGAATACATCGATGAGCATGACGTCAAGGTTAGCGACATAGAATTGTAGCGATCTCCCTGAGTTCGATTTTTCATTGCGAAATTTTTTTCGACTTGACCCCTCGATGCTGGAAAATTATACGCGGGTAGAAATTACTTGAAAAGCGGATTTTTTCGGATGGGCTTGGGGAATTCCGACTATTTTAATCGGATTTAAAAAGTATATAAACCGGAATCATTTCGACTGTGTGACGAATGTATAACGATGAATAATGTTTTCAACATAATTACGTATAATGTACGTTATCTGCACTTATGTGATATACAAACGCAGTCATGTCAACGCTCAATCGTTACGTAGATAATAACGTTATGCAGCATCCTATACATCCGCATAGCACCGCCATTCCTACCGCCAGTGGCTCCGGTATTTCCCACGCTTTATGTATAATGAATACCGGTTCAGTATACGGATAGCTGCGCAATATCCTTCCGATCAGTCCGTTATTCTACACCCCCTCGGTTTCGGAAGCGGTCCGTCCGGCAGGCGCTTCGTGTTAGTGATATCGCGAATATGTAATCTTTTGTATAGCCGGATGCCCTTGCAATTCGCCACCGTATCCCTGTCATATTGCGAGATGATTATTCTGATTGTAAGATAAAGACGTTTCGGGCATTCTACAACTAGGAGGTGCTCTCATGTCTTGGTGGATATACACTCATTTTATAAACACGCTTTGGTTTGTATTCATTTTGATCTCGATTCCTGGCACTTTTCTAATTTATTTAGTTTATTCAAATTTAAAACAAAAAAAGCAGGAAAATGACGATAGTCAAAATCAATAGCACCTACCGTTATTATCTTCCACATTACGTCACCTTACGTTGTAAATCGGAATCATACCGCGTTCCTTCTATTATATATCCTAGTATTCCACTAGGTAATATCGGACTAATCTACGACAACTACCCCGACCAATTTATTTATAAATACTCCGTATTTGTCCATTGCCATCTAAGACATCCCTTCATAATATACCGTATAGTTCTCACTCATTGCACCTTTACAAAGCGTCTATATGGCGCTTTCTTTTTTCTTTCATATCGTTCCATCCGCACTAATCTACGACAGTCACTCCGCACACATCATCGAATGTCACCCGCTCGAATTCGCCAGGCTTTACCTCAATGCGGAGCTGATGCGTAATCGGGTCGATATGATGAATACGCCCAGTCATATCCGTCGTAAATCCGTCAGTCCACACGGATAGCTTCACCGCAAAGTTATATTCCATCGCGTAAGCAATTCGCTGGTCAAACTCCTCTGTATCGAATTCGCTAAGTAACGGCCGTGGCTGGCGCTCTTGGTCCTTAAACATATCGCGCTGCTGTTCGAATACTTGCGGCATAAAGGACGCTGCATTCCATTTAATTAAACCGCGATCTCTTATCGTCATTTCGAACATCTCCTTCGTTCTTATTATACACGAACAAATGTTCCGTATGTAAACGAAAATAAAAAGACCAATTTTACGTGGTCTTTAGTTATTCTTATTCAATTAAAGCACCCGTTACTTTAAGTACAATCTTTCACAATCTGCTCCGTTAATCAAACCCAAAAAAGGTGATGCTTTGTTAAAGCATCGCACCCTTTAGTTTAACATGCATGCTATTCTAGTTTACAAACCTCTTGTAATAAACCAATAAAATAACAAGCAAGATAGGATTAATAATTGCTGAATATCCTAAATTCCACCATCCGTAATGAAAATATCCCCAAGGTTCGGGCAATAGGGTGATGGATTCATAGGTTAACAAACATACTTCCCAATAGATAAAATAACGAATTTGTTTAATTAAGGAACTTTTAAAAGGATACCAATTCAAAAACATCATATTTACAGGTGGAAGTAACATAGTATTGGCTGGTAATGCTGCCCAATCCACATTTTTTGTAAAATACCAGTATGCATGATATTTCAAATCTATGTAAGCATCAAAAGACATTTGAAATGCAGTTGTAAATGACCAGATATGGGCAATTTGTTTTGCCGATAAATTCTTATTAGTTTTGAAAGCAAGCACATTAAATATGATAATTACGATAAAAAGTCCAATCATTATTATTTTTCCTTTTTCTTCTTACAATATCCTTATTAAGTAATTATCATACTCAAGGTCTTATTAACCTAAACCTGACCGTTAGTCGAATAAGAAAAAGGCTGCTTTTTTGCAGCCAGTTCTTTAAGGAAAGCACCCGTTAGCCATCCATGCAGCGGAAAAATCATCGCTGCACCACAGAGAATGAAAATATATTAGAACCGTCAATACTGATTCTACGGCTGGGAGAGGAAGGTCGATGAACTATGGTGCGTTAGAGCCCATCCGTTAGT
>NZ_JAGGQR010000031.1:0-28776 GCF_018613205.1 Bacillus sp. ISL-46
CGCAGCGGTCGATGATGAGACGCCGAGAGACGAGGCGATAATCTGGAACAGCGGTTGAGACAAATAAAGATTCCCGACTGCCAGCCCTGCGGCAATCGCGAAGATGATTGTTTTCGCCGGGGTCATCCGGCGATCGGAGTTGGTGGATATTTTTGACATGATGAAACCTCCTAATAATCTAACGGCTGTGACAGCCTCGTTAATATACTGTCGCAACTGTTTATTTAACTTTCTTAAAATATTTCTTTAAGGTGCTTTCCTTATAAATTGTTTTTACATTAAACGAATAATCATAGGAATTTTATAAATTAAGCCTTAAGCAAGTATAACTATATTACCTTCGAGTTACACGAAGTCAATAGTTTAAAATTACTTTTTTGTTCTGTATTTATGGGTTTACAATCTTGAGAACTTAAAGTATTATCACTTTATCACCTTCGTGTTACACGAGGTCAATAGTTTTAATCACTTTTTATTACCCTCCTTTGTAATTCTCTATTTAAATTCTTTTGAAAGATCCCTTAACCTACATGATTTATTATGGGATTAATTACAGAACAGAACCTTGAACATTTGTAACTATACAACATTCGAGTTACACGAAGTCAATAATTTAAAATTCTTTTTTTTTTGTTCAGCATATAGGATTTACAATCGTAAGAATTTAAAGTATTATCACCTTACTATCTTCGTGTTACACGAAGTCAAATATTTAATATTATATAATTCATTGAAATATAAGGAGGGCTAACATGTACACTGTAAAAGAAGTTGCCAAATTACTTGATTTAACTCAACACACTGTTCGCTTTTATACTGATAAGGGATTAGTTCCAAGTTTACAACGTGATAAAAATAATAATCGAATCTTTAATGACGACTCTATACAATGGCTTTCCGGTGCAAAAAAATTAAAAAAATGTGGTATGTCAGTAGAAGATATCAAAAAATATGTAGAACTGTGTTTGGAAGGCGGTACTACTATTCAGGACCGATATGAAATAATAGTAAAGCAAAAAGAATTAGTTCTAGCTCAATTAGAAGAAATAAAATCGATGGCAGAATATATTACTAATAAAGAGAAACACTACCGTGACATTATAAATGAAATAATCCCGGATGATACCAACCCTTCCAATTGGCAAAATGATAAAAATGTCAATTCATCCTGTCCCTTGGCAAAAGATAAAATGCCGATTGCTCATTAGTTATTGCTAATACTAATGATACTGCTAGTCGATGTTCCTTATCGGGACATCGACTTTTTAACTTTGTGAGGAAATACACTTAAACTAACCTGCCCCGTTACTTGAATAAGAAAAATGCTTTACTATTTGTTAAAGTAAAGTACCCGATAGTTTAAGTGCATATCTTCACAATCTAATAAAGATTAGCATCAATTACGATACTTTAGCCACTTTCTTCGGATTCGGTACAATTTGTGAAACAAACGTCCAAAGTATTAAACAAATAATGAGGAAGCCAACATTCAAACTGATTACTCCTCCCCATCCGTATGCAGACCAAAACACCCCTCCGAGTGTTCCACCTACACTAGAACCCGTATAGTAAAGAAATAAATATAATGATGAAGCTTGTGCTTTGTTTTGTAAAGCACGTTGCCCGACCCAGCTGCTTGCAATCGAATGACCTCCAAAGAATCCATAGGTAAACAATCCAAGTCCAAGTATTTTAATCAATAAATTAGAATCCAAAGTTAAACAAACACCGATTAATGCAATTAATAAGCTGATGAATAATACCTTCTGCTTTCCGTGACGATCTACCAATTTTGCTGTCCAGACAGAGCTAAACATTCCAACTATCATGATTAAAAATATCCAACTTACAAATGTTTGGCTAAGCGAATAGGGTTTTCCGAGTAATACATAACCAATATAATTGAATAACGCTACATTACTCCCTAAAAGCAAAAATCCTATGACAAATAAGCAAACTAGACCTGGATCTTTCAGATGGTCAACTAATGTTTTACCTAACTTACCAAGTTCTAACTGACGAGCTTTGAAATTTTGTGAAGGTGGCAAACTATTCCAAAAAATTAAGGTAGCAGCTAAACTTATGATTCCAATTCCCCCTATTGCAATGTGCCAACCAAAGTAGTCGCTCAACATACCAGAGAAAACTCTGCCAAAAACAGCACCAATGGAATTGCCACATATATATAACCCCATAGCCGAACCAAGACTCTTGGATTCTATTTCTTCACCAAGATAAGCCATTGCAATTGAGGGCAATCCAGCCAATGAAATTCCTTCAATAGTTCGTAAACCTAGCAGAAAATGAAAATTTGGACTGAATGCTGTGAGAATACAAAACACAGAAGCAGCCAGCATGGAAATGACCATAATAGGCTTTCGTCCCCATACTTCTGACAAAGAACCCAAAATCAGCATGCTGATGGCAAGAACTATTGTTGTTATGGAAAGAGACAGACTTGCAGTAGCTGGATTAATGTTATATTCTTTTGTGAATTCTGGCATTAAAGGTTGAACACAGTAAAGAATAGCAAATGTATTAAAACCAGCAGCAAAAAAAGCAAAGCTGGTTTTGCGAAATAGAGGCGTACCTTTTTGAATGTAATTCATAATACAATCACCCAATTCATATGACTTCCAACATAATGCATAATAAAAATCTCTTTATTTCAAATTATGTATTTTGCTTCTGATTTTTATAGTACCACCGATTATACATGATGTATAATTCATTATGTTAATGTATTTAATGCATTTATGTAATGAATAAACCAATGGAAAGTGGTGTTATAAAATGGAATGGCAACAGTTTGAATATTTTCAAACACTGGCAAGAATGCAACACGTAACCCATGCCGCAGAAGCCTTATCAATCTCCCAGTCAGCCCTTAGCCGTTCGATTGCCCGATTTGAGGATGAAATAGGTGTGCCTTTATTTGAACGTCAGGGACGTTCAATTAGATTAAATAAATATGGTCATATCTTTTTAAAGCGTGTGGATAATATGATGAATGAATTCTATGAAGGCAAACAAGAAATTAAAGATTTACTCGATCCAGAGCAGGGAGAAGTATCGCTTGGGTTTCTGCACACTTTAAGTACAAGTCATATACCTGATATACTCGCCTCTTTTCGATCCTGCTATCCTAAAATCAATTTTCGTCTTGGACAAGGACCCTCCCACAATCTTATTGACCAGTTGCAATCAGGAGAGTTTGATCTTTGTCTAATTGCTTCTATGGAGAATAAATCACCAATTGTATGGAGACAGCTTTGGAATGAAGAACTTTTCGTTATAGTCCCTAAAGACCACAAATACGCTTATCACAAAAATATTACATTAGAAGAAATTGCAGATGAATCTTTTATCCATTTAAAAAAAGGATTCTCACTTCGTATTACCTTCGATCAATTATTTAAAGAAGCGGGAATTACTCCTAAGATAACATTTGAAGGAGAGGAAGCAGACACTGTTGCAGGGCTTGTCGCTGCGGGATTGGGAATATCAATTCTACCGAATTTAAAGGGAACAGATCAAAGTAAAATATCACAAATACCTATCAATAGTAAGCAATGCCAGCGGACAATTGGAATTGCGTGGGTAGATGGAAGATATTTATCACCTGCAACTCAAAAATTTAAACAATATGTCTTGGACCATTCCTACGAATTAGAATAGGAGTGGTCATTTTTTTGAAACAAAATTTTAAATTGTAATGTTAAATCTGTATTAGATAAATCTCCTCTTATTGAACTCCCTCAGTTTAATACGATTTTCTCCCGAATATTCGCAGGATTTCATACAACTTGATAACCAGTAATGATTAAATGAAGGGGAGGACGATCCGTTACAGGCACGTGAAGGCATAGTGAAATAAAGGACTATAATAATACTCCATTATTTACCATATGATGTACATTCTCCACGCCGCCCCTGGAGGCTTTCCCTCCCATGTCTCAACGGGTCAATTGCCCTATCATTCCTTCGTCATGCCTATCCAAGGGGTGGAGGCCAGTTATGCTAACCTGATGGGTCTGTGCCCTTTTGTTCAATAAATCTGGTACTCCGTACATATTTGAAATCCTACGAATAAGCCAACATTCGACTTGTGTAAACTCTATTTAATACAGAAAAAGATTATTTTTAAAGTCTTATTAAAACTTGTGTACTAAGCTGCCAAAAGTGTTAAAGCTTGTACTTTATCAGGATTATAAGATTCATTTCGACGAGCGATTCCCACTAAACTTCTAGTAAACTTACCAATCAATTTCATAATTGATTTCATTTTCTTTATTTTTTTAACCTTAACATTCTGGGTGTGGATTGCTTGAAATTCTGGGTTATTCACCACAAGGTTCATTGTAGCCAAGTAAAGGAATCGCCGTAGCCTTGATCTTCCTCGTTTTGATAACACAATTTGCCCTTTCCACTTTCCAGAACTAGCTTCAGCGAGGTGTAATCCTGCATGTCGAAGTAGCGAATTACCGTGAGAAAATCCACTAATATCTCCAGCTTCACCTAAAATGCCAGCTAAGGAAATTTCACTAATACCTTTGATGGTAAGCAACTTTTTAGCATAAGGGATTTTATTCAATACATCGGTAACTTGCTTTTCAACTCTTTCGAGTTGAATTACTGCTAAATCATATTCTTCAAGTAATTGCTCCAAATGAAATTTATAAGCATCTAGTGCTTGTCTTGAACTGATGGAGTTCTTGGCTACCTGAAGAAGTAATTGGGCCTTTTTTAATCCAGGTTGCCGCTTCATCAGTGATTTCCAGCCTATAATAATCTCATGAGGCTGCTTGGTGGCCAATTCCATCGGAGTAGGAAAAAGACGAAGGGTAGCGATTGCCCCTTTAGCAGTAATGTTTTTAAACACTTGACGGAGTTCTGGAAAGACAATATCTACCCAGAGATTTAATTGATTAACAGAACTAACAAGTCGTTTAACCACTACATCACGGTTAGACATAAGAACTCTTAGTTTTTCAAAAGATTCTGATGTGTATCTAACCTCGGAGTAGTAGCCGTTCTTTACCATATCAGCTATAACTAAGGCATCTTTTTTATCGCTTTTTGACTGAGTATTATCACGGTTTTCTTTATTCCTTTTTACTAAATGTGGGTTCACCGTTACTACCTCAATATTTTGTTTAAGAAGCCATTTTGAAAGATTGATCCAGTAGTGCCCAGTTGGTTCCATCCCAATAATTGCTGCATCTAAGTTATTTAAACTTTTTAAATCATGAATCCAGTTTAATAGTTTAACGAACCCCTCTTCATTATTTTCAAATGTAATAGGGTCTCCAACTACAATTCCACGGAAGTTAACTGCTCTTGCAACGTGTAGTTGTTGAGCAATATCCACACCAACAATAAGATGTGTATCGGAAATTCTTTCAATTAGTTGATTTTGTTTGTCTTGCATTTTAAAATTCATAGTAGGGCTTCCTCCTTAAGACTCTGAGTTAGATTGGACTCTATACTCGTATCTTACTGAGGTGCTCTATTTTTTTCAAACCTGATATTTAACGATCTACAGGAATGCTAACCTGCTTCTTTAGCTTAATAATAACTGCCGTTTCAATTTCGTAAATCAGGTCAATAATTCCTGTAAAAAAGAAATTTCCGGGAGAGATGAAATTGTTATTATCTAAGGCATGGGAAACGTATGAATCTGATAAACGAATTGAAGGATTTTCACCGCAAACATTAAAAGCATATAAACTTCAATCCAGCCTACTTATACGCTTTTTTAAAGATGTTCAACTTGATACTATTACTACCGATCAAATAAAAGCTTATTTAGCGAAATCAAGTGAAAAGCTCAGACCTGCCAGTTTGGCTCATCGAATTCGTTTTATGAAATCAATGTTTCGATGGTCACATGAAGAAGGACATATCCCCCAATAACCCAGCAGTTAAAATAAAAGAACCTAAAACAGGCAAACGAATCCCTAAATTTTTGACCGAAATGGAAATTGAACATCTACGTGAAGCCTGCTACAGCCCAATGGAAAACGCTCTGTTTGAATTCATGTTCTCCACCGGGTGCAGAATAGGAGAGATAGTCACCTTAGATAGAATCAGAATTAATTGGTCTAACCGGTCCGCAGTTATAAGAGGTAAAGGTGATAAAGAACGGGAGGTCTATTTTAATATCCGCGGCGAAATTTGGTTAAAACGATACCTGGATAACCGTGTAGACAGGGCTCCTGCTATATTGCGCTGGGTATTAATAGACGTCATTAATATAGCCCGCCCACATGTGTTAGCAGACTCGAATTCAGAACGAATGCATTTGCCGCTGATTTTAACACCATTTCCTCCAGCATTCCAATCACCTCTTTCCGATTCTTAATCCATGATTTTCTACGCACGTAAATTTTATTCAGAATTACTGCCGCTAATCCTGTAAATTAATTTTACATTTTTTAAAAAAAGGAACTTCGATAATATCCATCTTCTTTGTTTGAATTTTCTTCAACCTGACCTATAGTTGAATAACGCTATTATCTGAGTTTTCCATTCGGTAAAGCCGGTAATACTTCCTCTAAATAATTAATTTGGAGGGAATTATTTTGCTATTATCTAAAGCATGGGAATCTTACGAGGCGGACAAAAGGATTGAAGGTTTCTCCTCACAAACACTCAAAGCTTATCATCTTCAAGCTAAGTTACTTATTCGTTATTTTAACGACCTAAACATAGGAGACATTACTACAATTCAATTAAAAGAATACTTCGCAAGATCTAATGAAAACTTGAAACCATCCAGTCTAGCTCATCGCATTCGATTTATGAAATCCTTTTTCCGTTGGTTACATGAAGAAGGACATATTTTGAAAAATCCTGCAGCTAAAATAAAGGAACCCAAAGTAGGTAAGAGCATCCTAAAGTTTTTAACGGAAAGAGAATTAGAGCATTTACGGGAAGCTTGTAACACCGCAATGGAAAAGGCTATTTTTGAATTTATGTTTTCAACCGGGTGCAGAATTGGAGAAGTTGTTTCGTTAGATAAAAATTGTATTAATTGGTCAAACAGGTCAGCTATTGTCCGCGGGAAAGGAGATATAGAAAGGGAAATTTATTTTAATATCCGCTGTGAAATAGGGCTAAAACGGTACCTGGACAATCGTCAAGATAAGGACCCAGCTATTTTTGTAACTGAACCTATACACGAAATATTTTTAGACCATGAAAAGGCGATGCTTGTTGAAGCATCGCACCCGTTAGCCATCCATGAAGCTCAACTTCAACACATAATATGTAAGAAAATATCGTTCTTAAATGGTAGTAAAAATGAGTACCCCTTTAACATAGCCTAAATAAAAAAGAGAAGGAAACAATGTTCCCTCTCCATAGCTTTCTTTTTTAGTATCAGTAATTTAATTTATTCTAATAAAATGCAGTCTACTACTCCTTAAAATAAAAATACTTAGTTTTTACAAATAATACTCAATCATTTTTGCAAACTTTTCTTTCAGTTTTTCTTTTATAGATAATTGATTGACGTCAGAGGATGTTACTCGCTTTGAATTTTGGATGTCTTCATTGATGACTGGCTTTATTTTAGAAATAAAGACAGGGTCATGAATATAGCAGTTCATTTCTTCATTTAAATGAAACGAGCGCGAATCAAAATTTACGGTCCCTACCATCAATACGTTTTTATCAATCAAGAATACTTTACCGTGTATCACTCCCTTTTTATAACCGTATACTTCTATTCCCTGTTTTAATGCTTTTCGAATATATGGATACGCTGCCTCTTTAACTAACAGTGCATCCGAATGAGGTGAGAACAGAATTTTAACACGAACCCCTCTTTTTCTTGCATCCACTAATGAGTTCCAAATAGGTCTGTCATTTAGTATAAAATAAGGTGTTACTATAATGATGGACTCTTTTGCTTGCTGAAACAGCATTGCATAATCTTGCCCAAGTTTTTCTCCGCTATAATATGCAGTAAATCGATGCGAGGTTGCTCCCTTTTCCTTTGTCGTGCTGTGTATAGGAATCTGTTGCTCTGTGTTTTTCTTCCAGTCTAACACAAATTGATGTTCTAGATCTTGAACTCCTTCTCCTCGTATTTGAAGGTGATAATCTCTCCAGTGACCGAGTTTTACTTTTTCTCCTAAATACTTCTTGCCGATGTTAAATCCGCCAATGTACCCAATCCTTCCATCAATAATTGAAATACGGCGATGATTCCGACGATCCAAAGAAGCAAAAAGATAAGGTAAAGCAGGCTTATTGTAATACGTAAAATGCACTCCTGCTTTAACCAATAATTCTCTTTCCCTCTTCTTTAGTAAAATTCCACCCAGCCTGTCCACTGCATAATATACTTCTATACCTTCCTGGCTTTTTTGTCTCAATAAATCTAGAAATTGATGACTTACTTTATCATCAGCAATAGAGAAAAAGTTGATATACACGTAATGTTTTGCTTTCCTTATATCTGAGAATAATTGATTGTCTAACTGTTTCCCGTCCGTATACATAGTAATATTACTTTGACGAATCGGGTATTGGATGGGCTGCTGGTCAAATACCATCCTTTTTTCGGCTGCTGTTCTGTCAATATTACTCCAAGGAAGCAAAACAAAACATGCGCCGAAAAATACAAATAGGAGTACTTGAAGGATTTTCCGTATCTTTTTCAGCATATTTAATCTCCTTTATATATTATCGTTTTCATTCTGTTAGTTTTTGTTATCGGGACAAAACTATCCCGTTAGCCCTCCATGGAGCGGAAGTTTCGCAATAATTGTTGTACTGTTTATTCTACCTATTATCGTAGGTTCTGCCTTTGTTGGTCGAAGATATTATTAATTTATAAAAAAGGGGGATTTTACATGCTTGGTTACTGCGGATATGGTTATGGTGGTTACGGCTATGGAGGATATGGATATGGTTACGGCGACCGTTCAACATTCGTTCTAATTGTCGTATTGTTCATGCTATTAATTATTGTAGGGGCTTCCTGGTTTTAACCCAATAACCTTTTATTACCATTAGCCTTTATACGACTAAGCATTATGGAGGAACTTCCACCATTTGGAAGTCCCTTTTATATTTACTACCAATAAAGATTATTTCTTTTCGATTTCCAATTGGAGAATAAAATATTTTCGGAAATTTTCATTACTATTGTTTAATTCAAACAATTAACCTTTAACATCCTTGTCTAACTAGACTAAACTGCTTCGTTAGTCGAATAAGCAAGGGGATCGCCGCAGCAATCCCCGTTTACAGAACAAGATTCATATTCTCATTTTATGTTCCGTTTTAGTCCTTAAACTTTTTGATTTAAGGTGTAGTAATTGTGATATATAATTTGTGAGCATCGGAATTCCATGTGTAAGTTTTAATGTACTTCATTAACTAGCTGCTTCATCGCGTTTAACTCCGCAGAAAGCGCCAAAAACCATTCCTTATCCCCTGTTGATAATGCCAAGTCTAGGAGAAATTCAATTTGTGACTTGTTGGTTACATTAGAAACAGGCAGTTTTTTCACCCGTTTACTTAAAATAGGTATTGTTTTGCCAAACAATTGATTATTGTCACTTGTAACAACCGTTACCTTCACTATTCCTTCTATACTTGACAGTGATTCAATATAGCCAATCATTAATTCGCCATCCCGTGATTCCGCCTTAATCCAATCACCTGTCTTTAAAATCGTATTATTATTGGAGAACATAGTTTTTTTCACCTTCTTAATTTTTTTGCGTTTAATCCTAGGATATGCCAGCATTAATTAATCTGTAATGTTTTTTATTACATTTTACTTAAAGAGATCTGCAGTTCTTTACCGGTCACTCACGCTTATTAACAAGATCAACAACCTCTTTGATTGTATACTTCTTTAAATATTCTCCCAGATGTTCTTCTGCTCCGAAGAAAATGTTACAGAGAACTCTTTGCATATTCGCCCCTACAATACACTTTTCATTTGACTCAGGACACTTGGGCTGCAGTGCACCATCTGAGGTTATCTTATATATATCCCAAAGATTCACTTCACTTTGACCTAGTGCAAAAATAAATCCGCCGCCAGTTCCCTCTTTTGATTTAATAAATCCATTTTTTTTTAACAAACTTAGCACTTTTCGAATGCGTACCGCATGGACGCCAGCACTTTCCGAAATGGCATCGCTTGTTGACATGCGGTCTGGCTGTAGAGCAAGAAAAGATAAACTATGAATGGCAAGTGTAAAATCACTATTCATGTGCTTGCCTCCTAAGCAATAAAACTTTTCACTAGTTTTACTATTACATGTATTGTCTGCATCTTTTTTTAAAATTAATAACGTACTGTAATACTAAGCATTACAGATTAGGTAGTTAAGCATTTAGCTTTTCTAATTCCGTGGATAAGCCGATTTATTTAAATATCCCATTGTTTTTTGACTTGCTCTTCTGCGATCCGTTTAATTTTTTCCCATGGCATATCTTTTTCCGCTATGACATTGGTATGGTAATTCCGATTTTTATAATTTACTGTCACGAAAACTTCAAACATCCGTTTTTCCTCCTTTTAAAAAACATATATAAATTAAATATATAAAGGTTTTAAATTTAACTATAAAGACTAAGCATTTTGCCCTTATTATTTCATTTTAATTGGCCTCTTTTTGCAATTCGGTGTACAAATAGTTTCGTATCCTACGGGGCAGAAAGCTACGAATTTCGTCCTCGTTATATCCAACCTGTAATCTTTTTTCGTCCAAAATAATTGGCCGGCGCACCATTTTGGGATGCTCCATTATTAATTTATACAATTCATTAAGCGGGAGAGATTCAATATCTATGTTTAATTCTTGGAACGCCTTCGAATTCGTTGAAATAATCTCGCTCGTCCCCTCTTCTGTCATGCGAAGAATCGATTTAATCTCATCGACTGTAAAGGGCTGAGATAAGATGTTTCTTTCCATATACTCAATTTGATGCTCTTCAAGCCAAGCTTTCGCTTTTCGGCAAGAACCACAACTCGGTGTGGTATACACAATCACCATACTTTTACACTCTCCTTCGTGTATTTTGGCAAGTATATTTAAATGTAATAAAAAATCTTACAGTTGCTATACTGTAAATTTAATCGTTACAGTTCATTTTGTCAATTGTAAAGTTTTGGTTTTAATTTATGATAAACCCCTTGACAGCTCTTGTTGGGTTCCTCCAATGAGACTGTTTTAAAGGAAATAGATTAAAATGGAGCTATATTAAAAAGGAGGTTAAATAGTTACTTGCATTCAATAAAAATCCTAAATATTCCATCACTGGATCTAGCATCCTAATGACCATTTCATTTCTTTTATGATATATTTCTTATCGTAGTCGATGAGCAAACAAACATGAAATGGTGAGTAATCGCGGCTCATGTTTACATGAGTTGAGGAAAGTCCAGGCTCGCCCGGTGCTGAGATGCCCGGAGTGTTCGTGCCATCTGCAAAGGTGGGCAGCAGACTTCGTATCTGCTGACGGCGGAGAAATCATGCTAAGTCCTCAAGGATATGCTGAGAGTAACCTGAAAGTGCCACAGTGACGAATTCTTCTGGAAACAGAAGAAATGGAACGGGTAAACCCCACGAGCGAGCAACCCAAACTTTGGTAGGGGCACCATCCTGCGGGAATAATGAACCAAAGGGATGGATCGGTCTTCTAGACTGATAGTCATATGATTACACCTGTTGTGCGAGATTGGCATCGCTAGAGCACGCAGGAACAGAACCTGGCTTACAGCCATTTCATGCGCCGAATTCATCAACTGTTAGGGATATTATTCCCTCCGATTGTTCCATTCCTTATAATTACCCATAAGAAAGATCCTAGCCAATACTAGTATAAATATCTCTTACTGTTAACGAACCGTCTAAATAGTCCTGCCCATCCATGATGACATGCATCGGGACCACTTGACCATTATGTTTTTCAGCTAATTCTTCAGGTAAATTCGCACCACTCTCTGTCGACAAAATCAGTCTTCTCATTAATATCCTCCATTTCCAGATAAAAAACCGTTACTAGTCGTTCTTATTTTTATATTCTACTCCTGTAACTGCTAAACTAAAATTAAAAAGAAAAGTTAATTATAAAATAACCGACATTCATAATAGAATGTCGGCTAAACGTCACCAAAACCTAATTGGATATTACAATAATACTTACTTTAAGACATTGTTTTGACGATACCAACTACTTTACTTTTAGGAATAGTTGGATCATGTTGGACAATAAATGCCTTCGAAAATCGATCTAAATACGTCTCTTCATGTGATTTCGGAGTGAGAATAATGAGCTTTCGTTTTAGTTCGCTAACATACAAATCAAACACTTTTACTTTCCGGTGTTCGTCTAAAGCACTATCAAACTCATCAAGGACAATAAATCCAGGTGTCGTCTGGAGGTTTTGTAGAAGTGAGAGGGCAAATAATAGGGAACTTAAAGATTCCTCACCACCCGATACCCCTTTACCAACTCTACCGCCGCGCGCTTTAATACTCACATCTTCCATGGCACCACGATGACCTTCTTTCCGAGCCTTGATATACAAATTAAAATGTGTCCGACGTCTTCTGTCTTCATATGGCTCCCAACTTATTTCCCCTTCAAATTGGAACTGACTCATATAGAATTTAAACCGCTGCTGAAGCTCAAGAACACGCATATTAATCGTTGTTTCCAATTGATCCTTAAGATTTTCTGTTCTTTCTTTATCCTGATCAAGTAGTACTTTCGTCCGTTTATATTCATTATCCAAACGTTCATATTCCGATTTTACAGTATCATAATTTTCCTGGGCAGCCGGGTCTATATCCGCCTCCTGGCGGGCATTATCAAAAATAATTTTACCGTTTTCACGATTTTTCTTTAATTGTGATTCAGATAGGAAAGACTCAGATACACTACTTTTGGCAGATTCATCGTATATTTCGGATATTAACCTTTGTACATCTACCAATTCCTTAATAATTTTCACAAGTTCGGATTGGCAAGTTTCCTTGTCGTCAAAGTAATTCTTCTTTTGTTTTTCAATGCTTGAAATCTTTCGCCCGGCGTCCTCAAGTACATCATTTAGATTTCTAAGACCCCGTTCTGTTCTATTAATATTTCTTTCTAATTGATCAATATTTTCATTAAGTGCTTCAAGCTGCTTCTTCTGATTTTTAAGGTTCTCTTTTTCTTGCCCCAACTGATTTTGCAATCGATTCCGTTCTTCATACTTTACTTTCATTCTTCCGAGTTCTTCATATATTTTTGCTTCGTCGATTAATACCTTTTTCAAATTCTCTTGTTGTATTTGCAGCCTCATCAAACGATCTTTTTCTTGACCCATTTCATTGATGCTTTCATTTATTAAATCTTTTAGGTGTGATTCATCTTCAAACTTCTTTTTCCTTACTATTCTTTCATGTTCATTCGTCATAAACGCTTCAGATTCTTTGACTTGATGAATAATACTATTAAGCTCTTGAATAATCTTTGTATCAGCAGTGATTTGCTCATCCAATTGAGAAAGATTTTGAGAAAGGTCCCTTACAAGCTTCTCCACTTCCAGTTTGCGGATTTTTAAAGCTTTTACACTCAAAATATAACGTTCTTTTTCCTGTGGGCCACGTATTCCCATTGGATCAATCAAAATTCCATTCCTGATTGAAAAAGAACCTTGTTTAAAAAATTGCTCGACCCACCAAAGTGCTTTCATCGCATAAGTTAGAACTTCCTCATCTAACCCTTCCTTAACTTGTAAGTGCAAAGCCGGCAATTTTGTCAATACTCGGTCAGGAACCACCTTCATTAGCGGTACATGATAGAGATCGTTTGGAGGTATGACATCTTTTCCATTGAAAAAGATGGTATATTTTATTGCATCGTATAATTGTTCATCTTTTAGTTGTGAAGTCGCATCTAACTCTAGCAGTTCCCGAAGAGCAAAAGCCTTTACTTTCTGAGAAGCAAAAAATTTCATTGACTCTACTTGCCGTAATGATAAATCCCGATTCTCCTTTAGCAGCATTAATTCCTCTTTTAAAACTTTTAGCTTTTGTGTATCAGAGAAATAGATTTCTTTATTAGAAGTGACTCTTGCTTCAAGAGAACGAATCTTTTCTTGTACATCATGACTGCTTTTATATTGTAGTATTCTTTCATCATGAACTTTTTCTGATTTTTCATCGCGTTCAATCTCTTGTTGGATACTCGTAACTAATTCTACCTGCTTTTGCCAAGCATTATTTTTATCACTCAATTGCTCTTGGTTGTGCATAAATTCAGCATCTGTTTTTTCTTGCTCTTCCAAAAGCTTCTTAAGTGCTGTTTTTACTTCTTCTTCTGTTCTCGTTAATTGATTTTGTCTTTTTGTAATGGATTCTAATTCTTGGTCAAGTTCTTGAATCCGAGCTTGTAATTGTTTAATTCCCTCAGTTATTTTTTCCTGCTTTTGTTCTTGTTCATTAATCTCTAATTCTATTTGTTGGTACTCTGCTTTAGAAATAGCTAATTGTTCCATCGTGTGTTCTTTTAAGCCTTTATTAACAGAGAAATTATCCTTTTCTTCAGCAATCTCCTCTTCTAGAGTCAAAACCAAATCTTCTAATCTTTCAATTTCCTGCTTATAATGCGCTTCTAACTGAAATAGGGATTCAGCATAAAGCCTTCCACCTTCAAATAGTCGCTTTTGATTATCCAAAAATCGATCTAATGCAGACTTTTTCATAGAGAGTTCAGTTTTCATAAGCTTTACATTCGACTCGGCTATTCGGAGAGATTCCTCTGTGTCTTTTACCTTCTCCATACTTTCTTCCCAATCACGCTGCACTTGATCAATACCATGCATTTCACTAAAAATCCGGAACCGCTCCTCAGGATTCATGACAGCGAATTGGTTCACCTCTTGTTGGTACCATATCAAATAGAAGAGATCGGGATCCACTTTGTATTTATATGAAGATCCCTTTTAAAGGCGGTGAAGTTATAGAACCTATCCCCTGATGAATACTTAATGCTTTCTTCCCATTCATCGATATTATCACCAGTAGAAATACGAAACTCCTTTTTTATAGGCTGGCCTGGGTCCTGGATAATTTTCAAACTCAATTCCACAAAAGTAGGGGCATCAATTTTCATCCAGCCTTCATTTTTGAACAATAAGGAAATTCTAGCTTTCCATGTCAGGTCAGTCGGTAGATTACGGGACTTTAATCCTTCCACATCAACTTTCGAAGAATATAAAACAGCCCCCATACAAAAAGTAATCGTGGACTTCCCGGCACCATTTGGTCCGGTAATCATGACATGGTCATTCTCTCCTGATAAATCTAATAGAGTTGGTGGGTAGTCACGGATACCTGAAAAGGTAAGTCTCCATGGAATCATTCTTCATCACCCTTTTGATAGAGATTATATCGTTTGAAAAACTTTAACACTTCTTCTTTGTTCAGCTGATTGGATTGACTAAACTCAGCCGTCCGCCTTAAGAAAGAGTCTGTAAACATATGAACACCAATGGCGGTGAGTTGGTAAGCTTTTTCTTGAGAGTTTGTATCGTATTCTTCTATGGCACCAATTTTTTTAAGTGGGTCAATATTCAACAATAGTCGCTGATTCGCCTTTGTCGTTTCGTGACCAAAGGCATTTAAAAGTTGATCAAATAAAGTAAATTCATGTTGTAGAACTTCCTGTTGATAAAACATATATAGTAAGATGGACAAGCTTTCCTTTGTTAAGGTATTCCGTGCAGCTCTTGCTGGGACTCTCATCATGATGATTACTTGGTCACGTCGTTCATCATAAATCACTTTGATATATCGGTTAATTGCTTGGTTTACCCTAGTTAGAAAAGAGAAGAATTTCTCATCGTTTCCTTGGATATGAAGCAGCTTTTCCACTTCTTTTCTAGAAAGACCAAAGTTTCCAGATCGAATGGATGCTGAGGAAGAAAACAGAATATTCATAAAGGTCAATTCCTCTTCTTCTGTTAAAAAGCCCTTTAAGGATTGCATCACATTAAGTGGATTCACATTGACTTCGTTTCTATCATCTATCATTTCACTCTGGTTGTTTTTCTCTCTTGTTTCGTTTTCTGATAATGTTGGATCCATCGTCACGATTCATCCACTCCCATTTTCGTTCATATTTTGGTATTTCTACCTTTTCTTTCGGCTTTGTTACGGTTATTTTTTTGTTTCCGACTAAAGCTGCAACTGCTGTAATGGCATTAACAGCATCACTCCACTGTGTGGATGTAGCCTCAATGACCAGTTGTTCCATTGGTGTTTCATCATGTTCGATTAAATAGGATTCAATCGCTTCAGTTTCAATCATTGACTTCGTCAGCTTCCATTGAGTTTCTCCCAGTAACTCTTCCATATCTTCCTCAGAAATAACTTCAGTTCTATATTCAAGCTCATCTTCAATTTCCTCAATTGAAATTGCTAACGGTTCATATGTTTCTAGATAGTGAATGGCCTCATCTATGGCTGCAGGGGCAATTGGTGCTGCGAACTTTATCGGCATCCACAAACCATCTATAGCTTCATCCTCATACTGTCCTTGTTCCATGAAACTAAATAATTGATAAACATTTGGTACATCGGAATCCAGTGGAGGATCGTACATTTGGATAATAAAAGCACGGATCTTTTCTGGCTGAATTGTAAAGGACAATGGTGTTTTTTGCATATGAGTGAATCTCAGGTATTTATTAATCATTCCTAAGCTTAAATTTGTCCCTTCAGCAAGTACTGCGGTACCCTTTTGCATTAGATTTGATAGAACTAAACTATCTTCAACTGTTTGAAACAATCTAAACCGTTCCTGTAATTTGACTTCTAACTCTTCCATTAACTGGTGAATCACTTCTAACTGTGGGAGTGCATTTCGATCTGCCAGCAATTCAAGCTCACGTTCTTTCATGATTTGAATCGCATTCTCAACGTTACGAATCATACTAGCAATCTTATTTCCACCAGAAATTCCATTGTCATCATATGCTTCACTCAATTCAGCATCTCGTCTTGCTTGAAAGAGTGAACGGCCAATATCGTCTTGCATATAGTAAGCCAATGAATCATTAGCCAAACGGATCAAGGCATCCATCATCCGTTTCCCAACATCACGCATTTTCAGCTGCCTGGATTGTTTAGAAATCCAGTTATATTTAACAAGGACATTGACAATTTGCTCTACTTTTTTCTTTGACGGCGGTTCAGGGTCGTTATAGCGGTTTCGATAACGAAAATAAACCATTTCAGCATTTTCAATTGGATCATCTAAGCCTAAAGCTTCCTCATTTATCAATTGAATAATCTTAAGAAAACGTAGAATTTCTGCAGGTGATTGAAAGGCGTTTTGTGATCCTAAATCACTTAAGACACCCGATAAGGAGGCAATGTCTCTCATCGACTGGTGAACTTCGGGATTGGAATCATTTACCTTAAAAATTGAAATTAATGTTTGATCCACTTTTTCCATTCATCTGCACCTCCTAAAACCTGTTCCTGCTCAATTTTTCTGTCTTTCAGTAACATCTGCATATATGCCTCATAATCCTGCAGGTTTTCAAGGACCTCTTTTTTGTGTGTAATCCACTTAATGATACGGTTATATTTTTCCGAAACCGTCAGATACACTTCTTTTGCTATTTGTAACCCATCTAGGTCGTAATCACTCCATATCAAAACCTGCTGAATCTTTCCGTTTGTTAAAAGCTGTTGAATACAATTCTTATGAGAGGACCTTAGGTGTCCATCAATACATACAACCAGGGAATCTGTTTCTTCAAGAAAATTCTTGGCAGCTGCCAATCTAGTTAAAATCGCTCTATTTTCAACAATCCATAGGGTAGTTGAATTTGTCGTATATTCCTCTTCGGCGATTGATAGGTCTGTTAGTGAATGAACGGGTCCATAACGATAGTCCGAGAAAAGTCCCGTTATTTGTCCAGAAAAATATAGAGGAGTGATTTTTCCAAGACTCGTCATACCTAACCGTGCGGCTGGACAATTTGTCCATTCCTCTAATTGGTTGATATACGCGTCTTTATACTGATCGAATTCCTTTGAACCTCCAATTTCTTTATAATAACTAGCACCGATTTCCTTCCAGTCAAATTCATTTTTGTGAAAACAAATGTGTAAAAATGCTGAAATAAAATGGAGGAATTTTATTCTCTTTGATACAGACCATCCAGAAGGAAAGTGTGGCAATTCTTTAAGTTCGAAGGAGCTTTGTTGGCAAATCTCGTTTACAATCGATAGACATGAATGGTACCCTTTATCCCGCTTATTGGAAATATCAGGTTTGAAAATTTGAACTAGAGATTGTGCCATCCCCTTCCAATTGCTAAACTCTTGTTCTAATTTAACTTCTTTTGCTCGGATTTGGTTCTGTTGGTATTTATACAACCAATAACTCATTCGATAATGTATCACATCTGGGGTTTTTCCATCCTTTTTAAACCGAATTTCCTTTAGAATTAAACCTTGGTTAAACCATTCCATTGTGTTCTTTTCATGCTCATTTAATGAAACCTTTTTCTTTGGTGTAATGCCTATACTTAACAATTCATCGGCGACAATGGCTGACTCTTCTTTTTTCTCATGGTCAGCAATTATTAATAAACCAACAACTCGAAGCGTTCTTTCAGTCTGCTTAATTATTTTTAATTCAAAAAAAGAATCACCACTTGTTAACTTGTTGGTGTAGTCGATTCGCTCACCACTTTTTAATAGATAGGTATTTATATAACTCAATTCTTCTTGATTTATCATAGGTTTTCTCCATCCATTTAGTTAACTATATTTTATCAAAGTAATAGAGTCATGGTGATTGTAAATATTATGAAATCGAGATTGACAAGCACGGAGCAAAATCAGCTTTGTTCCAGATTGGGTATTTGAGAAACCCAAAGATACTCCAATCCTTTATTTTACACAGCAGCATGATTTATTCCGCATATTCCTATTTCCATACCTTCCATTAATTCACACCAAAGAAAGACATATTATTATTGATTTTTAACACAAACAATCATTCTTATAAACAATTCACAAGTGCAACAATTGACTCTTATTATGAAGATGATAAAGAAATTTTGCTGACAGAGTAAATACAAGAAACAGTTGAAGTGGTAGAGGTGAAAGAAGACAAACTTTCAGAGGATTTCTTAGAGTATACCCGTTAGTATTATATAGCTTATAAAAATAGTTAAGATCTTATTGGTAGCAATTTTGAATTAATAGATGATGGGTATTTCAGTCCAGACTTAAAAGGTCCTGAATAAATCTCTAAACGTCCAAAATTTTGCTTCTATTTGAAGCCATTTAATACTTTATCCCTTACAAAGTTCATGTCTTTAATATTAAATTTTTACATGAACATCTTTATACATTTTATGAACAGTTGTAATTGTAGTGATGCCGCTATGTTCATTAGACTAGCATTTACGAGTGCCGGCACCAACCATAATGCCTTCTAGAACATAAAAAGTGCCAGTAACCATTCAGGGTACTGACAGTTTTCATAATTTCTAATTAACACTTTCTCACGAACATTTTCAGTCCTCAAAAAGGAGTAGATCTTTTTCTTCAAGTTCAATATTTTTGACTTTTCCAATAAAAAGGGAATGATCCCCTTCTACATGGATGTTTACCACTTCACATGTAACTTGAGCAAGTGAGCATCTTATTACCTGCAGATCATTTAAGGTGTCAAATGCTACTTCTTTTTTCAAATGTCCTGCAAAAATCATTGATAATTCTTGTTGGTCACTCGATAAAATATTCACTTTGGTTGTCATAGTGATCAAATCCACTTTCTTACCCGCCCGGTTTAACTCCACCATTCTTCGCAATATTTCTTTATGACTTGTACTTCAGCTGATCAGGTTGGATCAGAGTACCCTGTAGTAAGTATTCCGCTGATAATAAAAAAACATTCCTTACAAAATGTAAGAAACGTTGATAAATAATCTTTTCTGAGCACAATCTGATACCAGTTGTCTGGGTCGAACCGAAATTTCAGAGGAACAAGATTTTGATTCTTGCGCTTCTGCCAATTCTGCCACACCGCATTATGTTAAGCAGGTATGTAAAAAATAACCATTCGTAACTTAACCAAAAGATACCTCAACTTTTCCTATCTGGCTAAACTCAGCTGTAAAGACATCTCCCTTTTGAGCTACAACAGCCGCCGATAGGGCTCCAGATAAAATGACTTCCCCAGCTTTTAAAGTAACATCGTATTCATTTAGTTTATTTGCCAGCCATGCAACACATGTTGATGGGTGACCTAATACATCAGCCCCTGTCCCTTTATTCATGAACTGACCATTTTTATAAAGACTCATTTCGATTTTCGTTAAATCCATTCCATTTGGATCGAACCTTTGACCTCCTAAGGTGAACAGTCCACAAGAGGCATTATCCGCAACCGTATCTTCTAATTTAATTTTCCAATCAGTAATACGGCTATCAACGATCTCAATAGAAGGAACAATATATTCTGTTGCTTCTAGGACGTCTTCCACTGTAACAGCTGGCCCTATCAAATCTTTTTTCAACACAAAAGCAAGCTCGCCCTCTACCTTAGGGTTAAAAAGCGTTTCGATTGGAATGCTGCCACCATTCGGAATATCCATACCATCCAATAAATGACCGTAATCGGGCTGATCAACTCCTAATAGCTCCTGCATCGCAAACGAAGTTAACCCGATCTTTTTCCCAACGATTTTTTGGCCATCCTTAACCTTCTGATCAATACTTTTCATTTGAACTCGGTAAGCATCATGAATAGTGATATGAGGATACAAATCCGTAAGTGGGACAACAGACTTTTTGTTTTTTTCAGCTTGAAGTAAATGCTTATAGGCTTCTACAATTTGAGCCACTTTTGACCCTTCTTTCTATTTATAATGGGTTTATTTTTCATCTAAACAAATAAGGGACGACAAAAAGTATGATCCTTTTTCCCCGTTTGAACCTTTTCAGCCTTCATCCGCCGATTCCAGACGATGGTCAAGTTTCCTTCGAGCCATGATGGAATCTGATCTATACTAGTAAGCGTTACGTTTTTCTCGTTTACCATCACTTCGGTCTGCAAAGATTTGCTCTTATTCTTCAATGTCACATCATAGCTCCCAGGCGCAGGGAGTGTATAGTGCGAATAGGGAGTTAAAACCGATCCAGCGCCTTCGCATTTTAATTCGTAAGAGCGCCCGATAAGATAGGGCAGCTCCTCGACATTCCCATCTAACAGTTGTTGTCTAATACGAGTCGAACTGATTTTTTCCCCTTTGTACTCCACCTTGTCGACCGTAGTTACATCCATCCGACCTCCGGAATCTTGTTTCAATGTATCCATATTCCCTGCACCAAGGCTGCCATACGAAAAGTCATATCCTGCTACTGCATGAATAACACCCAGATTGATCAAGTATTCCTTAACAAATGCTTGAGGTGACAACCCTGCAAAGTCTTTATCGAACTCCACAAGGTAAAAAGTATCAACACCTAGTTCACTAAGCTTCTTTTCTTTTTCGGACTGCGGCATTAAATAGTGAACACATGCCTTCCCCCCGATGACCGTTTTCGGGTGAGGAAAGAAACTCATTACTGACAGTGAGACTTGTCTTTCCTTTGCTTCCCACAATGCAGTTTGAATCACTTTTACATGCCCATGATGGAGACCGTCAAAACATCCAAGTGCCATAACATTTGAGCATGCCATTTCCTGATAAGCAGCCAAATTTTCCTTACTTAAATAGATCGTTTCCATACAGTCTCCTTTCATGTTCCAATAATGAAGTCAGCTTATACTTCTGCCAATACACGATATTTTCCGTTAAAGAACACAAGCGGTTCCTTCTCTTCAAGATGAATATCAGTTACTTTTCCAATAAACAAAGTGTGATCTCCTTCAATATGCTCCGCGGATACTTCGCAAGCCACCTGTGCGATCGCGCCTGCTAACACTGGTTTGCCATCTAGACGATCAAAAATAACTTCACGAGGTTCCTTGATTTGTCCCGCAAAGATCATCGATAGCTCTTGTTGATCCGCAGCCAAAAGATTCACAGTAAAGATCTTGCTTTCCTTGATTTTATTTAAAATTTTTGCCCTTTCTCCAATTGAAATGACAACAAGCTTTGGATCAAGGGATACAGACATGAAGGCATTTGCCGTCATACCATGTACATCCCCATCCAGTTCTGTCGTAATCACGGTTACCCCTGTAGCGAATTTTCCCATTGCCGTTCGAAATTGACGATCATCCATCTCTATGAACCTCCCAAGATTATTTTTATATTAGTAAGAATATTGAAATTACCCACTTTACTTTTCGAAATCCTCCAATACGCGTAGGGCTCATCTTTATGAGACATCATTTAATAAATCTTAAAATATTCTCCACGAACGGCTCGGTTTTTTCGATTTGTGTCCAATGCCCGCACTCATTAAATACATGTAGTTCTGCATGCGGAAGCAATTCAATAAGACGATAGCTTGTGTCTGCAATGGGGATAACCTTGTCATTCAAGCCATGGAATAATAGTGTTTGTACTTTAATACTTTGAATTTGTTCATCGGTTAACGCCAATTCGTCCAGTTTTTGTTGGCGAGGCTCTGGGAACATTGCCGAAAATGCATCTTTCACCTCAGGTTCAATACTAGCTTCATAGCGAAGACGGACTAATTCTTCATTTTTCGCTGCTTTTTCATCGTATGAGAATAATTCAATTAATTCTCGCATTGACTCCAAACTTGGCTCATACCCCCAAACACGTTCTAACCCTTCTGAAATTTGGTGCTTTATGCCAACACTACCCATTAAAATTAATTTTTTCACAAGGTCCGGTCTTTGATAGGCAACATGAAGCGCTAATGCACCGCCCATTGAGTTGCCGACTAAGTGAACAGGCTGATCCGACACGGATTCAATAAAGCTAATTAAATGTTGTACCCACAATTCAACGGTATATTGATGATTGGGGAGTTTATCAGTTTTACCAAAACCAATAATATCTGGTGCAAATACATGAAAGGATTCACTTAAGCGTGGGATAATTAAGCGCCAGTTTGCGAAGGCAGATACACCTGGTCCTGACCCATGTATTAAAATAATTTTTTCTGCTCCTCTCCCTTCCTCATGATAGTGTGTGTTAATCCCATTCACATCCATATATTTTGAGATAATCGTCATAACGCATTGCTCCTTCCATCTACTAATAAAGATAGAGGAAACTATTGAAAGCTTCCTCTCGCTTTTACATTCCATACATGGTGAGCTTGTACATTGGAGAAGCTCACCATTAATTATTCACCAGCATTTATTTTAGTGGTGCAACTGCCTTTTTCTTCACTGGTGTTCCATATTCAAAGAACTCTTGTGGTAAATTAGAGCCGTACCAAATAATTGCATGCTCTAAATCTTTCCCTTTCCATTCAACCGTATTCCAGTCTGGGTCAAAAATTTGATAACCCGTGTCACCGAATAATTCAACACGATTGCCCCCAGGTTCGATCACATATAGGAAGTAAGCCTGAGAGACACCGTGCTTGCCAGGACCTGCTTCAATTTTAAACCCATGCTCCACCAATAATTCACTCACATCCATTAAATGTTGGGGATAGCCGTACCAGTAGCAAATATGATGTAATCTTCCTTTTTCAGCTAATGCGTCTCCCATGATGGCAACTTCGTGCACTAATGAGTTAGAACTTAACCATGCTGCTACATCTGTATTATCATCATTTAGAATACGTTCGCGCACTTTAAATCCAAGCGCATTTTCCAAAAACTCAACGTTTTTATTTGTTTCGCTCGCCAGGACATTCACATGGTCTAAGCGACGTACTGGCACACCGCGACGTGGACGCCTTTGTGGACGGTTTAAGAGTGGTGTAGCTTGTTCCTCATTCGCTTGGAAATATTCAACCTCCCAAAGAATTTCCATTTTATGACCATCTGGTGTGGTAAATTGATAGGCTGGTCCATGACCGACATCGCCTTCAATCCAGCCCATTCCATAACCTGTCGCTTCAATCTCTCGTACACGACGCTCTAGAGCTTGCGGAGAAGTGGCACGCCATGCCACATGCCCAAGACCCGCTTCATCATTTTTGGTAATTATCAGTGTATGATGATAAAAATCCTCGTAAGCACGCATATAAACAGAATCACCTTGACGGTGCGATTCTTCCATCCCTAAAATTTCTTTAAAAAACCAAACAGACTCTTCTACTTTAGGACTATAAATTTCAATATGTGCCAGATGTGCCACATCAAAAATAGGTTCTTTCATCATTTCACATTCCCTCCAAAGTTTTATTTACCAAATTGGGTTTCCTTTAAAGCCAAAGATTGACTTGCCGTATGATGCCATTGCATCTTCGTAATGGTGCGTCGGATGAGAAGCCGCTGTCATAATGTCACGCACAAACAATTCGGTAGGCTGCCCTTTAAATACGGAGTTTCCACCTAAAGTTAGTAAAATACGGAGCGCCATCTCTGAAGTCGTTTTTGATATATGCCCACGAATCCCGAACAATCTTTCACGCTCTTCTTCATCCAATGTACGAATGCGATTTTGTTGATAATACGTTAACCTTTCAACGTAATCATTTGCTAAGCCTTTTAAAGAACTTAATTGTAGTTTTAATTCCGCCAGTACGCGTTGACTACTAGCTGCTTCTTTTTCATTTGAATTATTGTTAAAAATACGAATCCGATTTTGTGTTTTTTCTTGGAAAATATCAATCAATCGTTCAATGCCGCCAATCTGAATAAATTGGAAGCCCATTAAGAACCATGGGATATATGGTACATTGAAAATTTGATAGTCAGGCTCAAAATTACTATCTATTGGGCCTGCACCGTTAATGACACGTGTTGCATGGAAAATTCGATTCGGCGGTATGTAAACGTTGTCAACTTTCACCGCGTTACTTCCTGAGCCACGCAACCCCATTGCATCCCAGTTATGGACGATTTCTGCTTCCTCTTTATTCAAAATAAATAAACAATATTCCGGCTCTGTCCGATCCTTTAGCTTGGTGATTGCGCCTAGTCCAATCCAATCACTCCAAAGCACTCCACTACAGAAGTTCCATTGCCCTGAAAGGCGATAGCCTTCGCCATCTTCTGTTACTTTCCCGACAGGGGCAAATACATCTGCCATTAAGCCACCATGTCCATACAATTCATCACGGCTTTCTTTTGGTAAAAACGCAACCCAGGTTTCATGAATAACAAAGAAATAACTTAACCATGCGGCAGCGATACTATGATTCGCGATCGTGCGGATCATTTCACCAAAAGTAAAGTAATCTAAATCTTGACCGCCATATTCTTTTGGTCGTAAGAGTTTATGAAACCCAGCTTCTTTTATTTTTTCAATTACTTCATCTGGAAGCTTCGAATCTTGATCTGCCTTTAAAGCGTATTTTTCAGCTAATAAACCGACCTCCTTTGCCCTCCTAAGAAGTTCTTCTTTGTTGGGAGCCTTTTTAACTTCTAAAAGATTAACTGCCATATACCTTCCTCCTCATAAGTAAACGTTTTCAAATCCTATCAAGCATCTGCTACTGATTTGAATTATAATATTTAGAATATTTTAAATATACCTACGATAGATACTGAATTTAGATTGTTTTTAAAACGTTTCCTATTAAATATTTTCTTTATATATTTAATTGGATTGCTTAAATCATGATAAGTTTATATTTCTAACCGTTACAAAAGAAACGGAGTTAGCTAGATAGTTATTGTAAAATGATGAATCAAACAAACTTTTTTCATTATTTAACTACGAAAAAGCCTTGCCCATCAACAAGTTAATGGGCAAGGCTTATAGTTACATCTCAATTTTTCCTTTTGCTTTTAAAATATTGATTGCTAAATAAAGTGTGAAGGCATATTGTGTATCATTCAGATCATGGTTTAAAATCTCACTAATTTTGGCCAGTCGATAGCGTAATCCGCTAATCGACATGGATAATTCCTTCGCAGTATCGTTAATACTACTTCCACTATCTATATATGCAAATAACGTTTTTATTAACTCAAATTCATTACTATCTACTTCTAACAACCTACCAATATGTTGATTCACAAAGCGCTCAATCAACACATCATCCTGTATTTGGAATAAAACACTTTCAATGCCTAGCTCTTCGAAGTAATATACATTTTTTCGATTGTTTGTTGCACGTAATGCCGCCAATGTTTCATTGTATAGCGTGACAGTTTGTGAAAACTCCTGGATGACAGAGCTAACACCGACAGAAATCCTATATTTTGGGAAGCGCCGTGAACAATGCTTTAACAATTGATCAATAAACGTAGACTGTGATATATGCAAACTTTCAAAAGCTGGGTACTCAATTAATATAATAATTTTGTTGAGTTTTTGTGAAACGATTGAATTGATCGAGCGCTCTTTCAAAAATAAATGAATATGACGAATCAATTCTTCATTAAACGCTATTTCATGTTCAATTTTTGGTTCCTTTACAAATCGTTCAAACGTTAACATCCAATAGGTCGAGGAAGGATTGAAATCTAAATAATAGGCAATTTTATACATTTCTTCCTTTGCTAATCGACCTTCCAAGATATCATTTAAAAAGCTCCGTTTAATCGTTTGCTCCGTTGTAACTTTTATACTTTCATTCAATAATATAAGCGAAGACGTGATTGCTGCCTTTTCAATAATCATATAATCAAGCTCATTCGGCTGATTCTCTCCTGTAAAAACAAAAGAACAATAGCCTTTAATTTGCTCTCCATAAAAAATTGGAGTGCGTAACAATGAAAGCTTTTCTGAATAACGTACAAATGTAGTGTTCGAATCTCTAAATGTATTTAAAGTAAGCGGATTCGGAAGGTTTCCTGATTTTACAATGATTTGATTATATTCATCTTCAATAATGACTGTTAAACCAGTCGTTTCAAATAAAATATCAACAACTTTTTGTAACCCTTGGTTCGACAGTAGTTCCTCAATTAATTGCCGGTGTATATCGCTCGCTTTACTTAAATGGTCCCGCTCCATTTTTAATTTCGCTGTTATTTCATCGAGTTCCTTGATCATGCTATTCGCTTGATAGTAACTCAGATCACTCGTAATTTCTTCTCCCCATTTTTCTATTGGCATACAAATACATTTGCATTGCTCGTGGCCCATCGCGCGACATTCTACTTCCTTAACAAGGATAGGCTGTTGCAGCACGTTTGACAGGTAACCGCTTGCATATCCACACAAGGTGTGACAAACAGGCTCTTCACTGAGGCCTTTGGCTTTTAAATATTGAGATGCCTCAAACGTATTAATCCAAAGGACTTCTATAAAATTGCATTTCTTTTGCTCATCAAAACTCATTTCCAAAATTTCCACTTTATCTAAGTAACCATGCAACTTGTGAAATTTAGGACCTGCATATACCAAATCTAACTCATCGTCCCATTGCAACGACATGGCTTTTTCCGCATCACTCACTCCACAATGCCAGCCGTAGCGAATAAACACGCCCCTTGTTCGTTCAACGCCAATTACATTAATGAGTTCATTTTTCAAATTTGTTCTTGCTTCAATAGGGATTGAAATAATTCGTTCATAAAATTCATTCAAAACTGTTTCTTTAGGTGATTCAAAAGCATTCTTTATGTGCATTCGCTTAATACTCATTTTTTTACTCAACCCCTTGTTCTGTGCTCTTGAAAAAGTGCCTGTCACCACTCGAAATTTGTAGCATTCGACAGGTGACAGGCACCATTTAATATTTCATGTTTTTTCCTCAATTAAAGATGGAAAGACTTTCATTATGTATTATTTAATTATTCAAACAACTACGAAGAATTATTTATTGAGTATTATAACATAATATTCAGAATTTTATTTACTTAGTTTAGATAGTAGGAACGATGTTCTTATAGCTCTGAAATAATATTAGGACTTGATTTAATAGATTTAAATTTCCTATTTGATTATCAAACGGAATGATTCTTCTAGTATCTTTCTACCTCTCTTACCGTTTTGGTAGTATGGTGGTGTACTGGTCAATTAATATTGACTAATCCAGGAAAAAGTAAAGTATCCATTTTTATTGGCTAGCCGATAAATTCCCAAAACAAACAAGATAAAGACAAGATAAGATAAAAAGCATGAGTTCGATTCAATACAGAACTCATGCCAAGGTTGCAGCTTATCATTTATGTCTAATTAATTGTTTTTTGATCAATTGTGACTCCAGTTACATGACCTTCCTGATTTCTGATGATACTCCAAAACTCATTACTCCATTAACGATTTTATCAAGGTGCCACTACCATTGTTCAGAAGGAATGTTAGCAGAGGAATCGAAATCATATATTTTCCTAATGTGTTCTACCATTTTCTCAGCATATTCAATTAGTTTTAAATCGTAATATGCGAGTAAGACTTTTTCTTCATAGTCCATTTCTTCTTGAACTTTATGAAGCTCCGTCCTATCATGTAACATCTGTTAATTTGCAATTTTTACTGGCTACTAAAAAAAGAAAACTCATGTCCTAATTGGTCATGAGTCAGCTTACTTTTTTATCATTCTTCTTATCACCCTTCTTGATTTTCTGAGCTAATTCGATCAGACCTTTTGCTGCCTTTTCTGCATTAAAAGTTCCAGTTTCTTTGTATTCAAAATTCATGGTGGCAACACCTCAAGATATTGTATTCAGACTGATTTGATGAGAATTTTTTAATTCCTTTTTTTTAATTCGTCCACCTGC